>CALIKL010000059.1 GCA_938018055.1 uncultured bacterium
GGCGTTCATCGAACGCCGCCCCGCTTCTTTTCGGGCATAGTCAGGCCTCAAGAACCCGATCAGATGCCATGGGCACGTTAGGACGCCGGGTCGATCAGAAAAGCCTGTCCTGCTGGATCATAGACCCAGGGTGACGCCAAACTGCACGCGGTGCCGAGATACATCCTCAAGGACGTAAGGCGCTTCTGAGACATCGCTGTACAGATCCATGCGGTCCTCCTGCATCTCAACCATCCAGCCAAGATCAAATGTCATGCGTTCATTGAAGCGATACCCCACACCAAGTGATCCGAATGTCCGATCCCGGGTAACGCTTGGAAATCCTTCTGCATGGAACCGCTCGAGGCGACGGGGATCTGGATTGAATCCTGTGCCCGCGCGCAGCTGCATGTTGTCGAGATCGTATGTGGCCGCCAACCGGATGTTTACCACGGCTTGCAAGGCATCGCGAATGCCCAGGTTCTCAGCGGCGAAAGAATAGGTGTTGGAGTCCAGCTCCAGCTGGGACCAGTCCATCCACTCGACATCCGCCAGCAAATTGGCTTTGCCTGTTGTGAGTTGCATGCCCATGCCCACTTTCCAAGGCGTTCGCAGCGTGTAGTCGAAGTTGCCCGAACCAGCATCCTGACCCGAAGCGTCTCCATAGCTGAAAATGTCTCCGTTGTCGAACTCGGTTTCCAGGTACGTACTGTAGGACTCTTCGATGGCATAGAATGTTGGCGTTTCAATGGTGGCACCGATGCGGATGAACGGATTCGCCTGCAGCGATACGCCGAATCGTCCATTCACTCCCACGAGGTCAGAAGAAAAACGCTCGGAGAAGTAGAGATAATCAAAGTCTGTCGTCCCGCCTGTGCCGTCATTGTCATTGAGATAGTCGTCTTCCTCCAGTACGCGCGTACGTTCGAAGGACCCGACCGGAATATTCAGCGAGAACCCGACCATGACATCCTTGGCAACCTCCACGCCTGCTCCGAAATTGAGTTCGGTCATGCTGCCCGAGTCTTCCAGAAACCCTGTTTGGGCGACCGTTCCGAACGAAACGGCCGGGACAAATGGGACCGGATCATTGGCATCCAGCAGACCCTGATCCAGATCGATGGCGAAGGTCTCATAGGCGATGAAAGACAGGGTTCGAGAAAAGTCCGGGTAGATGTCATCGGCGTCTTCAACCAAACTGAACTCGTCTGAGAACGGCATGAAGTAATCCGTTATCGAATTGAAGCCGTTATCCCCATCGTACGAGGCGCTACGTGCAAAGGAGTGGACGCTATTCAGTGCCGCTCCGACTACCATCGATCCCTGCGTCGTAGGCACCTTGAACAGATAGGAAAGGCTCCCGATGCCGGCATCCGTGAGCTGATCTTCCAGGATACTGGTGTAGCCGGGCGAAGAATAGGTGCCTTCGGAGGTGGACTGAAGGGCAAAGAAGGAGCCGGAAGCCGCGGACTGTGTCACGAGTCCCAGACCCGCCGGATTGGTGACGAACGCCGATGCATCCGCGATTCCTGCGAGGCCAGCACCTCCTATTCCGAGACTGTGGGCTGTCACTCCCGGAGTCCTGCTCGAAAAACGCAGCGCATCGTCGGCAGTCTGCGCATGGGATACTGCCGTTATCAGCAGCAGAGCCAGGAGCAACGAAATAGAACGGAATGGACGTAGGTATGGCATCAGAATCCTCTTTCGGACTTCTGCGGAATGGAAGGAAGTGGTCGGTGGCGGCTCCAGACTCCGTCCGGAGCCGCCACACGAAAAACCATCAGTTTTTTCGACCCGAACGGGACGAAGATCGACCGCTGGAGCGGCTGGATGACGAGCCGGAGCTGGAGCGAACGCCCGATGAACGGGACGAGCTGCCGCTTGATCTCCGTACAGTACCGGAGGATCTTGACGAACTACCACTGGAACTGCGCACGCCCGATGAGCGGGATGAATTACCGCTGGATCTGCGCACGTTGCCAGAGGAACGCGAAGAGCTTCCCGAGGACCGGCCCACCGACGTCCCGCGGCTCGACGAACCCGTGGATCGGCCTATGCCCGACGTGCGTGAGCGCGTATTGGCACTTCGCCCGACAGAAGATCCGTTACGACTGGTCGTGCGGGATGGTACGGCGCGCGAGCCTGTCGAATTGGATGTGGCCCGAGTTCGTGTCGTGGTCGTCCCATAGTCACGCGTCCCCACAGCTGATCGCGTCGTGCGCGTCGTGGATCGGGTGGAAGCAACGCCACGCGACGTCGTGCGTGTGCCGGTTGCCGATGATCGCGTCGTCGTGCGCGTCGTACCGAATGCATTGCGGGACGAGCGATCGCCCGTCAGGGCGCCGCGTGTTGGTCTTGTGCCCGTTGCCAATCCTTTGGACGTCGTTGCCGAGGCAGCACGACCCGACGTTGCTACTGTACGGGTTCCCAGGTCTTCGCCTCGCGTGTTGGACCCTCGAACACCGACGCCGCCGTTCAGGTCACGACCACCTCGCGTTCCCCGGGTCCGACTGGTGAGCGCACTGCGTGCCATGGTTTCCCCTCGAGGAGCATAGTGGCCAGTGACAGCACGGACGCCTCCATAATTATAATGGTTACCGCCTCCGTACCATGCCCAGGTTGGATAATGCGAGTAGGGGCGATAGTGGTTCACTCCGTAATAGAAGGGATCATATCCCCACGACAATCCGAAGCCGAAGGATGCATACGGTCGTCCCCAGACGCCCCAGGAGCCATATCCGAAAGCAAGAGAGTAACTCGGCGTGTAGCCCCAGAAGGAGTCACAATAGAACAGGTCCCAGCAGTGTGACCGCACCCCCATGGCAGGACCATAGAAGCTGTCGAAATAGCGCGCGTACGAGTAGGGACGATGATTGTACCAATCATACTCGCTGTACACTTCTTCCTCCACGTAGCCGTCTTCGTAATAGCGCCGAACCAGGATGTCGCCATCATCGCCATAATCCGCCACGACCTGGTCGAGGCCGCCGTGCGGTTTTTCGAGAACAGCCAGCTGCGTGTAGCATCCTGTAAGTCCCATCGAAGCTACAGCCAGGATGGCCAGCATGGGGATGCGGCTCATCACCCATCCCGGGAGTCTTTTCGTCGTGTGTCGTTCCGTATCGGTCAGCATGTCGGTGTCCCCTCCTGAAGGCAAAGCTATGCGGTAAGCTCGTGTGCGACCCTGGTATGTTGCGTATCGGCCGAAGCAGGGATTGGTTCCCCTGAATAATCAGCCGCTTCCACTCTGGAAATCGAAACACAGAGCCCCGGATCTCCCTCGCCAGACGGATTCCCTTCTCGGCATGAACCCAACTGACTTCCGAGGCTCCTGTGTTCGGTGAAAAGTGAGGCAAATACCCTGCCGAACTGTGTTCTGCTGCCTGAAGCGGTGTATATACCCGCGAACTGTCCCGTAGAGTGGGCGGTCAGAGTACAGTTTGTGGTATGCTGTACACACGGGAGGACATCTCCTGTCGCCACGCTATCCGCTACCCGAATCTCTATCCCTGCTTCCATGGCTGATAAAATCACTTCCCGCGAAAACGACTATTCGCAGTGGTACCTGGATGTCATCAAGAGCGCCAAGCTCGCCGACTACTCACCTGTACGCGGTTGTATGATCATCCGACCCAACGGGTATGCGCTGTGGGAAAACATGAAGGAAGCGCTCGACGGGATGTTCAAGGAAACAGGCCATCAGAATGCCTACTTCCCCATTTTCATTCCACAGTCGTTCCTGGCTCGTGAGGCTGACCACGTAGAAGGATTCGCCAAAGAGTGTGCGGTCATTACCCACTCCCGCCTCAAGGTGGACGAGGAAGAGGGGCTGATAGCCGACCCGGCATCGGAGCTGGAAGAAAACCTGATCGTGCGCCCGACCTCGGAGACCATCATTTGGGACACGTACAGCCGATGGATCCAGTCTTGGCGTGATCTGCCCATCTTGATCAACCAGTGGGCCAATGTCGTGCGTTGGGAAATGCGCACGCGTCTGTTCCTGCGCACCATGGAATTCCTGTGGCAGGAAGGTCACACGGCCCATGCCACCGAGCAGGAAGCCATTGACGAGACGCTGACCATCCTCGACGTCTACGCCAAGTTTGCTGAAGAATACATGGCCGTTCCCGTGCTGAAGGGCGTCAAGACAGCTTCAGAGCGCTTTGCGGGTGCGGTTGAGACGTACTGCATAGAAGCGCTCATGCAGGACGGCAAGGCACTCCAGGCTGGAACGAGCCACTTCCTGGGTCAGAACTTTGCCAAAGCATTCGACTGCCAGTTCCAGAACAAGAACAACGAGCTGGAATACGTCTGGGCTACCTCCTGGGGCGTTTCCACGCGACTGATTGGCGCCTTGATCATGGTCCACTCGGACGATGCCGGGCTGATCTTGCCTCCCCGACTCGCTCCAGTCCAGGTCGGACTCGTACCGATCTATCGCAGCGATGAAGACCGGGAAAACGTTCTGGCCGCTGCTCGCGAGATCGAACAGGAACTCAAAGCCGTCGGCATCCGCATTCACATTGATGACCGGGATGGCTTCCGCCCAGGCTGGAAGTTCGCCGAATACGAGGTCCAGGGCGTGCCCGTTCGGTTGGCCATTGGCCCCCGCGACGTGCAGAATGGGACCGTAGAAGTGGCCCGCCGTGACAGCGGCGAAAAAACGAGCACTCCTCGCGAAGGCCTGGCAGATCGCATGACCGAAATATTGGAAAGCGTCCAGCAGGGATTATTCGAAAAAGCCCTCGCCCACCGCGAAGCCAATACCACGACCGTCGAGTCCTACGACGAGTTCAAGCAGGTCCTCGAGGAAAAAGGCGGCTTCATCCGCATGCACTGGGACGGCACTGAAGAGACCGAGAAGCGCATCAAGGATGAGACCAAGGCGACCATTCGCCTCATCCCGATGGAAGGATACGAGGAAGCAGGTGTCGATCCGGTTTCCGGCAATCCTTCCAAAGGCTACGTCGTCTTTGCTCGCGCCTACTAGTCGCGACTGATTACTTCCCTTCCGGGGCGGGCTCACCTTCGAGAGTGGGCCAGACGGCATCGATGAACTGCGGCGGCGTAGCCTCACTACCTACGTGATCCGTGAGCTCATCGCCGATGCGGTCTCGTGCATCCTCGATGTGCACCATCAACTGCGCTACGATATCCGGACGCGAGGCAGCCAGATCGACCGATTCAGATGGATCCGTTTCCAGGTCATAAAGTGCTGTACCGATTTCAGCACGGCCGTATCCTCCCGGATGCCCTCCACTACCGGGACGTCCTCCCCATTCTTCCAGAATCGACGTATATGCATGCGGTACATGGAGTTTCCATTTCCCTTTCCGCATAGAACGGAGCTGGCCTGAGCGATAGAAAAACAAAGGACGTTCGGAGTCGAGGGTCGCATCTGACGTCAGGGCCCCATCCAAAGGGATCCCGTCCAGGTTCGATGGTAATGCGATGCCGGCCATATTGAGCACCGTCGGCAGAACATCCATGGAGATCACCGGATCCGATATCACCTGCCCGGGTGTAATCTGCCCCGGCGCCCAGATGGCTGCCGGCATACGGACGCCCCCTTCGAATGTGGTCGCCTTGCCTTCCCGAAAGGCACCCCTCGTCCCGCCATGATCGCCCATCAACAGCCACGGGCCATTGTCTGACGTGAAAACGATAATCGTATTCTCTTCCAAACCGAGCGCTTCCAATTCCGCCATGATGCGCCCCGTCGAGCCATCCATCTCCTCAATAACGTCTCCGTACAATCCGGCTCCACTCGCATCGACAAAGGGATCCGACACCCAGAGTGGGACGTGGGGCATGGAGTGCGCGAGGTACAGGAAAAACGGTTGGTCCTTGTTGGTCCGTATGAAGTCGATGGACTCCTTCGTATAGCGCTCCGTCAATTGCCGCTGGTCCGGTTCACGCTCGACGATGGTCGTATCCCGGAGCACAGGCAGCTCCATCCACTGCACGGCATAGCTGCGCGGATTGTTGATTGAGCGGGGCGAATAGTCGTTCGAATACGGCAATCCGAACCAGCTGTTGAATCCGTGATTGGTGGGTAGGAAATCAGGATGAGCACCTAGGTGCCACTTCCCCACCATGCCGGTCTGGTATCCTGCATCCCGAAATATCTCGGCCGCCGTCCGCTCGGTCTCGGGCAGCCCGCGCAACGTCCGGGGGCTGATCACTTCTCTGACGCCAGCCTTCAACGGGTAACGTCCCGTAAGAAGCGCTGCTCGTGAGGGAGAGCAGGCCGGTGTGGGGACATAGAAATCTGTAAATCGGGCGCCCTCTGCTCCGAGTCGGTCCAGATGCGGAGTTTGCCATCCTTGCTGACCGAACGACGATAAATCCGTGTAGCCCATGTCGTCCGCAAAAATCAGAATCACATTGGGCGGTCTTTCATCCTGCAGAGACGGAGAGCACCCTGCCAAAGCAAGTACAACCAGAAACAGACCGGTGCGGGAGAGAATGGATAGCATAGCAGAATTCGGCCCAGGTGTAAGGGGTTACAGGTCGAGAGCAAGGCCACACACGCGTGCTGGACGACGCGGGGAGGCACCTGCTCCTCCATTAAAGTAAAGGCTACTGATGGCTGGCAATACAGAATAGGGAGCCACTCTTGAGAAAGCACAACATCGGATCGCTATGGTTTGGATGGTCCTTGATGACGAATATCCCTCCTCGCAGCGCACGAGAGCCTGGATTGGAAGGACAATATGGCGCAGGTTCGTTGGACGGCATGCCACTTTCGAGTTCGCAGCGAGTAGATTTCGAGTCGAAATCCACGACTCATTGCACGTGTTAGTTGTGCAAAACCCTGCCTCATCCATGCCGGACAAAGATCCCCCAGGTAGCCACCGTCTGCAGCATCGGACTGCGTGGACGGTGAACATGCTAATCAATCCACTGACCATTACGCCGCCTGTTTTCCTACTGATTGCATTGCACGATGGATTGGGAGAACGCGCTTTGCCCATATTTTTGGTGGCGTTTGCTGGCTATTTCGTGTTGCCGCTTGGTCTGCTGATGGCATTGAAACGATCCGGACAGATTGCAACCATTGAGGCTCGTGATCGATCAACCCGGACTCCCGTTTTGTGGATGGGTGTGGGTTTATTGGCCGTCGCGGGTATGGCTGTGGTTTTTGCTTCTGGGTGGCGTTATGGGGCGGTTGGGGCGGTGTCAATGGTATTGGTGGTGAATGCCATCATTGCCGCTTTCATCAACGCGCGTTTCAAGATGTCATTGCATGTTGGCAGTGTCGCAGGTGCCTTTTCCATTCTCGCAACGATCTCCTTTATCAGCGGGCAATTGGTCCCTGGAGGCCTCGCGTTACTTGTAATCGCTGCCATGCTCATTCCGCTGCTCATGTGGGCAAGAACGGCTGAAAAGGCTCACAGCAGGTCGGAAGTATGGTTTGGTGCCCTTTTTGGGTTGCTGGCGCCGTCTACTGAAATACTGATCCTCCATACGGTATGGCCGTTGTATGCCTGAAGGGAGCACTGCGAGGGCAACTTCGCGTCCTGAGTGGAACGATTGGATGCCCAGCTGGTAGGTGCAGCACTTGTCATCAACCCGCCAGGAGTGCCCCTTCGATTAACGGATACTGAGCTTTTTCCAGTCACTTGTACCGCCTTCTCAGGTGGTTTGCCGTTCATCGCTGCTCCAGTCGCTATGCGGGCTACCCGATCTTTCCTCGCCGTTTCCTCACTGCTTTTGGCGCTCTTTTGGGCTCCACGCGGGGATGTGCATGCCCAGGAGTGGGGTGCGGTCAACGGGACCATTACCGCTTCGGACTCTGGATTTCCCATCCCTGGATCTACGGTCCTGGTTGCGGGAACGAATTTCGGAACGGCCACCAACGAAGACGGCATCTTCACGCTTCGTTTGCCCATCGGGCGCTATGTCTTGCGGTTCTCTTCCGTCGGGTTCGAGACCCGCTTCGATTCGGTGACCGTACAATCCGGTCGGACCACCTATCTGGATCGGATCCTTCGACCTTCGACCACAGAGCTCGACGCGATTACCGTTGAGGGTTCACGAGAGATTGGAGCCGGCGTATTCGGTATTTCCCCGGAACAGGCGCGCAACATGCCTACGCCCATACCCGATGCGCTTCGCGCGCTGCGCGTCCTTCCAGGCGTGGTGACCAACAATGAACTGTCGAATCAATTCTCTGTCCGCGGTGGCGGATTCAACGAAAACCTGTTCTTCGTCAACGGATTCGAGATTTTTCTTCCATTCCGACCCAGAACGGGAGAGCAGGAAGGGCTGTCGTTGATCAATCCTGAAATGACGGAGCGCTTGACCCTCTACGCAGGCGGTTTTCCGGTTCGATATGGCGGGAAACTCGCTTCGGCGGTCGATGCACGATATCGGCGGCCCAATGCAACTGGCGATTCGCTCAGAGTGGCTGCCCACGTTTCCCTGCTTGATGCCGGAATGACCGTCAGCGATGCTGCTCTGAAAGGGAAATTGGGATGGGTCGTAGGTATCCGGAAAGCGCAGGCCCGCCGCTTTTTCCAGACCCAGGAGCTTGAAGGCGAATACCAACCCGATTACACGGATGCACAAGCGTGGCTGGGATACCGCGTGCGTCCCGGTCTGGAAATCGAATGGTTGGGCATGGTTGCCGAAAATGAATTCCGTCTCGATCCCAATGGTCGCAAAACGTTTTTCGGCACGCTGAGTCAGAACGAGCTGCTCGCCCCTTCCAATCTCCAGTCCCTGTGGATTCGATTTGATGAGGGCAACGAAGAAACAGATGCCTACCGTACGCTCTTTTCCGGTTTGCGCATTATCAGTCGGCTCAGTCCATCGTTCCGCGCCGAGCACGATGTGGCCATTTACGACACCCAGGAATCAGAACGGCTGGACCTTTCGGGAACGGCCATTCTGTATCAGGTGGATCCAGGATCGGATAATCCTGACGATGGTGAGGGCCTTTTCCCCACCGGATCAAGCCGTCAGGAGGACGCAGCAGACAATCGAATTGATGTGCGCACGATTACGGGAACCGGACTCTATCTGTACACGGTGGGACGTAATGTCCTGGAAGCCGGATGGTCCCTTCGCTCCTTCCGGTTCGAGGACCGCTTGAACGAAAAGTCGGTGGTCGTGGGCCGCGCCACGAACGGCGATGTTGTCCGGATTGTCGCAGATAGTCTCAATGATGCCGCGTCCCTTTCGACTTCACAGACATCGTTTCATATCCAGAACAGCTGGGATGTCCTGGCCGATGAACCGGGAAGGCTGACCGTGACCGGCGGTATCCGCTTGGACGGATTCCAGTTTACCGACGAATGGACCGTCTCTCCACGGGCCTCATTTACCTGGAAGGCCAATCCAATCACCACCTGGTTTGGCTCTATCGGGATCTACCATCAAGCTCCCACCTACCGTGAACTACGTGGAAAGCCGGATATCGGTGAATCCATCCTCGGTGCGCTGAATGCAGAATTGAAGTCGCAGCGTTCGTTGCAGGTCGTGCTGGGTGGAGAATATTTCATCCCTTCCCGGCGCTTTTTCTTCCGAACAGAGGCCTGGATCAAAGACATCGAGAATCTGATTTCCTACGACATTGAGAATGTGCGAGTCCTCTACTCCGGAGAGAATGATGCGCGCGGTCGGGCGCATGGCCTGGACCTTCAACTGCGTGGCGAGCTCGTCCCCGGTATGGAGAGTTGGCTGAACTACTCTTACCTGGTCGCACGAGAGGAATTCGACGATGTGTTTCGCACCTCCCGGAACGCGGGCTCGGTTTCCAGGCCCACAGATCAGCGTCACACCGTTTCGGTGTTCGTTCAGGACTACATCCCCTCGGATCCGACCTGGCGGCTCCACTTGAGGACACTCTATGGATCAGGACTGCCCTACACACCGCCTGTCCCAGGTGAGCAAATTGGCAATGTGGTAGAGCAAATTCCGGGAGATCGGCATTCTGCACGCTACACCCGGTTCTTCCGCTTCGATATCGGAGCCACCAAGGAAATTCCGCCAGAGCGGACCGGGTCCCGCATGCGAATCGAGCTTACCGCCGAGATCCTGAACCTGTTCGATATGATCAACACGGTCAGCTATTCGTGGGTACCGGACGCGGTTGGAATCTGGCAGCGCATTCCGACACGATTGACCCCACGCACCATAAACGTGCGTCTGTCTGCGCGATTTTGAGGCGAGATGACCTGATCGGGCTCGTGTCGATGTTATTCTGCTGTGATGTTTCGGGCTGAATTGGTACCTAGCATGGCAGATCACCAA
>CALIKL010000060.1 GCA_938018055.1 uncultured bacterium
GAAGAGCTCGGCGCCACGAACGTGGACCCCGCGTACCGTGGGATCCAGTTCAGTGCGAAGCCAGATGTCCTGCGTCGGATCGTGTACTGCGCACGCATCCCTACGCGGATATTGGCTCCACTCGCCGTCTTCGACTGCCACTCCGATCGCTATCTGTACAAGCGCTCCTGCGAAGAGGTGGATTGGCTCGAATTGATCGGAGTGGAAAAGACGTTTGCCATCTTCGCCACGGTGTCCAACAGTCGGATCAGCCACTCCAAGTATGCAGCGCTCAAGCTTAAGGATGCCATTGTGGACACCATTCGGAAGGCGACAGGCAGCCGACCGTCTGTCGAACGTCACGACCCGGACGTCTCCATCAACCTGCACATTGAAAACAATCGGGCCACCATCAGCCTGGATGTTGCAGGACGCTCTTTGCATCGTCGTGGATACCGGATGGACGCGTTAGAGGCCCCATTACAGGAAACGGTGGCCGCTTCCATCATCCGCATGAGCCAGTGGAAGGGTGACAAGCCGCTCCTGGATCCGATGTGTGGCTCAGGCACCTTGCTGGCTGAGGCCTATATGATGGCTGCGAATATGCCTGCCCAGATCCTGCACAAGACGTTCGGCTTCGAGCAGCTGCCCGATCATGATGCAGCCGCTTGGAAGCAGCAGCGCATGGAACTGGACAAAGCGATCCGATTCGTGCCCGAGGGCCTGATTCGGGGATCAGACATCTTGCCAGATGCCGTTCGGCTGGCGCGCAAGAATCTCGATCGCCTACCGGGCTCGAAAGCCGTCCAACTCGAACAAAAGGATTTTCGACATCTTCCGGACTTCGAAAACGGTGTCATCGTAACCAATCCGCCATACGGCCTGCGGATCGGGAATCGCGATGCCATCGGCGACTTGTTTTCGTCTTTCGGGGATTATCTGAAGCAGCGCTGTACGCACTCGACGGCTTACATCTACGTGGGCAAGCCGGCACTTCTGAAAAAGGTTGGCTTACGAACCAGCTGGAAAAAAGAGTTGGTAAACGGTGCGCTTGACGGGCGATTAGCCAAGTACGATCTGTACTAGCTGCGGAATAGGTGAGCACGCAAGGGAGTAACAATGGACCGGGAAGCTCCGTAAGTTGATTCAATTCTCCTGCACGCATCCCAGAATCCCATGCCTCGTTCCATCTCTGCATATTTGACGGTCATTGCCCTGGCCTTCCTGATCCTCGTTCCGGCCCATGCCCAGGAAACACCAGTTGTCCCTGATCCCGATCCAGCCGACGTCGAATCAGTCGATGCCATCATTGCTGCCGTCTATGAAGTCATTTCTGGAGAAGCGGGAGAAGAGCGTAATTGGGACCGCTTCCTCTCTCTGTTCCATCCACAGGCCAAGCTCATTCCTTCCGGCTGTAATCCAGACACGGGGCAGTGCGGTCTGAATTTCATCACGCCGGCTGAATACGTTGAACGTGCTGGTCCCGTACTCATGGCTGATGGCTTCTTCGAGACCGAGCGCCACCGCGTTGAAGAGAATTACGGTTCCATCGCACACGTCTTCAGCACGTACGACTCCTTCTACTCCAAATCAGATACGGAGGCCTTCAACGCAGGCATCAACAGCTTTCAGATCTTCAATGACGGCAGACGCTGGTGGATTCTGAACATCCACTGGCAGGATCAGAACTCGGCGGGCCCGATTCCCGAAGCGTATGGTGGGGATTTGCCTGTGCAGAAATACTGAGTTGGACTCAGTCCGCTTCCAAGGCGGATACAATCACACCCAGTGCGTCATTCAGTACCACCTCTGAAATATTCAGAGGTGGTGCGATGCGCACCAAGCTGTTTGAATGCAGTGTCCAGCCCAGCAGGACGCCGTCTTTCAGGCATCGCTCCACGACTCGAGCCGTGCGATCGGCGTCATCCAGCAGCATGCCCAGCATCGCTCCACGCCCACGTATCTCGACAATGGCAGGATGCTGAAGTCGCTCGCGCACAACGGTCTCGATCCATTTGGCCCGCTCCGGCAAGTGCTCGTTCAGAAGCACGCGCAGCGTGGCCCGCGCGGCTGCACAGGACACGGGGTGCCCCCCAAAGGTCGTGACATGACTCAGGGGTGGATCATTCCGGAACGTGGCCATCAACTCGCGCGAGGCCACGAATGCCCCCAACGGCATCCCTCCCGCCATCGCCTTGGCCAGCGAAATAATGTCCGGTTGGACGCCAAGTTGTTCGAAAGCGAAGAGCGACCCGGTCCTGCCGAATCCGGCCTGGATCTCGTCGAAGATCAGAAGCGCACCCACTTCCGTGCACCGCTTGCGCAGGGCATGATGCCACGCGTCGGACGGCACGATGATGCCACCCTCTCCTTGAATCGGCTCGGTGATTACGCAGGCTACCGTCTCGTCGATGGCCGCTAATGCGTCCATGTCATCAAACGGCAGGAAATCCACATCCGGTAACAATGGAAGAAATGGATCTCGGTACACATCCCGGCCAGTCACGGACAGGGATCCGTGGGTATCCCCGTGATACGAATTCCGAAATCCGATCATTCGCGTACGGCCTGTTGCCTTCTTCGCCAGCTTCAGCGCACCTTCATTCGCCTCGGTGCCGGTCATCGTGAAGTACACCGAATCCAGCCCCAGTGGAAGTGCAGCCGTCAACTCAGCCGCGTAGCCAGCCTGGTGCTCCTGCACAAATTCTCCATAGACCATGACGTGGAGGTGACGATCGATCTGCTCTTGAATCGCCTCAATGACGTCTGGATGACGATGTCCAACGGATGATACCGCGATCCCCGAGATCAGGTCGATCACGCGCGAACCGTCCTTGAGATACAGGAAGGGTCCCTGCGCCCGATCTATATGAAGCCCAATCGGGGCATCGCTGGTCCAAGCCAGAGCATTTTGAAAGCCGTTGTTCATGCGCAAGCGTTCATTTTCACCGTTTCGTAACGGCACTCGCCAATGCGTGACCTATATTGGCAGTTCCGGAGCACGGTGTTGCATTCATGCCGTGCGGTACCCCGGAAACGTACGACATGACCCGCACTTTCCTCCATACCGCTGCTTCAAACATGACCGCCCATCACGGTCATGTACATCACGGTGTTCGTCCTCCGGACGATCTGGGATAGTCTGTGCAAACCCCTTTTGCTTAGGCATTCCGGTCGCTCCGGGATGCCTTTTCTTGTTTTTAACCCTTTCCATTTTCAGTCCCATGAGTCAGCGCTTGCGTCTCGCCATTCAGAGTTCCGGTCGCCTTTCCGACGACACGACCGACCTTCTCAAGGCCTGCGGCATCCGGATTTCCCGTCCGGACCGCAAACTCAGGATGGTTTCCGAGCATTTTGACCTCGAAGTTCTCTTCGTTCGCGACGACGACATCCCCGGATACGTTGCAGATGGTGTTGCCGACGTCGGTGTTGTGGGCGAGAACGTCGTTTTGGAAAAGAATCCAGACGTTCAGCGACTGGACCGCCTCGGCTTTGCCGGTTGCCGCCTTTCCATCGCCCTTCCGAAATCCGAGACCTACAACAACCTGCAGGATTTGAACGGCAAACATATTGCCACCTCATACCCAGGTCTGTTGGGACGCTATTTCGAGGAAAAAGGAATTCAAGCATCCATCCACGAGATTTCTGGATCAGTGGAAATCGCACCCGGAATCGGCCTGGCCGATGGAATCTGCGACATCGTGAGCTCTGGCAGCACGCTGATTTCGAACGGACTGAAAGAAGTCGAAGTGATCCTGCGCTCAGAAGCCGTGCTGATCGCCTCGCAAAGTCTGGATCCGGTCAAACAGGACCTGCTCGACCGACTCCGTTTCCGAATCCAGTCGGTACTGAAAGCGAAGAAGCACCGGTATATCCTGATGAACGTCCCCAATGCATCCATCGATCGGGTCAAGGACATCCTACCCGGCATGCGAGCCCCCACGATCATGCCGCTTGCCCAGGAGGGATGGAGTTCGGTTCACAGCGTGATTCCAGATCGCGCCTTCTGGGATGTAATTGATAATCTGAAAGAAGCAGGTGCCGAAGGCATGTTGGTCGTTCCGATCGAAAAAATGGTGCTGTGACCATGCGCATTCTGACTGATACTTCTGCTGTCACTCTCGAGGAGTTGATCGCGCGACCCGGTTTAGAGGCACAGGATATCACATCTGATGTCCGTTCGATCCTCGACGAGGTCAAGGAAAATGGCGATGTAGCGCTCCGGGACTTCACAACGCGTTTTGATGGCGTTGAATTGAGTGATTTAGCCCAGTCCACGTCCAGTACCGGGGTTCCCGATGATCTACAGGAGGCCATCCTGGTAGCCAGCCGCAACATCACGGCCTTTCATCGTGCGCAGCAAGAGCCGGTACGCGAAGTCGAGACCAGCCGTGGCGTCACGTGCTGGCGCAAATCGATCCCTATCAGACGGGTCGGTCTGTATATACCCGGTGGTACAGCACCGTTGTTCTCTTCGGTATTGATGCTTGCCATCCCTGCAGCCGTTGCCGGATGCCAGGAGATTGTGTTGTGCACACCTCCCGGCAAAGATGGCAACGTGGATCCAGCCATTCTCGCTGCCGCTTGTGAGGCCGGCATCGAATCGATCTACCGCGTGGGTGGCGCTCAGGCCATCGCTGCCATGGCATACGGAACAGAGTCTGTACCGCGCGTCGACAAGATTTTTGGACCCGGCAATCAATGGGTCGATACAGCCAAGCGCTTGGTCGCTGCTGATGGCGTGGCCATCGATCTTCCGGCAGGCCCGACCGAAGTGGGAATCCTGATCGATTCCACGGCAAATGCGGACTTCGTGGCAGCCGACATCCTGTCCCAAGCCGAGCATGGCACCGACAGCGACGTGTTTGTTGTGGCCACCGAGTCGGTCGACACGGATGCCATCCTTGCTGCCGTGGAGTCGCAACTCGGTTCCCTGCCTCGAGCCGACGTGGCCCGCAAAGCGCTGGCCCACAGCCGCTTGGTGGTGGCCTCAGGCCGCGAGGAAGCCGTATCCATCATGGACGCGTACGCTCCGGAGCACCTGATCATTCAGACGCACCACGCGGCTGCGCTCGCCGAAGAGATCACGCAGGCAGGATCCGTGTTTATCGGCCCATGGACACCCGAATCATTGGGGGACTATGCGTCCGGTACCAACCACACGCTACCGACGAATGGCGCTGCTCGGGCTTGGTCCGGAGTATCCCTGGACTCCTTTGTGCGTAAGATCACCTTTCAGGAGGCCTCGCCGGCCGGGCTGGATGAGCTGGGCAAACACGTCGAAGTCATGGCGCGCGCCGAACAACTGGAAGGTCACGCACAGGCCATCGCTGTGCGTCGTGAAATCCTTGACACAGCGACCACACGCACCGGCTTTGTTCGGCGCGTCACCAATGAGACCGATATCGTTGTGCAGGTGGACTTGGATGGCTCAGGACGCTCAGACGTCCGGACGGGGCTCGACTTCCTGGATCACATGCTGGATCAAATTGCAAAACACTCGCGCATCGATCTGACCCTTCGTTGTGACGGAGATCTGGAGGTGGACGAGCATCACACGATCGAAGACTCGGCACTGGCTCTGGGAACGGCGCTGGACAAAGCACTGGGTGAGCGTCGCGGGATCCACCGCTATGGGTTTACCGCCCCGATGGACGAAGCATTGGCACAGGTGGCCATCGACTTTTCCGGTCGGAGCTGGCTGGTTTGGGATGTCGCGTTTACGCGCGAGTACGTGGGTGATGTCCCAACGGAAATGTTCGCCCACTTCTTCAAATCCCTCTCAGATAACGCCCGCATGAATCTGAACATTCAGGCATCGGGCGAAAATGAGCACCACATCATCGAGTCTGTTTTCAAAGGTTTTGCCCGCGCATTGGGAATGGCCATCCGTCCAACGGGCGATGATGCCCTACCCAGCACCAAAGGCAGTCTCTGATTCACGTCTCTCCGTACCTTCCGACTTAGATCTTTTCATGAGCCAGGTCGCCATCATCAAGTACAACGCGGGCAATGTCCGCTCCGTGCAGTTTGCGCTTGCTCGCCTCGGCATCGAGCCACTCCTGACCGACGATCCGGCGGCGCTTCGCGCCGCCTCCCACGTCATCTTCCCCGGCGTCGGCGAAGCGTCATCCGCCATGGCCTATCTGCGCGAACGTAATCTGGTGGAAACCATTACCGGTCTCACACAGCCTGTCCTGGGCATCTGTCTCGGATTGCAATTGATGTGCAAGCATTCCGAAGAAGCAAACACGGACTGTTTCGGCATTTTCAAAGAGCGCTGCCTGCGTTTTCGCGGTGACGAGAAAATTCCCCAGATCGGCTGGAATACGGTCCGTCATGACGGAACGGGACTGTTCAGGGACATCCCGAATGAGGCCCATTTCTATTTCGTGCATTCGTTTTATGCGGAGACGGGGCCCGACCAGATTGCTTCCACGGAATACATCGTGCCCTTCGCTTCGGCCATGGTCAAGGACAACTTCCATGCGGTCCAATTCCACCCGGAGAAAAGCGCGGACGTAGGCTCACAGCTTATGAAGAACTTCTTGGCGATGTAGGGGACTTTTAGTCCCGATAATCCGTGGCCGATACCGTCACCATGGCGGTTCTGATTATCCTCATATTGGTTGTCCCGACCCTGTTGACCCTGATCATCAAGGCGCGGATCGATTTTCCTCCGGACTCCAAGCTGCACTTTGAAAATGACATCGAACGCACGCTCAATGAGGCCGTAGCCGATGAAAAGTTCGAATCGACTCTCCACGGTACCATCGCCAGAAAAAAATCCTCAGCCAGGATGGAAAAAATTCGCTCTCCTGAGGAATTCGACTATCAGATCAGTCCCCGTCGTGATCGGGTGAATTGGAAGCCTTCCATCCCCGGCATCGTACACCAGGAAGATCAGGATTGGTCGATTTAAGCGAATCCCCTGATTCGCTGAATCGTACAGGCAATTCGATCCAACACCTGCCTGTATCCATGCGCACTGCCCTAATCGTCCTTGCCTGTTTTCTGAGCCAGAGTGTTCAGGCGCAGTCTTTCTCTGCCCTGCTTGACGCAGTTGGCAGTTCCGACGCAAGCCAGCATGCGGATTTGGTCTCAGATTTCTTGGGGTCCACTTAGGTACCTCATTTCGAAAACGACACGACAGTTGTCTTTCTTTGGACCGGCTCGGCCACGTCTGTCATCGTGACTGGGGATTTTACCGGGTGGTCTGGCTCAGGACACGCGCTTCAGCGACTGGCCGCTACCAACCTGTGGTAACACAGTAGGCATTTCGAGGCCGACGCCCGGATGGACTACAAGCTGATCATAGGAGGTTCTAGTTGGATTCTAGATCCCAGAAACCCTCGCACGGTTCCCGGCGGCTTTGGGGCGAATTCCGAACTGGCGATGCCTCAATACGTGGACGCATGGGAGATTGAAGACGACCCTTCTGTGGCAGGTGGCTCCATGACAACAACGACTTTTGCGAGCTCCATCATGGGCACTAGTCGGCGCGTTCGGGTCTACACCCCGGCCGGATATGACGCCAATCGAAACGAGCCCTACCCGGTGATTCTGTATCACGATGGATCTGACTACGTCAACTTTGCCAACATCCAGAATACACTGGACAACCTGATCGCGGCACAGCGCATCGTACCGGTCGTCGCTGTCTTCGCAAACCCCCTGAATCGGGAAGCCGAATATGCGGTCGGCAATACGGCGAATTTCACCCGAATGATCGTGGAGGAGTTGATGCCTTGGGTCGAATCCAATTATCACGTTTCGACTGAGGCGAGCCAGCGCGCCGTGACCGGCCCGTCGTACGCCGGTCTGGCATCTGCCCGCCATTGCTTCGAACATCCGGAAGAATTCGGGTTGTGCGCACCTTACTCCCCCAGTTTCTGGGTCTCTAATGGAGCGCTGCTGAATACCATGTCAGCGGGCGACCTCTCCAACGTAAAATGGTACGTCGAATGGGGCACGTACGAGGGTAGCATTACCACGACAGGAGCGATATTTGAGAACATCCTCATTGAGCAGGGGGCTTCCTACCGTGTGCGGGTCTGGAACGAGGGCCATTCCTGGGGCATGTGGCGCGCCCACCAGGATGACATGCTGGAGTTCTTCTTTCCCGGTGTGAACGCGACGTCCCGCTCTTCGCTTGAGCAGCCTGCCGAGTCTCTCCAACTCGATGTCTATCCCAATCCCAGTTCGGCAGGAACGACCATTGCGTTCGATACCACAGCAGCCGGCCCAGTTGAGGTAGCCGTGTACGACCTGCTGGGGCGCCGGGTCGAAACACTGATTGCCCGCACGGTCCCTCCCGGCGCGCACCGCACGACGTGGAATGCGGCGATCCATGCTTCCGGGACGTATCTCGTGCATGTCATGGCCGGGTCCATATCGACCAGCCGCGTAGTGGCAGTGATACCGTGATTACTCTTTAAAACGTCTTCTTTTGAAAGGCTGCTCCGGAAGACGTAGATTTGCGGCCCATCCGCATGGTGAGATGATCGTCTTGCAGCGGATTCAGGAGGGGTGGCGGAGCCTGGTTGAACGCACCGGTCTTGAAAACCGGCATACCTTTACGGGTATCGTGGGTTCGAATCCCACCCCCTCCGCAAGCGAACCCCGCTCACGAACGAAGTGAGTGGGGTTTTCTTTTGGACGCTTGAGAAAGCTTGCTTTCGAATGCGGGACAAAAGGAAATCTCGCCGGCAGCTCGACAGCTGGAATTCGAGCGGGATGATTCAAAAAACGCAGTTGGCTGCGGCTTTGGTGGCCCGCCCGCATGTGTTGTTATTGGATGAGCCTTTTCGCGGCTTGGATAGCGAGGCCACGGTAGCGGCCCTGGAGCTCCTTCGGGATTTTGAGCAGCGAGGAGGGGTAATGATCATTGCGAGCCACTCCAGCCACTTGCTTGAGCAAATCTGCAGCGATGTCACGGATCTCGATTTACAGTCTGACTAGACACCCATCGACAGGCTGAAGACCTATCTCAGCGGTGCGCGATGTTTCACTCCTCGTCGAGATCGCAAAACCTGGAGGACCGAGTAGCAAGAAAGGGTTGTAGTGTATTACCATGCGAAGCGTAGAACGTCCAATCGGAGCCAATCATGACCCGTTTTTCAGTTGCAGCCATCTTCCTCTTGCTTACTGTCACCGCATCAGCACAATCTGTCACGGCAGAGCTGGACGCGTATTGGGCAGAAGTGTCCCGCACGGTAGCCGAAGGTGATTTCGAAGGGTATTCGGCCGCCTATCACTCGGATGCCGTACTGGTATTTGCCATGCAGGATGCCTCTGTTTCCCTTGACACGGCACTGACAAACTGGAAACCTGGTTTCGATCAGACCGCCGCAGGTGAAATGACCGCTTCGGTCGACTTTCGCTTCTCCAAGCGACTTATCAGTTCTACAACCGCCTACGAGGAGGGCATTTTCCACTACATGTCGGAAACAGCGGATGGGACTTCTGGGGCCTTGGTTCACTTCACGGCCTTATCCGTCAAGAAAGATGGCCAGTGGCTGATGCTCATGGAAAACCAGGTGTCGATGGCCACTCTTGAGGAGTGGAATGCGCTAGAAGACGCCGGTAATTGATAGGCGCTATTGCGCGGGAGTCAACTCCGGCAACACATCAGCCGGTTCGAAGCGCTCCTTGATTATTGAACGGCCATACTCCATGCCACCGATGCGGGCATATTGAAGCTCTCCGAGCCATTCAACATGCTCCTGATCCGGCTCCAGAGGCGAGTCGGACGTCCGACTTTCGAACCGATACAGTCCAATCCCATCTGCATAGCGGAACGAGATAAAGCCATTGTCGCCGTTCTGATCTCCCCAATAGTGCTCGTAGGTGCCTGTTGAGGGTACACTGAAGCTGCTTTCTCCGACCCGTACCTCCACTGGGACATCGCTGATCACAACGTCCTGCTGAGAAAACGGAGCCTGCCAATTACAGTCGGGCGCGCCCATATTGGAAGCGCCCAGCAGATGAATGCGTCCTCGCTGTTGACGTACATAGCACTGGGCTTGCCGAACGAGTTTGTCGTTCGAATACGTCTGGACAAGGATGAAAAAATCCATAGCCTGAGAAACAGGGTACTGCTCACCCGTAACCGTGAATCGCAAAAACGCCGGATCGGCTGGAATGCCGTTGATCGAGTGCGTGATCCGGTATTCAAACTGGTTTCCTTCTGCCAGATAGATGAAGGGTGTCTGATTATCCCCGCCGTTCAAGGTAGGAGGCACCAACAGTCCATTGCGCGGCTGGGCCCAAGCCGCAGCGCAAACGAGCATCAAGGTCGATATGAGGAACAGCCTTTTCACAATTACAGATCGGTGGGTACAGGAACACCAGATTGATCAGGAAGCACCTACGCGTGCGAGGCAGGCATGGTTACGTGAACACTCTCGGGACCTGGAAGGGTCCATTCTGCAGCGTAGTTGCTTTATCCAAGATTAGACGAATCCGCCGACTCCTTGCCAATCCTCTCGAAGCGCATGCAACCGTCTCATAGACCTCCCGTAGAGAGTCAAGCATGAAAATCAGGGTATCCCCGAATGCCCGACACCGTTGTAGGGGCGTGTGCAACAATCGTGGCATGCACTCCACATAGGAATGAATAATCCGCGGGCTTCGTCCAACACAACGTGCCCGATAAAGCCATATCGGGTCTGTCTCCATCGTTGCGACTCAGCTTTCCCGCATCAAACATTCCATCTGACATGACTTCCAGCATCGCTTTGCCCCGCTTCGAATTCGCCGGAAACCGGCGCCTCGTCGCCCTCTTCCCGCTGTCGCTCTTCCTTTGCCTGTTCATGGTCTTTAACGCCAGTGCTCAGGACGTCCGGGATGTCACTTTCAACGAAGCGATCTCCATTGCACTGGAGAACAATACGACCATTAAGCGAGCCGAAAACAACCTCGATCTGCAAGAGCTTGCCGTAAAGGCTGAGAGAGCCAACTTCCTCCCGAACTTGAATGCCAATTCGGGCGCCAATCGGAACTGGGGCCTCCAGTTCGATCAGACCGTCGGTCAGCTGCGCAACACGTCTACGGACGGCTTCAATTACGGCATTGGTACCCAGCTCAATCTGTTCAACGGCTTTGCCGATGTAGCCGGCCTCAATGGGGCTCGCGCCCAGCTGAAAGCACAGGAATATTCCATGGAGCGGACACGCCAGACGGTGGTCTTCAACGTCATCTCCAACTATCTCAACGTCATCCTGGCCGAAGAGAACATCCGCATTCGACAGGAAGAGGTCCAAGCTCAGCAGCAGCTCCTCGATCAGATCGAAGAATTTGTCCGGGTGGGCTCACGTGCTATTTCCGACCAGTACCAGCAGCAAGCAACCCTTGCCAACGCTGAGTCCAACTTGCTCAATTCAGAGAGCACCTTCCAGGTATCCAAGACACGCCTGATTCAGGTCCTGCAACTCGACCCATTGGCCGACTATAGATTTGTTGCTCCAGATCCCAGCTCGCTCCCGCTGAGCGTGCGTTCCTACGATCCAGCAAATTTACTGGTCAGCGCTTTTGAGCGTCGTGCCGACTTGAGGGCACAGGAAGCCAACATTGACGCTGCCGAGCAAAGCATCCGTGCCGCCCGAGCCGGTTATTTGCCATCACTTGGCCTCAACGCCAGTCACGGATCGGGTTACACGTCAGCCAACGAACGCGATGACTTCGGCACCCAGCTCAGGAATAACCGATCCGAGCGTTTGAGCCTCTCGCTTTCCATTCCGCTGTTCAATCGCTTCAACGTCAAGCGCGGTATCGAGTCTTCCAAGGTCCAGTACGCCAATGCACGTCTGGATCTGGAAAACGTGCAGCAGAATGTGGCCATCGAAGTTCGTCAGGCCTATCTCGACTACCAGATCGCAGTCCAGCGCCTCGACGTGACTGAAAAGAGTTTGCAGGCAGCTGACCAGGCCCTCCGTGTTGAAGAAGAACGCTACGAAGTGGGCGCCTCGACCCTTGTCGAGTTGCAGCAATCCCGGTCACAGTACGTGAATGCCTCCAGCCAGCGAGCTCAGGCTGTCTTCCAATTCCACTTCCAGCACCGTCTTATCGAGTACTACCAGGGAATCCTGGATCCGGGGCAATCGCTCTTCAATTGAGTGCATCCCTCTTGATCCGGCACCACCTGCAATCCTTTCACGTTTTCGAACCATTCTCCCGCATCCATGGCCAAAAAGAAGAAGAACGCCACGAAACGTATCCTCGTCATTCTGGGTGTCCTGCTAGTCATTGCCGTTGTCCTGATCGTTGGACTTCGTGCTTCGGGCATCGTCGGTGGACAGGAACGAGCCACTCAGGTTGAGCTGGCCGAAGTGGAGCTTCGGACGGTGACGCAATTGGTGACAGCCTCCGGCAATATTCAGCCCGAAGTGGAGGTACGCATCAGCCCGGATGTATCCGGGGAGATCGTGGAACTGCCGATTGCCGAAGGAGACCAGGTGCGCCGCGGCCAGTTGCTGGCCCGTATCAAGCCGGATTTCTACCAAGCGCAGGTTGACCAGGCTTCGGCCAGTGTCCTGCAGTCCAAGGCAAGCGAAGCCCAACGCCGTGCAGACCTGCTGAACGCAGAGCTCGAGTTGAATCGTCAGAAAGCACTTTTCGAGTCGGGAGCCATCTCGCAGGCTGCGTTCCAGACCGCGGAAACGCGCTTCGAGACAATGAAAGCCTCCTACGAAGCTGCGCAGTACAGCGTCCAGATCGCTCAAGCTCGTCTCAAGGAGGCAAGCGAACAGCTTTCACGCACGACTATTTATTCGCCGATGGACGGCACGATTTCAATACTGGCCGTTGAGCTGGGTGAACGCGTCGTTGGTACCACGCAGATGACGGGTACCGAAATGATGCGCGTCGCGAAACTGGATCAGATGGAGATGGAGGTAAACGTCAACGAAAATGACGTCGTGAATGTCGCTCTCGGCGATACGGCAGCCATCGAGATTGATGCCTACCCCACGCGCACGTTCAGTGGCATTGTAACAGAGATTGCCAACTCGGCTCGTGTAACAGGGATGGGTAGTCAGGAGCAGATCACAAACTTCCCTGTCAAGATTCGCATTCTGGATCCGCACAACGTCTCGTTCGACGCTTCGGGCGTGGATGATGTCGTAATGGATAATGAACTTCCTGTCGCGTCCACTGAAATGCCGAATTTCCGTCCAGGAATGAGCGGAACGGTCGACATCTATTCTCACACCGTTGAGGACGCTACCGCTGTTCCGATTCAAGCCGTCACTGTTCGTGACTACATGCAGCTTGACGAAGAGTACGGCGGCATTGCCGACTCACTGCGGATTCAAGGTGAAGAAGACCTTCGTCGCGTTGTATTCGTCGTAGATGAAGAAAGCCGTTCTCGAATCGTTGAGGTAGAGACCGGCATTGCGGACGATTCTCACTATGTCATCCTCTCAGGTATCAGTGTTGGAGATCAGGTTGTAACAGGTCCGTACCGGTCCGTATCGAGAACGCTCGAGCCGGGTGAATTGGTCGAAGAACAGGAACCGCCCAGGAGCGGTCGTATGACCAGCAATTGACGGTGGACTCCAAAACGGACAACGGCATGAGTGAAAAAGACCCGATCATCATCCTGCGGGACATCCATCGCACCTACCAGATGGGTACTCAAGTCGTTCGGGCCCTCGACGGCGCGAACCTCGAAGTATTCCCCAATGAATACGTTGCCATAATGGGCCCTTCAGGCTCGGGCAAGTCCACGATGATGAATATCATCGGATGCCTCGATGTCCCCACCAGCGGCACCTACGTGCTGAACGGTCAAGACGTCAGCGACATGGACGATGACGAGCTTGCGGAAGCACGCAATCGCGAAATTGGATTCATTTTCCAGACGTTCAATCTGCTGCCTCGCGTGGATTGCCTCCAGAATGTTGAGCTGCCTCTCATATACGCAGGTCACTCGCGATCCAAGCGACGCGAGATGGCTGCAGACGCGTTGCGTTCAGTAGGTCTCGGAGATCGTATGGACCACAAACCAAACGAATTATCCGGTGGACAGCGTCAGCGCGTTGCCGTAGCCCGAGCCCTGGTCAACAATCCCTCGATCCTGCTAGCCGACGAACCCACGGGAAACCTGGATTCAAAAACCGGGATTGAAATCATGCACCTGTTCGAGGCACTCCACAAGGCGGGCAACACCATCTTGCTCGTTACGCACGAAGAGGAAATAGCGCAGCATGCGCGCCGCATCATCCGTCTGCGTGACGGCAAGATCGAAACCGACGAGCGCGTGGAGTCCCCGACGCTGGAAGGCGTGGAGCTGAACTAGAACGACATCGGCTGTTCCCCGTCGGGATTACATCCCACAAAGGTAGCGCTCGCGCTCCCGGACGAACGTCGCGTTGCCCTCGGATCTGCGGATCTGAACGATCTGGTGGGGTAAGGACAGCGCCTGGACGGTGATGCAATCCTGAGCCGGCACATTGAGCACGTAGTTTACTGTGATTTCATCCCCAGTCTGCTCAACCGATTTTACCTCGACGATATACCCGCCAGATTCGGTCGGAACGGCAATCATCCCGACCATGTACTGCTGAAAGTCGACCTCCGGGACCTCTGCAAGTGGCGTGACTTTTTGTAAGGCCTCCAGTAATTCTGCCTCACTCCTCAGGATGACTTCAATCGTATCCCGCACCGATCCTTGATGCCCCAACGCAATGGATTCAAACGCCAGCACATCATCCGGCCCGTCGTCCAGCTGAACAGCTTCCTGGCAAGCCGTCAAGGAAAAAAGAGTCGAGACGAATATTATGGTTTGAAGAAGTTGCTTCATGACCTGTGTAATAAACATGGAACCGGTGTATGTGTGATTTCCCTGCACAGCTCCCAACCTGAGGACCCATGACGGCCTACGTCGAATCATTCTTGCCCCTTTTTGTTGCCATGAACCTGCCTGGCGTGCTGCCCATTTTCATGGGGCTCACCGATGGCATGAGTTCGCAGGCGCGGCGAAAGCTGGTATTTCAGGCGTCGTCGACCGCATTCTGTGTGGCCATGCTGATCCTCTTCGCGGGAGATGTGATCTTCCAGACGATGGGAATCACGGTGAACGACCTGCGAGTCGGAGGAGGGTTGATTTTGCTGATCTTGGCTATCACGGACCTCATATTCAGTGATTTTCGGCAGCGTGCCCCGAGCGAAGCAAATGACGATCTCGAGACGAGCATCGGCATCGTGCCTATCGGCATTCCGCTGACAATGGGACCCGCCGCCATAACAACGATCCTCGTAAGCCAGCAAAGTTTCGGTTATCTGCCTACGAGCGTGTCACTTTTCGTCAATCTGGCCCTGATCACGATCGGATTCCTGTTTGGCCCAGCCCTCCTGCTGAAGCTGGGCAAGAACACGGCCAAGGCCGTCGCAAAAGTCACGAGCCTTTTCCTGGCCGCCATCGCTGTGGCCATGATCCGCGTTGGAATCCTGGGGATGATCTAGGGCTGTGGAGGTCCCTCAATAGGATGGCGGAGAAGCATTGAACGTCGTTCTATCGCACGCCGATCTGTCCCTCGATGGCCTCCTCCATGCGGCCCGAGTTGAAGCCGACGCCATCCTTGAATACGAGACGTGCGCGTGTGATTACATCGTCATCGGATGAGAGGTCTCCCTCAAAGACGACGAGGTCGGCGCGTTTACCTTCTTCGATCGATCCGGTCACGTCGTCAATGCCCAAAATCTTGGCTCCATTCAAGGAAACGATCTGAACGGCTTCGGCTGGCGTGAATCCGCCTTCGAGCAGCAGCAGGTAGTTGCGCTGGTCACCATACCCCGGCAGAGCCCCACCAAATCCGGTCGGATCCACACCGGCTGCCAGCAAGCCACCGGCCCGGTGGAAAGCCAGATCATACGCGCGGGATTGCTCCCACTGCTTGACGGGAGTGCCGCCTACTGAAAAGCGCTTATAGGACGCGATGTACTCTTCCCGCGTCTCCGGGGACATGGCCGCCAGTGACCGTTCGTCCGCCATCGGACGCCCCTGTACGTACATCTCATAAACGGCCGGAGTCGTCGTACGCCCGATGCCATTCTCGATCATGATCCGGAACGTATTCTGAACCTCTTCCGAGTTCATATCCAGGTTTTCATACTCGGCGCGCCATGGCCCCGTCGGGCACATGTCTGGCTCCTTGTCCTTGACGAAATCAGTATTCGTCATCAAGTTGTGCTCGATGCTATCGATGCCCAGTTCGACCGCTTCCGTGTGACTGATGGAGCACAGGTGACCGGTGACCTGGACCCCTTTCTCGTGCGCAGCCTCCACGACCGCAGCAAGTTCAGCGCGCGTCACCTGGGTGTAGACTTTCATCCAATCCACGCCTTCTTCGGCCCAGTAAGATGTGACGCGTGCTGCGTCCTCAGGCCCCCGCAACCAAGCTTCATTCCCACGCAAATAGGGACCTGTAATGAACATATGGGGACCAGCCTGCTCACCGTCCTGAATGGCCGCCCGCAGTTCGATCTCGTCATATGGAGCCACGCTACCGGTCGTACGGATCGTTGTGACACCCGATGCCAGATAAAGCATCGGCGCTGAGTAGTTCAACTGGATATTGCGCTGGCTCGTCGTATAGAACGTGTGGTTGTGGAGTCCGACCAATCCCGGCGTGACCGTGTGGCCTTTCAGGTCCACCCGGGTGGCTCCTTCGGGAACGTTGACTTCTGAGGAAGCGCCCACAGTTTGAATAGTGCCACCATTGATGATGATGGTCTGATCCGACTTGGCCTCAGACCCCGTTCCATCGAAGACGGTGACATTTTCGAGCGCCACGAGCCCTCGGTGATAGTCAATCAGTCGATCGACAGACTCCGAAAAAGAGTCCTGGGCAACGGAAGGGAGGGTAACGAGCGCGGCAATCGCGAGGAAAAGGAGTCGTTTCATGGACTTGGCGGGGTTTAGGCTGGACCATTATAGCGAAGTCGATTCCGATTCGCCATAATGTCCTTAAAAGAAGGATTTCGCCTTGATCCGCGGCTTACTCCACCATGAAGTGGGTCATCATGCCAGCTTCCATGTGCTCGGCAATGTGGCAATGCATCATCCACGCGCCCGGATTCGTGAATTCGACCACGATGTCTGCATCCATACCCGCAGGAATCAGAACGGTATCCTTCCAGACCAGATTGTTCACGGGCCGTCCATTGTAGGCGACCACCAGGAATCGCTGTCCATGTACATGAATGGGATGCTGCATGCCATGCATGGCATCCCGGCGATTGTGGATTCGGATTTTGGCCGTCGAGTGAAGGTCGAAACGCCAATCGATCTCCATGTTTTCCTTTCCCGATGACACTTCCCGAATGACCCATTCCGTCTCAACGGCGGAGGCACTCCAATTCATCATGGGCATGGTACCGGACCATTCCACCGGATGAAAATAGGCCTGGTCTACCTTCAGCACCCAGTCGACGATGGGCGCCAGACCTTGCGTGCGAAGCAGCAACTCTACCTCGTGCGTCGGAGATGCATCAACCCATTTCCTGAACGGATCAATACCGGACTGCACATCCTCCCTCGTACGAACAACGCTACTCGCGGCAGGCACAACGGGACCATCGACCGTAATCACGGCAAGGGTATCCCGTTCGGGAAAGAACACGCCGGTTGAGTGATTGAGCGCCTGCACGTGATTGACTAACGCATAGGTGCCCGGCTCAGAGAACCTGAGATCCACGATGTAGCGCTCGGCAGGGGCAATGGGTACACTCTCCACCCAGGATTCCTGCTCAAATGCGCCCAGGTCCGAAGCCACCAACTTCAACGCCAAGCCGTCTACCGACAGGTTCATCGTCCTCGTGTTGGCCACGTTGGTCAGGAACCAGCGAATGGACTCTCCCGTGGTGGCCGACAGTTCGACGCGCCGCTCTCCATTGACGAGCAGGACGTTTCCGAAGCGCCCCATGAGCGTATAGTTGGCTTCTTCCCGGCCATACGGGACATTTCTCGTTTCGGCCAGGGTGAGATCGTCAAATACCAGAATCTCCTCCCTGTCAACGCCGGGCAACAGGTCGGGCGAACGGACCAGCATGTTGCCATACAGGCCGAGATCCTGCTGAATATCCTCCCGCAGATGGGGATGGTACCAGTAGATGCCCGGATCGGGAAAATGGACCGTGTATTCGAAGGTCCCACCGGGAGGCACCGGATCCTGAGTCAGACCAGGAACGCCGTCAAATCGATTCTCATGCCGAAGTCCGTGCCAGTGGATGGAGCTCTCGAACGGCGTATCGTTGACGAATGACACGGTAATGGTAGCCGCCTCCGGGACGTCAATCAGTGGTCCAGGTATTTCACCGTTGTAGCCCAGCATGACCAAATCCCGGCCAGCCAGCCGCTTGCGGACAAAGTGCGCCCTGAGTTCGAGCGAGTCACCGTCGGCCATGCTCAGGACCGATCGGGGTTTGGCCCACGGAAGAGACTCGTCATCCTCAGTATCTGGAAGCCACGGATTCACCGATGGAGTCAGATCCATCATGTAGGACATCATATCAATGTTGGGATGCATGGCCGGATGAGGCCATTCTTCGCTCATCCCCATGTGATCCTCACCGTGCATGTGGGCCTCGGCTGACTCAGAGAAAGCCGCCAGCTGGAACATGTCATGTGGCTCCATCCGGCTCGAGGGCGAACGGCCCCTCAGTACCAAGGGGCCTTTACGCGCCTCACCTCCAAGGTCGGACTCAAGGCTTATGATCAGCATGAACTTGTTGAAGCTCACCTCCCCGACGGACGCATGGCCATTGCCGACTTCTCCAAGATTGAGCACTGGATCCAGCGTGAGCGGTGACGCCCAGAGGACCCAATGTCCATCATCCGGACCGAGCTCGGGCAACCCTCGGATATCCAGCAACAGTTCGTAGCGCTGCCGCCCCTCCCGCGTGACCGTAAGGCCGAACGGAGACACCGGACGCGCCATCTCGACAAATCCTCTGGCTCCGGCGAAGTCACGAGTCGGGAGCAATTGGATGCAGTACAGCGACAGGTCTTGGCATTCGGGCACCGCATGAGTGCTTACTTCGCCGGTTTGTGCGTGCACAAGCGGGCCGGTAAGCCCGACCATCATCATCCAAAGTATCACGTGTTTCATCATCCCAGACTACCCTCGATCTGCGCAATCGAATCCCGTAATTCGGCCGCCCGCTCGAATTCGAGATTCTTGGCGGCTTCGGCCATTTCGTCCTGCATCTGCTTCACCAAATCATGCTTCTGATCGTCCGTGAGGTACTTGATGATCGGATCGGCGACTTTGCGACTCGGATCTGGCCCGTCGTAATACTGCGAGGCGGGTCCACCATCCTGGAATTTCTCGTCGGCAATAGCCGTGCCCTGATTGATCTGTTCGATCGACTTCTTAACAGTCCGTGGAATGATACCATGTTCCTTGTTATAGGCCTCCTGGATCTCGCGACGCCGATCGGTCTCGTCCATCATCCGCTGCATTGACCCCGTCACATTGTCGGCATACATAAGGATCTTACCCTTCGCATTTCGAGCGGCTCGACCTGCCGTCTGGATGAGCGAGCGGTCCGAGCGAAGGAATCCTTCCTTGTCGGCATCCATGATGGCCACCAAGGATACTTCGGGGAGATCAAGCCCCTCGCGAAGCAGGTTTACCCCGATCAGCACGTCGAAATGCCCCAGTCGCAGACCACGGAGAATCTCGACGCGCTCGAGCGCATCAATATCTGAGTGCAGGTAGCGCACTTTGAGACCGTATCCATCCAAATAGTCAGCAAGGTCTTCAGCCATGCGCTTGGTCAGAGTGGTCACCAGCACACGCTCATTACGGTCCGTGACCACCTTGATCTCCTCAAGGAGGTCGTCTATCTGATTCTTGGTCGGGCGAAGAATTACATCTGGATCTGGAATTCCGGTTGGTCGAATGATCTGCTCGACGAAGACGCCGCCGCACAACTCCAACTCATATTCGCCTGGAGTCGCTGACACGTAAACCACCTGGTGCTGCTTGGCCTCGAACTCTTCGAACGTCATCGGTCGATTGTCCAAGGCGGAAGGCAGGCGGAATCCGTGCTCGACCAGATTGAGCTTGCGGGCACGGTCCCCATTGTACATGGCGCGTACCTGGGGAAGCGTCACGTGACTTTCGTCCACAACCATGAGGAAATCATCCGGGAAGTAATCCAGCAAACACTTGGGGCGCTCGCCGGGCGCAGATCCACTCAAATGACGCGAATAGTTTTCAATCCCGGAGCAGTAACCGACTTCCTTCAGCATTTCCAGGTCGAACATGGTGCGCTGCTCCAAACGGTGTGCTTCAAGCATCTTCCCATTCTCGCGTAGCACAGCAAGGCGCCACTTCAGCTCTTCCTCAATGGACTTCACCGCCTTAAGTACCTGCTCTTTCGGTGTGACGAAAATCTTCGCCGGATAGATGGTCAGGTAGCGATGCTCGGTAATTGTGTCGCCAGAAATGGGTTCGAACACCGTAAGGCGTTCCACTTCGTCACCCCAAAACTCGATGCGGTATGCCTCATCTTCGGAATATGCCGGAAAGACTTCAACGACATCACCCCGCACCCGAAAGGCACCTGGCACGAATTCTATATCGTTCCGGTTGTAGTAGATACCCGATAGTCCGTGAAGCAGCTCATTGCGTGGAATCGTGTCCCCGACTTTGACCTGCACGATCTGCTTTTTGTAGTCGTCGGGCGAACCGAGTCCGTAGATGCACGAGACGCTTGCCACAACAATGACATCCGATCGACCCGAGACGAGACTGGATGTAGCTTTCAGTCGAAGCCGGTCAATGCGCTCATTTACCGACATGTCCTTTTCGATGTAGGTATCGGAATGGACGATATAGGCTTCAGGCTGATAGTAGTCGTAGTACGAGATGAAGAACTCGACGGCATTGTTCGGAAAGAACTGCTTGAACTCGGCATAAAGCTGAGCCGCGAGTGTCTTGTTGTGACTCAAGACCAGAGCGGGCTTCCCGTGCTGGGCTATCACGTTGCTCATGGAAAAGGTCTTACCTGTTCCGGTCGCGCCGAGCAGCGTCTGATGCCCATCTCCCCGCTCAAGACCTTCCAGAAGCTCCTTGATGGCTTGAGGCTGGTCTCCCGTGGGTTCGAATTCTGAAATGACCTCAAACGGCTGCTCAGATTTCAGCAATTCAGAAACGCGTTGCTCAGACATGAGGGTTCAACTTCAGGATGGGAGACCTCACAAACCCTGAACGAAGCGGTTGTGAGTACGTACTTTGCGAAATCTCGTACCCCTGCTTCGACCGATGGTTCGGAGTTTGTCCATTCACTGACCACCTGTTCTGATGGTTCGCTTCCTGCCTTTCTTTCTTCTCCTGCTGCTGACGGCGTGTGCTTCTGAAGCGCAAGACGCCGCTAACGAAATGGGTGACATGACCATTGAGGAATTTGAGCCCACCTCCACGCTCGTAGTCGACGAAAACCTCGTGACGAAAGCCAAATTTCCGTTCGTGGACGTGCATAGCCACCACTGGCGTGCTGCAACCATGTCTGCCGGAGCGATGGACACCTTGATCATGGAGATGGATGCCATGAACATGGCCGTGATCGTGAACCTGTCCGGTCGATCTGGAGAAGCACTTCGAATGGCTGTCGAAAATATGGAAGGGCGCTACCCGAATCGGGTGGTGACCTTCGCGAACATCGACTTCGAAGGATTCGGGACGGAGGAATGGACCGAGCGTGCCGTTGCCCAACTGCGGGCCGATATAGAAGCAGGAGCCCGCGGTCTGAAAATCTTCAAGAACCTGGGGATGGACGTTGTGGACACGGAGGGTAATCGTGTCCCAGTGAATGATCCACGCATCGATCCCATCTGGGCGCTGGCAGGCGAAATGGGAATTCCCGTCCTCATTCATTCGGCCGATCCACCGAACTTCTGGAAGCCGCGTGACAAGAACAACGAGAAGTGGCTTGAGCTGAAGCTGCGCCCCAATCGCTACCGCGACCCCGTTACGAATCCGTCCTTTGAGCAAATCATGGACGAACATTTCGACATCATGCGCAAGCACCGGGGTACCACCTTCATCAGTGCGCACATGTCCTGGATGGGCAATGACCTTGATGCCCTGGGCTCAAAGCTCGACGAGCATCCCAACATGGTCACGGAAATGGGAGCCATCATCTACGAATTGGGCCGTCAGCCCCGCAAAGCCAAGGAATTCCTTACCGAGTACAAGGACCGCGTCATGATGGGCAAGGACTCCTACAATCCGGACGAATTCCACACGTACTTCCGCACCTACGAAACCGAAGACGAGTACTTCCCCTACTACCGTAAGTACCACGCCCAGTGGCGCCTGTACGGTATTGGCCTGAGCGATGATGTGCTCCAGCACATCTACTACAAAACGGCCATGAACGTCATTCCGGGCCTGGATCCATCACTGTTTGAGTGATCAGGCTGGTTCGTGGGACAAAGGGCCTGACAGACCTGAAACGGACGACGTCAGAAGCCGGCATCCACATCGACCGAGATCGGGTAACCGAGAACTTTGGCTACTTGTGCGGAGACCTCCCACTCTTCCCGATGCAATCCCATCGAACCGAATATGCCGTAGCCATTGATCACGTTGGTAGCAAATCCGGGTTGGGACAGCTTGACGATATCGTCCTCAACCAATAACGGGTACCAGGCTGTGTCTATGATCCGGAATTGCACGCCCAGAGAGGACAGCGTTACCGGCAATGTGTCAATGGAGCGACCCCGCATGAATCGCTGCGCACGGGCGATAATCGAATCCTGATCCGCGGTGACGTTCAATTGATACTTCCACAACCCGTCCGGGCCGGGTCCTGCGGGCGTCTCGTACGGAACGAATACGCGATCCACATAATCAGGGCCTTGCACCAGGTATACGGCACTCAAATCCCACAAGGCAGGAATACCTGGAAGTGCGATCTCCTGAGTCACGGTAGAGTCATTCCGTACAACAGGTCCACTGGCCAGGACAAATTTATCCGTGGCTGGTCGCGGTACCGTGGTGGAAGCCATGGAGCGTTTTTCATCGTTCCGGATCACATCCAATCGATACGTGTGGCCGGGCTGCACCAAGAAGTCGGCATGGTATAAATGGATGTATGATCCGTCATCCAATCGTTTGAGCTCGTGCGTCCACAAGGTGGACGTACTGTCTGTTAAATCACGGGTATAGACGCGTGCATCAATAAACGCCTGGCCTTCAGCGGGCCCCTGGATATCCTCTGCAAATCGCGTGACCGGGATGACACGAACCGTCTGCCGGGCCTGAAGGGGATCCAGGAATCCGTACACGGTGAAGTAGCGTTGTTCGTTTTCAAAGGGATCCAGGAACGTATCGTCGCAGCCCGAAAGGGTCAGCGATACGAGAAAGATCCACAAGATCGAACGGACAAAACGCATCTACCGGAGCTCCATCTTGAATCCGACGGAAGGAATGAGCGGCAACTGATCTACTCGACTGAAGGTGAAGAGATCGTAGTAGAACAGGTTGTTTCGGTTGATCAGGTTCAGAACCCCCGCCCGCAGGGTCCCAATGTAGCGACCGCGCTCTACCCGACGTTCCAGCCAAACATCCACGCGCGAATAAGTAGGTTGACGACCACCGAATGGCTCAGCATATACGATGCGATCCACTCCTGCCTCCGTGTTGACATCCACATCCGGTGTCAACAGGTACCAGACATCGAACCCACCGGACTCGGTAAACGGCAGGCCAGATCCGAACTGCCACTGAACGGTCAAGCCTACATCTCCCTTCTGAGCGTGCAGCAGGGCATTGAGCTGATGTCGACGATCATGTGCAGGGTTATAGGTGTACGGACCGGCCTCGTACTCGACGGTTGACCAGGTATAGGATACACTGGCATCGAGCAGTGATTCCTGCAGGAAGGGCCGGTTTTCCAGGTTCAAACGAACATCTGCCCCATATGCAGCGCCACTGGCCTCCTGCAATGTGGTCGTAAAACGCGGAAACGCGCTGAAGATGGGCGCCGTGATGTGATCATAATCCTTGTAAAAGGTCTCGACGGCTCCACTCAGCCAGGGCTGGATCTGCACATTCCATCCCAGGATGCCGTGCATGGACTGCATGACTTCCTGATCCTCGGGAGTCGTTATCCAAGCGGTGAAGAGATTTCCAAGGTCCCGCTCATCGGTCAATCCAGTGAGCGTCTGGTGATAGATCCCCCAGGACGCATTGATTTGGTGACGTCCCTCTTTGCCCGTCGGCCAAACCGATGCACGAAGGCGTGGCTCCAGCCAGGACTGGGAACGCTCGGCCAGCATGTAAAGATGAACACCAGGATTGATGAGGACGCGATCACCGAGCAGATCCAATGTCGTCTCTGCGTACGCCTGCAATTCCGTGAGATCTTCTGCGGACGTCGTGAACTCTGTGAATAGATCATCCAGCGTATAGCCGAGATCTGTCTTTCGCAGGGTAGACCCGATGGAAATATCGCCGCGGTCCAGCAACCAGCTGAGACGCAAACTTGCTTCGACACTTTCCACGTGCGCCTCCCGCTCCGGACTCCCTTCCGGTCCAAAAGCATTGGTCATCTCGGATCGGCCCGCCGTGACGCGGGATACGAGCGGGACGCGGTTGGAACGGTATATCCATGTTCCTCCATACACCCGATTCTCCCACGCTACTTCGGTGCTGTCATTGATCTCGGCAGCTTCGTTCTCTCCAAAAACAGATTTCTTGGATCCTGCGATATCACCTCGATCATCGGTATCGAGGAAGGTGAAGGACAACTCATGACTTCCGCCAAGAAGGGCGTGGATCTTGCCGAACCGGTCTCCGAATCGATAAGGCATGCGTTGGCCGAACAGGCCTGGAATCAACTCCTCAACGAAAGACTGCCGAGCACTGAAGATGGCCGATACACGGCCGTCAATAATGGGACCCTCGACGGTAGCCGAACTCAGAAACGGTGCCACTGATATCGAGCCAGCGACGTTTTGCTTGTTTCCGTTACGCGCAGTGACATCCAGAATGGAAGACGTACGGCCACCATACTGTGCTCCAAAACCACCTGTGTAGAAGTCAGCGCGATCTACCAGTTCTTCCGGGAACGCTGAATAGAAACTGAGCACGTGGAACGGCATGTAGACCGGAAGGCCATCGAGCAACGCGAGATTCTGGTCGACCGCGCCTCCCCTGACGAAAAACTGTCCGCCACGATCACCCTGGACCGTGACGCCAGGAATCGTCTGTAGATAGGACGCGAGGTCGCCGGATACTCCCGGCACCGGCACGCGGTTGATGGCCGCCGGAACGACTGTCTCGAGGCCGGCGGCGACAGTTGTGATCCCTCCGACCGCTTCAGCCTCAACCACCAACTCATCGATCTCTGAAGCTCGCATGGTCAGCGCGATCCTGAAATCCCGGATATCACCCGGAGAAAGGGAAAGGGATTCGCTCCAGGATTCAAACCCGACGAAAGATATGGTCACTTCGTAATCGCCCGGCGCCACGCGATTGATGACGAAGTACCCGTCGCCATCGGTAGCCGCACCTGCCACGAGGGCGTCACCTGAACGGAGCGCCACTGTAGCGCCCTGCATGGGTTGTTCGTTGCTGGCGTCGGTAACGAAGCCTCGCAGGATGGCCTGTTGAGCCAGAACATCTTGGGAAACAAGAAGCAAAAGGATGGACAGCCCGTATCGGAAGGCGCTCATGTGCACTCGGGTAAGGCGGGAATGGTAACGGAAAGTACCGTTTATCCCCCAAACGCAGACACCCTGTCATCTGAGCGGTCCAGGGTACCTTGTCAGTCGATACGCATGGGCCATGAATGGAACCCTGATCGGGTCATCCGCCGTGGCGCTCGCGCAAGACGTCCGTTACGTGCTTGAGTGAAATACCACGCGAGCGCAAGAGTACGAGGACGTGGTACAACAGATCTGCTGTTTCTTCGGCCAGCTTGTCTTCTGTGCCCGCTGCTCCTTCGAGTGCCGTTTCGACACCTTCCTCTCCCACTTTCTGGGAAATCTTCTTGGCACCGGCTTTCAGCAGCTTGACTGTATAGGAGGCATCGTCCCCCTCAGTTTCCCGCGTCGCAATGACCTGCTCAAGGAGTCGGAGAAATGCGGCAGGGTCCTCGTTTTTCTCGTCCCAGCACGTGTCCGTGCCAGTGTGGCAGGTCGGTCCCAGCGGCACGGCTTTGATCAGTAGTGCATCGCCGTCACAATCGGCACGCATTTCCCTGAAATCCAACGTGTTGCCTGACTTCTCCCCTTTTTCCCAAAGCTCCTGACGGGATCGACTGAAGAAGGTGACCCGGCCCGTTGCAAATGTGCGCTCGATGGAAGCTGCATTCATGTAGCCAAGCATGAGGACACGATTGGTTTCGAAATCCTGAACGATAGCTGGGATTAGTCCTTTATCGTCAAAGGAAAGATTGCCGACACCACGGGCTGGGTCCACGATGCCTGGAAAGGTGCTGCTCATGATATCCGAACGGGAATCCCCGCAAGTTGAAGGTCGGCTTTGAGGGATGGAATAGGGACTTCTCCAAAGTGGAAAATACTGGCTGCAAGCGCCGCATCGGCTGCATTCGCCTCGAACACTTCCGTAAAGTGTTCAGCGTTGCCTGCACCACCGGAAGCAATGACCGGTATGGAGACGTTCTGCGAAATGGTTCGGGTAATTTCAATGGCGAATCCGCCTTTCGTCCCATCATGGTCCATGGACGTGAGCAGGAGCTCACCAGCCCCCAACTCATCCATGCTGCGTGCCCAGGCAACCGCCTCCAGGTCGGTAGGGCGCGTACCGCCATGAGAATGGACATACCATATCCCGTCAACTTCCTTGATGTCGATGGCTACAACAACACACTGGCTTCCAAACTCATCGGCGAGCTCTCGTACCAGTTCAGGACGCGCAATTGCGGCGGAATTGACGGCTACCTTGTCGGCACCAGCCTGCAAAAGCTGCTTGACATCCTCCACTGTCCGGACGCCACCACCCACGGTGAACGGGATGTTTACCACTTCGGCAATCTTCGTGACCAGATCGAGAAGAGTACCCCGTGCATCCAGCGTGGCTGTGATGTCGAGAAAGACCAACTCATCAGCACCTTGCTCCACATAAGAACGGGAGAGCTCAACGGGGTCGCCAGCATCACGAAGGGAGACGAAGTTCACGCCCTTGACGGTGCGACCATCTTTGATATCGAGACAGGGTATGATGCGGCGTGTCAGCATGGAGCGATGTACCAGAAGTGTATATCGTGCGTTCCGTGAACATTGGAAGGGGAATTGCGCTCGCTGCGCTCGCGTGCATCCCGGGGTACTCCTTACCAAAGCATACCCCGCTCAGGACGCTGCGCGTCCTTCGGGCTTTCACGTTTGACCGTCCGGGAGCAAGCGCTCTCCCCATCAAACGCAAAAGCCCCACTCACTTCGTTCGTGAGCGGGGCTTTCTGGATGCGGAGAGGGGGGGATTCGAACCCCCGATACGCGGTTAAGCGTA
>CALIKL010000061.1 GCA_938018055.1 uncultured bacterium
GCGGCTCCTCAAGGAGCCGCGCCTTTTTTTGTTCACCCGGGCCGTCAACCCAGCTCTGTAGAACACCCCTTTCGTCTTCTACAGCATGTTATACCGGCTTTGGCCTTATATTTGGAGACTCCGAATTTCGGACTCATCTCAACTTCACGTTTCTGACATGACCCATCGCATCTTTTCCAACTTCTTCGTGCTGGCGCTGCTTGTAGCTGGCATCACCATGACTGGCTGCAAGAGCGTGCCCGTCGACATCATGTCGATGAACGCACCGGATAGCCTGCAGACCAACCAGAATGGTTCTTTTGTGGTTGAAACCAATGTGGACGCCAAACTGCCTGTTTCAGTCAGCTGGGAATTTGGTGACGACGCCACGGCATCGGGCGCTTCCGCAATGCACTCTTTCTCCGAGGCGGGTACCTACACGGTGACAGCTACGGCCACCAACCGCAAAGGAAAGTCCTCCGACATGAGCTCTGCCACTGTTGTCGTGGTGAATCCCCCGGTTCCGGCTCAGATTGTGAGCATTCGTGCAAGCGATAATTCGCCTGACACGCAGACCAACGTCACCTTCACGGCCAATGTGAACGGTGACACCCCACTGTCTTACGCTTGGAATTTCGGTGATGGCTCCAGCAGCAGTGATGCTGCCCCGTCCCACACGTTCGCTGAGCCAGGTACGTACACCGTGCAGCTGAATGCGTCCAACCGTGCAGGGTCGGATTCCCGTTCCATGAGCGTCACCGTGGACTGGTACGAAGCTGCCATTTGCCGCGAGGTTACCGAATTGAGCAGCGCCTTCTTCGATCGCAACTCATCGGTCATGACGGATGAGGGCACAGCAGCCCTGGGTGACAACCTCGAAATCCTGGCCGAATGCCCGAATATGAACGTTCGTGTTGAAGGCACTGCCGCTCCTGGCGAACGTCGCCCTCAGGAGCTGTCTGAGGACCGTGCTCGTGCCGTTGAGCAGTTCTACGCGAATAATGGTATTCCGGCTAACCGCATGGTTACACTCGGCAACGGTCGCGCTGAAGACCTGACCAGTAAGAAAGATGGTCTCGCTCAGTACCGCCGCGTCGATACGATTATTGTCCGATAAGGCTCGTTGGGTGACCAGACAAGGAGAGGAAAACCCTCCTTCGCTGATCCAGAAATGACGATGCCGAAGTCTGGCCTTTTAGGGGCCGCCCGATTCCGGGCGGCCCCTTTTCTTTTGGGATGACTTCAAAAGACTGCAAATGCGCTTGAGCTATCTCCGAAATGGCCGATAACGAACGTGATGCCCCGGCCTGCCCGGACCATGTCCGATCAGTGGAAGGAGCTTCGTTCAACAATAATCCAGTGGCTTCCCCTCATGACACTTCGCCGCTACGTACTAGGATGTGTGCTGGCACTCGCTATGGCGATGCCTGCTTTTTCCCAGAGCAATCAGTTCCGGGACTCCAAGGCCCATTTAGGCCTTGGCGTAGGTGTATTCACCTATCATGGTCCTATTGACTTGCTGCAAACACGCGGCCGAACCAATTTCGTACGAGAGCACGACCCTGCCATAGCTCTTCTGGGCTCCTTCCCTATCAAACGGGACCGATTCTATTTTCGGGCCATGATGCTCTTTACCAATTTCAGCACGAAAGATGGTAGAAAACTGGTAGGAAATGGAGCGAACGAGTTTCTGACCAAACACATCTTTTTGTGGGAGCCGGAAATTGTGATGACACTACGTCCGGGCTCCAAGTCACGCGTCTTGCCCTACATCTTTACCGGATTCGGAGCTACAACGGCCGACATCTTTTCCAACAACTCGAAAGGAGGCGTCGACCTCCCGGACACCGGCGCTCCCGGACCGGAACGATCCGTTTATCATCTTCCCGTTGGATTCGGCATAGACATCGGTTTCAATGGCTGTTGGTCCATGTTCGCCGAAGCCAGTTATCGCTGGGACCTGAACTACGTATGGCGCAATGAACGCGAATACGACCCGCACAACACGTCACTCGTGATGGGTGGACTACGAGGATGTATGCGCCGGAAACCCCCTGTTGCTCCTCCACCGGCTCCTATCCCACCACCGCTCACCGTACAGGGATACGATCCTCCTATGCCACGCACACCTCGGGTGTGTACACTCATCGAGTTGAACAGCGTCTATTTCGGGGCCGACGTGATCGATCTGAGTACAGCCTCGCGCGAAGCGCTGGATGAAAACATTGAATACCTGCGCCTCAATCCGACGTGCTGTGTGAACATCATCGGTTATGCAACAGGCACAGATGCTGACATTGCAGCCCTACGTTTGGCCCGACAACGTGCGGAAGCCGTCTCCAACTACTACGTCGGCAACGGGGTTAACGCTGACCGATTCCGTATTGACGCGGAAGTAAGTCCTTCCGTCTGCCCGAAAGGCGAAGGCAAAGGATGCGTTGAGGAACACCAGGTTGCTACCGGCCCATTCGACTGCTCCCTTTTGTACCGGTAGACCTCACCGGCTTTTCTGGGGCCTCTCCTCTTTGTAGGTTGGCACTCCCTCGCACCTTATTCGGTTTGCGCAGCGCGATTCCCACCCAGCATGGCCTCCGTCAAGACCCCTTCCATACCTGACCCTGTTCAGCTGAACCGGGCCATAAAGGAAAAAGCACTGTCGCTTGGACTGGATGCATGTGGCATTTCGCTGGCAGGTCCCCTGGACGAAGAGGCACGCAGGCTCGACGAGTGGCTGGCCCGCGGATACGATGCGGATATGGCGTGGATGGCTCACCACGGTCCGAAAAGGACAGATCCCACGTTGCTGGTCGATGGAGCAAAATCCGTGGTATCAGTGCTTCAAAGTTATTACACCCCCCACGAAGCCTCCCGGGATCCGGAGACCGGGCGTATCAGTCGCTACGCGTGGGGAGATGATTACCACCTCCGCCTTAAGGAGCGGCTCTTTGCCCTACTCTCTTGGCTTCAGGAGACCGTTCCCGGTACCCAAGGGCGTGCCTTCGTCGATTCCGCTCCAATCATGGACAAAGCCTGGGCGGCAAGGGCGGGACTGGGATGGATTGGCAAGCACAGCAATCTGATCTCCCCTGACCACGGAAGTTGGACTTTCATCGGGGAATTGGTAGTGACTGCGGAAATCGCACCGGACCAACCCATTACTGATCACTGCGGCACATGTACGGCATGTATTGACGCCTGCCCGACTTCTGCGATCGTCGAACCCTATGTCATCGACGCCAATCGGTGTATTTCGTACACCACCATTGAATACCGCGGAGATCGGATACCCAAAGACACTGCCGGTGGCCATGGCAATTGGATATTCGGATGTGATATTTGCCAGGACGTATGCCCCTGGAACAAGTTCAGGACACTGACCTCGGAAGCTGGCTATGCCCCACGTGAAGGCGTACTCGACACCAGCCTGATGGAATGGAAGGAGCTCGATCAGGAGGCCTTCAGCGCACGGTTCCGACGAAGTGCCGTGAAACGAACCAAGCTATCCGGATTCCAGCGAAATGTGGACGTGGCGCTCAAGAATCTGAATGCAGAACCACCAGAAGATGATGCTGATGAGGCCCGGAGCGGGTGATTCTGTTCTTCTTTAGAACAGATGAGAAGAAGGCATACCGCTTCCGGCCATGCCGTCCCCGCCTGAATAGCTGCGAGGTAGTCTGGAAAAGGCTTCGGGGCTGTCGACGCTCAGTCCATCCAGAGCCAGCAATAGCTCTCCTTCCAGTTGGGATCCCGTGCGCCAGCCCCACGCGAGGCGACCGAACGGATTGATACTCGAGATACGTCCATTGGAATCGACCTCGGCAAATGCCAGATCGGCGTCATCCTGATGAACAGATCCCGAGGACGAGATGAAATGAAGAAGGGAGTTGAGGGACATGAGGCAGGCGCTAATTTCGATATCAGCCCTACCGCGAATTCAGTGCCAGAATTCAGGATCTCGGAATATTTCCTGCTATCTGATCCTTTTTTTCTGCTGGAACCACCGAAAAAAGCCAAAAAACGCCTGCCAGAACAGAAATTGATCCGAAAAGAATGATGACCTGTACCAGCGAAAGGAGTCCCAATTCAAGAATGAGACTCGCAACGAAAATGGAGATGGATTCCATCCCCATGACCAGGAGCCACTCGGTGGCAAATACCCGTCCCCGAAACTGATCCACTACCCGCTGCTGCAACAATACTGTCGAGAAGACCCAATTTGCTCCTCCAGCCATGTGCGCCAGAACAACGGGAAGGGCAACCAAAAAGGATGCCGTGAATACGGCAGCTATCCATCCAGCGACGATGTAACCCACGCCGGTAAGAACTATGCACGTTCCGATCACCGGAGGCCAAACCCGATCATCTCGGAACCAGGTACGGACCAGCACCGGTCCAATGCCCGTTCCGACTCCACGTGCTGCAAACAGGATTCCGATGGAAATGGATGCGGCCTCGGGATTCACCGCCTCTCCCAGCAAGGCAAGCAGGAAAACCAGCGCGCCTCCCCCCATCGCCCAGACGGCCTTTGTAGTCGCCATCCTGCGGATGGCCGGGAACCGCTTGATATGCTTGAGTCCGTCCATGACCTCCCGATGAGCAGATCGAATCAGAGAGGATTCACGGGAGGTATAGGTGAATTGCGGGATGACAGTCCGGTAGATGAACCAGGCCGAAATCAGGTAGCTCACACTATCCAGGATGAATACCGCTTCCAAGCCAAGCCACTCTACGGCAAATCCGCCGGCCGCAGCTCCCAAGGCCAGTAGGACGGACCAGGTTGCAGCCATGATGGTGTTGGCTGTGACCAGGTGCTCCCGCTTGACGATGTTGGGTACAGACGCACTCTTGGCCGGTTGGAACACCGAACCGAGCACAACCTGAGCGGTCGTCAACACATAGATCAGAACGACTTCAGAGGGCTCATCGACAAACAGGAATCCAAGGACGACTACGGCCCTGAGGATGTCCGAGATGATCATCAAGCGCCGGCGGTTGAACCGATCTGCAAGAATACCGGCAATCGGAGAAGCGAGTGCCCAGGGGAGCATTTTGGTAATGAACACGGCACCCAGTGCAAACTCCGATCCGGATAACTGAAGGATCAGACTGTAGAGTGCAATCGTGTTGAACCAATCCCCGAAAAGGGAAATGACCGTCCCCGTCCAGAGCCTTCTGAAGGATGTGTTTTCCCGCAGGAGTTCGAGATAGCCGACCTGCCGGGACGAATCCGTCATCAGGATATTGCCGGACTACTATCCTTGTCTTCACCCTGTTCGGCCCCATCAGCGTCATCTGCCTCTGGCCGGAGGAGTGGGAAAAGAATGACGTCCCGAATGGACTCCGAGTTGGTCATCAGCATGGCAAGACGATCGATTCCTACGCCCAATCCAGCCGTTGGCGGCATGCCATACTCAAGAGCCCGGAGGTAGTCCTCATCCAGCTGCATAGCTTCTTCGTCGCCGCGCTTACCGAGTCGCACTTGATCCTCGAATCGCTGGCGCTGGTCGTCCGGATCGTTAAGCTCGGAGAAGGCATTGCAAAGCTCCTTCCCGTTACAAATTGCCTCAAAGCGCTCTACCAGACCTTCTTTCGAGCGATGCTTCTTGGCCAGCGGGCTAAGCTCTACCGGGTAATCGGTAATGAAGGTTGGCTGGATCAGATGCGGCTCTACGAATTCGCCGAAGATCTCATCGATGATCTTGCCCGAACCCATTGAATCCTCGATTTCCAGTCCAAGTTTCCGACCGACAGCGGCAAGTCCCTCTCGATCCATTCCATAGAGTTGCTCTCCCGTCTGCTCCTCAATGGCGTCGAACAGCGGAATACGCTTCCACGGGCGGGCAAAACTGACGGTGTTGTCACCAATCTGAAGATCACTTGACCCATGGAGCGTGACGGCCAGGTGCTCTACCATTTCCTCAACCAGCTCCATCATCCAGTTGTAGTCCTTGTAGGCGACGTACAACTCCATCATGGTGAATTCCGGATTATGGAAGCGGCTGAGCCCTTCGTTGCGGAAGTCCTTGGAGATCTCATAGACACCGTCGAACCCACCGACGATCAGGCGCTTCAGATACAGCTCATCAGCAATGCGCATGTACAGCTTCATGTCGAGCGCATTGTGGTGAGTTGTAAACGGTCGCGCTGCTGCGCCACCATAGATGGGTTGCAGAACCGGCGTCTCCACTTCTACATAGCCGCGATCGTCCAGGAATCGGCGCATGGCGGTCACCATCTGAGCCCGTTGGCGGAAGGTCTCTCGGACCTCCGGATTCACAACGAGATCGACGTAACGCTGACGATAGCGGAATTCCTTATCCGTCACCTCATTGAACGTCTGATCCTCGGTCTCTTTGACAATCGGAAACGGACGCAAGGCTTTGGCCAGTACTTCCAGTCGCTGGGCATGGATGGAAATCTCTCCCATGCGGGTACGAAAGGCGAAGCCCTCAATGCCCACGATATCCCCGATGTCCAGCAGCTTCTTGAACACCGTGTTGTAAAACCCTTCGGGCAGGTCATCGCGAGAGACATAGATCTGGATCCGACCAGACTCGTCCTGCAGATGAAAGAAGGCCGCCTTACCCATAATGCGCCGGGACATGATGCGGCCTGCGACCGAGATCGTGAGGGGATCAGCCGGGGCACCATCTTCTCCAGGTTGATGAAGAGCATCGTCGAACGTGTCGAGTACGCCTGCCGCATCACCCGTCACGTTCCACGAGTAGGCATAGGGATTCACTCCAGCCTCTTCCATGCGGACCCGGGCATCACGGCGAACCTGTTCTTGTTCGGTAAAGACTCTGGACATGGGAGTTTACTCAGTTGGACTCGACGTAGTCGGTCAGTGCTGTTACCGTCATTTCGATACGCTCGAGCGGCATATCGGCCAGCCGTGGGTCACCTTCACCCACAGCCCGTGGAGTGGGAGCTGATGCAATCATGTCCAGCACCTCAAACCCTTCGACCAGCTCGCCAAATACACTGTATTGCATATCCAGCCACGGTGCTCCCCCCAGCGTCGTGTAGACCTCCCGCTGCGCGTCGGTGTAGGAAAAGCCACCACCGATGGCTTGGTTGATCTGCATCTCAGCCTGAGTCAGCACTTCATCGGGCATAGTGTTACCCTGCACGATATAGAACTGCGAACCAGAGGAACGGCGTTCCGGATTGACCTGATCACCTTGACGAGCCGCTACGAGCGCGCCACGACGGTTGATGAGATCTGCTATTATCTCAGCTTCAAGCGTATATCCTGGACCACCCATACCATCGTTGTATGGATCCTCGTCCTTGGAATTCGGGTCGCCACCCTGAATCATGAAACCTGAGATCACGCGATGGAATGTTGTACCATTAAAAAACCCCTCATCAGCAAGCTTTCGGAAGTTTTCCTGGTGGATCGGCGTTTCGTTGTACAGCTTGACGACCATGCGGCCTGCTGTTGTGTCAATGGCGTAATAATTGGTCATGGAATCGCCAGTATTCTGGGCGCATCCGGTAAAGAATATCGGAGCGACCAAGGTCAAGAGGAGAAGGAGTACGAACTGCTTCATGGCAGCATGTTGCCTGTCTAATGGACAATCGGGGAGGAATGGTTGGTGCCCGGAGCAGTTCCGGTCATCGCATGGCAAACTACATGATTGACGGTCAATTCACGGCGTACCGTCAAAAACAGACAGAATTAACCGTCCAGATAACTCCGAGCCTGTTCAAACAGGATGTTGTAATGATCGCGCAACAGTCGTTGGGTTTGCGCAATCACGTCACGGATAGGAGATCCTTTCTCTTGCTGTTTTACCAGAATGGAGAGTTGATCGATACTTTCTTCGAGGATGTGAGTGGCTTCCGAAAGGGCATACCACCACGAGGGTTCCTCCTTGGCCTCTACTTTCGCAACAGACACCTGTTTGGGAAGCAAATCACCGAGCGTCTCGATCATGTTGGAAAGCTGACGCCTCATCTGCTCAAGCTGCGTCTGCTGGGCCAGCGAGATCACGGCCTGATGGGCTGTTTTCTCAGCCGACAAAACCCGGCGAAGAACACTTCCAACTACGGTGACGACGGAGACGAATCTGGCATCAGGGGATTTGACCCCTTCAATCACTTCGATCATGCGCAGGACCGCATCATGACGTGGTTCCATCAGTCTTCCTCGTTGGTGGCCGATGTCAGATCACGTGCTACAACGTCAAGCATTTCTACCGCTCGCTCAGTCGACAGCCGTCCCGAGCGCATGGCGAGGTGAACCGTTTCGGTTACAACTGCGGCATACATGGGGACCAGGTGATCAGCGTATTTCTGGAGAGCCTCCAGATGGCGCTGTAGAGTACCTATATCACCACGAACCACAGGGCCCGTCAAGGCCGCTTCTGGACCTACCCTGAGGGCATTCGTCACGCTTTGCATGGTAAGCGGTCCAAGCGCATCGTGTGCTCCTTGCGTATCCGTCGTGGCGCGCTCCCAAAGATCAGCCGCCGTTGCCAGCATGGCGATCGCATTGTTTCCAGCCATCACGGCGGCAGCGTGATACAGCGCCTTTCGATCTGATGGAATGGTCACGGCCATGGCTAAAAGATCATCGGCCAGGTGGTGTGCCGTTCGAAGAGCGGTCTCTGACCCCTCGACACCGATCGTTATGCCCTTGAATCGCTCTTTACCCTCATTTCCCGTGAAGGTCTGCAGTGGATGAAAAGAACCAACAGCCGCACCGGCATCTGCCAGGGGCTGAAGGGCATCGGAAGCGTGTACTCCCGAAGTGTGCAGAACGACCTGGTTCTCTGGCATCCCGCTCGCAGCCAACAGAGTGGCTACTTCTGTGACGGCATCGTCAGAGACTACGACGAAGGTCACATCGGACGATGGAACCGGGTCCTGACCAATAATGCCTACCCGCATCTCCGGAAGGAGGGCCGCTATTGACCGGGCCGACTCCTCGGTGCGCGCATGCACTGCCAAGCACGTCAAACCGTGTTCAATGAGAGCGCGTAAAAGGGAACGAGCCAGCGCTCCCGTGCCGACCACGGAAAACGAGTCCAGCCATTCTGATCCTCGCGGAGGCATCCCTTTACTCTGGCTGCCGAAGGTCATCCTAGCGGCGTCCGATCAGAACACCCGCAAACCCGGGATATCCTTCTTCGGGCGCCTGCAATCCGCGGAATTCGATCTCATTCGCACGCCGGTGAGCCGACGCCATCATGGCGACGAGAAGCGGTCCTTTTCCATCCACCTTCATTTCAATCTCCTGGTTCAGGAGCATCATCATGGCGGGTACGTCCAGGTCTGAAAGGTGCTGCTTGAACCTGCGCAATCCTTCCGCTGTGGCGTGAACAATATCGACACAGGAAACGATGAGCGTTCGCTGGTTCGACATGACCTCTCCGACGGCATGACCCAGTTCGCGGCAAAACTCTGGAGACTCACTCCCCATGACCAGCGGTACGACATCGAAGTCTTCCAGGATGCTCTGCAGGAAAGGCAGATTCACGTCCAGGCCGTGGTGCAAGAAGTGTCCCCGATCATCCAGATAAATGTCGTCATCTTCGTCACAAAGCTCATTGCGCACTTTGTCGTTGACGGACACCTCTCCAAGGGGCGTATTGTAGGCCTCCAGAGAGCAAACTGTGATTCGCTTGAATTCCTCTCCCCGATTCGAAGCAATCGAAATGACCGTATTGATCTCTGTCGAAGGAAGGGACCGGTATACATCGGCAGCGAAGGGCGCGCCGTGCATGTGATCGGAATTCGGAACGATCACCGACATCACCCGAAAATCAACCGGTTTGGCCTCTGAGGCTTCCAGAAGACCGGAAATCTGGTTGGCGAGTGGCTGTCGCTGCGTTGCGTAGGTTAACGCACTCGTATATGTCATGTGGCCGGATCATGCGATGCTGGGTCAACACTCGGCTCACTCGTTCAGCCCTGAAATTGCTGAACCGGCCGTCAACAGCCGCCCGCATCGCCATCGGTAATGATTGGTTTATTCAAAATAAGGGAGCCGAGGGTAGCGTCACAAACAAAAGTGGTCGTGAGCCTCTTTCGAAGCTTCGGCACGTCTCGAACCAATCAGAGATCCAGTTGACGTTTTTTGAGGATAAAGAGTCCTTCTCGGCGTGAGTTGACCAGGATATTGCCCGATTCGAAGTACGGATAGCTGCTCCAGGTCCCGTCAAAACCGGCCACATTCAGATTGTTCGGAGTCGTATCGAAGTAGCCGATTTCCACCGGATTGGCTCGATCCTGAATATCAATGATCCGCAGACCACTCGCATTGTTGGTCTGGTACATGAGGTCACCCTTTACGTACAGGTTATGATCAGTTGAATTCGAATCACCGAAATACTCTGCGATCATTTCGGGCTCATCCAAATCCGTTAGATCCCAGATCATGGTCCGCGTGGCTTCGGCCATTCCGTTCAACTCATCTGCCTCATCATTTTGATAGAAGTATCGATGATCGTCGGTAAACCAGCCCTGGTGTACGTATGCCGAGTTTGGATAGGTGCCCTGGCTGATGGCGATCGGATTTTCCTTGTCGCTGACGTCCGCGATGGAGATGGCCGTGCCATTGGAGCCAACACAGATTTCTTTGCCCCGGTGCGCTGCATCTGGCCCGTCGTAGACCACACACTGCGCATCGTGCGTTGCGCCCGAGCCATTGTTACCCGTCTTGGGATCGTTGAAGCATCCCACAAAGGTCGGATTCTTGGGCTCATTGATGTCGATCATGTGGAGGGCCCCACCACACGTCTCTCCACCACTGCTGTTACCCACGGCATAGGCATATCCGGTCACGTCGTTGATCACGATGTTGTGTGACGATGCAATACCGGTGTACAACACATCCGGCTCATAGACCTGAAATTCACCTGGCCAATCGCGCAGGCGTCTCAGATCAAAAATTTGCATCCCGTGCTGCTGGGCACCGTCGGCAACGACAAAGACATGGTCTTTGAACACCTTCATGTCGCGCCATGTTGAGCCTGGGGATCCGTCGGTACGGGGGAGCTCACCCAACACCATCGGATTGGCCGCATCGGTGACGTCGACAAATACCATGGCTTCCATGTGACCTATAAGGCCATACTCACGTCCCGTTTCCTCGTCTGACCAGCCCCAAACATCATTGAGGCGAACTCCACGGTTCATTCGCAGATCGGAGAGCGAAATAAAGGAGACCATATCCACATTCTGGCAAGCAAATTCGTTTGCTTCGCCGTCCTTGCACTCAACCGGGCTATCTGTAAGACTTGGCAGATCGGCCACCGGACGATTGTAGGCAGCGATTTTATTCCAGGAGCTTCCCTCCCGTTCGTACACGACAGCGGATCCGAGTCCGTAATCGTGCCCCGGCATACCGATTGCACCCGCCTCGGCACCCACAACCACTGCACTGCCGAATCCGGTACGCCCACCTTGCAGGTCGTTGGTCAACTCACCGACCTGTTTGAACGACTTCGCATCAAATCGATAGACGACTCCACTGGCATCATTGGCCAGAGGAGCGGTAATCCATACCTCCTCGTCGGAGCCAGCGATCGCCGCTCCGAAAAATGCTCGACTGCCTTCGGATGGGCTTTCAAGCGTCCGTTCCATGCGCCACGAGTTGTCCCGCTGACGGAAGACATGGACAATTCCCATTCCACGTGCCGCACGCGGGTTGGCCAATAGTAAATGATCACCTGAAGCAAAAAGGGACGTTCCAAGGCGCGCGTCGTCCTGACCATCACCTGGTTCAATAGACCCTGCCGCCGAAAAGTCGCTGAGAGAAAAGAAGTCTACGCGGCCACCATTGTCGTGCGCTCCCGGAGCCCCCACCGCCAGCATTGATCCCATGACGGTCATGGACGATCCGAAACGGATGCCTGCCTCATCCGCCGGTGACAACAAAGCATCCTTCTCGGCCCAGTCTTGACCTGCTGCGAAGACGTGTACCCGACCGGCTCCGTTAGCGCTTCCTGCTGCCGAGACGAAGACGTGTCCGTCAGCCACGGCGATGGATGAGCCGAAGCCGTCACTCGGCGCTGAATCCGTTATCAAACGGGTCGCGAACTGCCATTGCCCGTCCTCCCCGGCTCGAAAAACATAGACTGCACCCAATCCTTCGAGGGCTCCTGGACTCGACACCGCCAAAATCCCATCATCATGCGCAGTCACCAATCCGAACCGATCAGAAATAGCGGCGTCCGGGGAAGTAAGTGTCTGGATGACATCCCAGGACCCACGCTCATTACGACGCAGTACGTGAACCATCCCGGTATTGGAAAAACCGGATGTTTCGCCGACAACCAGGTCCTCGCCAATCATGAGAAGCGAGCTCCCGTAGGCATCGCGCATGACGGAAACATCGGCGGCTGAAGAGACCGCAGCAATTGCCGGAGCAGTCATCAAAAAAGAAAGGAACAGGGCGGGCAGCAGGCGTGCCATAGGATCCGTCGGTCAGATTGAAGTGCTGGGTCAGAGGAAGTGTATCTACTCGCGAATGCCTTTGTTTCACATCTTCTCGACTCCAGCTGCCGACAGGTGACAGAAGCCGCGGTGTAGGGAAGAGGACTGCATGGTTTTCGGAATCGCTCCTCGCAGAACCGCTCCGAGATCGGACTATTTTGATGATCCTGCCATCGATCCCGCCAAGCGTGTCCCCTGCCTCGCTTTTTGGACTTATTCATGCATTCGGTCCATCACATCTGGTTTTTCAAGACTGCCTTATTCAAGAAGGTCTTACCCACGTTGCAGATGGCAGCATTCCTGGTGATGGCATCAGGTGTTGGCGGATGCGGTGATGGCGGCGTACCTGGAGACGGAGGACTGACCATACCGCAGCTGGTGGAACCTCTCCATGACAGTGATACACCGGATGCCGTCCTCTTCTCCTGGGAAGAAGCGACAACGGTGCGATACCATATTCAAATTGCCGAAGACCAGCATTTTTCCCGGTTGTTGATAGACGAACTGACAGGCTATCGCTCGTTCTTCCCGGCGAGGGATCTGCCCATGGATGCACACCTGTTCTGGCGCGTTCGATCGGAATCCGATACCAAGGCTTCGTCATGGAGTACGGCCCGAAGCTTTCATGTCGTTTCGCATGCCCATCCTCCAGCTGCGCCTCGCCTGACGGTACCTGATGATGGTACGCTGGATTTGGAGCGCTCCGTTCGTCTGGAATGGACCCCTGTTCCAGACGCCTACTCCTATCACCTCGTGGTCACCATTGATGAGGACATGTACCTCTTTCAGGCTGACCTGGAGAATCTTCCGGATCCCTTCTTTGAACTTGAGGGGCTCATATTCACCTATCCATATTGGTGGAAAGTACGCGCACTGGGACCTGCCGGTTATTCGGAATGGTCTCCTGTCTGGATCTTCTGGGTGACAGACGGTGATTAGACGCCTCTATATATGCTCCTTGAGTGGTCTGGCAAGCGTGATCGTGGCCAGTTTGCTTATTGCCGGGTGTTCATCCCAGGTTGATGTAGCGAGCAATGACGATTTCTACGATTCAGCGCTCAACGTCCTGCTTACGGAACGCATTACCCTTAACGGACAGCGTCGACTTCAGAATTTCGTCCTGCCCGAAAGCGACGACTTCAGCTCCATTCCCCAGGATCCCCGTAATCCATTGACGGCAGATAAGGTCACCCTGGGGCGATTCCTCTTCCATGATGCCGCATTGTCTCAAGCAGCACGACACACTCACAATCTGGGGACTTACTCCTGCGCCACCTGTCATCATGCAGCGGCGGGCTTCGAAGCGGGTGCCGCGCGATCGATAGGAGAAGGTGGAATAGGGTGGGGTACCCGCGGCGAAGCCCGCCGCCCGGACCCGTCCCTTCCCGGGGCAGATGTAGATTCGCCAGGACTCAAGAGTCAGACGATCCTGAACAAGACATACCAGCGCCTAATGATGTACTCGGGAGCCGCCGGTACCGGTGGCGACAACGAGGGGCTCGATGATCGATGGATACACCATCCCGACGCCGCTGCCAATCATCTCGGATATCAGGGCATGGAATCTCAAGCCATTGGCGCACTTTCAAAGCATCGTCTTTTCGAGCCCGAAGCGGCCTCCCAACTGATCCGTTCGCACCCGACGTACGCCGCGCTTTGGGAGTCCGTTTGGGCTGGTGATTCAGTCACAACCGAGCGCATAGGACTGAGTATCGCGGCCTATGAGCGAACCGTCATGGCAAATCGATCACCGTTTCAGCAATGGCTCAAAGGAGACCTGGATGCGATGAGCAGGGAAGAAAAACGTGGCGCGATGGTTTTCTTCGGCGATAAATCGGAATGCACCGTCTGTCACACAGGACCAGCCCTCTCCTCCATGGCATTCTATGCTTTGGGTATGCCCGACATGCCGGGCGTCCCTCCAGACCCTGGTCGAGGTGGATTGACCGGAGAAGACAGGGACCGATTCACCTACAAGGTCCCACAGCTCTATAATCTTACGGATGCGGGATTCATGGGACACGGCAGCTCCTTTCGGACCATGCGCGAGATCGTGGACTACTACGTGGAAGGCGTCCCAGCGATCAGTCTACCACCCGACCGATTTCCAGATCAGTTCCGACGTCTCGATCTGACGGAGCAGGAAATCGAGGACCTGATCGTTTTTCTGGAAACCGCACTACGAGATCCGGATCTCGAGCGATATCAGCCCACCAGCGTCCCATCCGGCGCCTGTATTCCAGCCAACGATCCTCTGGCACGCCACCAGCTGGCCTGCTAGCCAAAGGCCGAATCTACAGGTCGATCTCTTTCTTTTTCAGAAAGAACACCCCTTCGCGCCCGGAAGTCACGACGATCACACCGCTCTCGAAGTAGGGATAGCTACTCCAGGCACCAAGCACCGGTGAATTGTCATTGGGACCATACGGCACTGTATCGAACGAACCCACCTCCACCGGATTTTCCGGATCAGAGATGTCGATCAGTCTCAATCCAGCCAGGTAATTGGTCTGGTACATCATGTTGCCTTTGATGTAGAGGTCATGGTCAATGGCGCTGTTGTCGGCGAAATACTCGCCAGCCAGCACAGGTTCGTCCAGATCCGTCAGATCAAAAATCATGGTGCGTGTGGCGTCCACGATTTCTGAAGCTTCGTCACCCTCGTCATTCAGATAGAAGAACCGATGGTCCTCGGTCAGCCAACCCTGATGCGTGTATGCGGTATTGGGATAATCGGCCACCGAGATACCGACGGGATTCGACTTATCGGTTACGTCGGCGATGGAAAGCGCGGTGCCATTTGCACTCAAGCAAATTTCCTGACCTGCATAATCGGTGTCCGGCCCCCGATAGACGACACACTGGACATCGTGCGTTGCCCCAGAGCCATTGCGCCCGGTGCGGGGCTCGTTGAAACAACCGACAAATTCCGGGTACAGCGGATCTGCTGACAGATCCATCATGTGAAGCGCCCCCCCACAGGTTTCGCCTCCTGAATCCGAACCAACTGCGTAAGCAAAGCCCGTCTCCTCGTTGATGAACAGGTTGTGAGAGCTGTATACCCCACGATAAATGGCGTCTTCGTCAAACGTCTGAGGTGCCGTCACATCGCGAAGTCGGGTGAGGTCGAAGATCTGCATATGGTGAGCTCCGGCACCGTCAGCAACGATGTAAACGTAGTTGCGATATGTTTTCATATCGCGCCACAACGAGCGATTCCCGCTGGCCGTGTGCGGCAAATCTCCCAAATACCGTGGCGCTTCAGGATTGGCAAGGCTGACGAAGCTGGTACCGTCCGTCCGTCCGATAATCGCATATTCGATACCTGTATCCGGATCGGTCCACCCCCAGACGTCGCTCATCTGGATGCCTCGTTTGGCCCCCACATCGCCCCGTGTCAGGAAGGAAAGCATATCGACTTCTTCGCAACCAAACTCCCCGGCCTCACCGTCTTCACAGTCAACCTGCCCCCCGGTTACGGAGGCAAAAAAGCCGGAGTCAGAGAAAACCGGATTCCCTTCTACCCAGGATCCACTGGAAGCATCATACGGGAAGGCGGCTCCTTCAAAATTGTCGTGCCCTTGCGATCCGATTACGGCAACGTCACCATGAACCGCCAATGCACCGCCAAAGCCACTTCTGAACTGAAGTTGGTTGGCTTGGATGAGCTCCGTGGCCCCCATTCGCATACTGGATTCGTCAATCTCGTAACGATAGACCGCTCCATTCTGAGCTCCATAGCCGGGTGCACCCACCCATACGGACGAGCCTGCAAATGCCATGGAAGACCCAAAGAGCTCGTTGCCTTGCGAATCGAATGGTTCCAGTTTGTACTGGTAGGTCCAGTTTTCGGTATCAGCTTCCCGAAAGAACAGCGCCGCAGCGCCCTTGCGGCCATCATGTCCCGGCATACCGACCACCATGTGCGCGTCCTCCAGAATCAGCGCGCTTCCCAACCCATCTCCTTCGACGGCGGAATCAAGGGTCACAACAGATTGCGAAGCCCAGCTGCTGCCATCGAAGGCAAACACTTCCACAGCTCCCTTACGGCCTTCCCAGGATGAAGCCCCAATAGCTGCATGGTCGGTGCTGAGGGCCAGAGCGCTTCCGAAGCCGGTGCGCCCCTCTACCGTTGAGGCCAAGTGACCGGCGGACACCCATTCCTCTTCGATTCGTACCCATGCGTGGACAGAGCCCTTACCGGTTTGGCCATCCGTTGCGGTCGCTAAAATGTGACCAGCGTTCGTGGCCACGCGCGTACCCAGATCTGTAGCACCGTCCGCCTTGAGCCTGCTGGTTTCAGCCCACATGCCATCCTCTCCTCGCTCAAACACATAGACGGTACTCACTAGTGGGGCACCAACGACCATCACATCACCACTGAGGGCAATGGAGCGTCCGAAGCCATTCCCCGACTCAATCGGGTCTGAGGCCTGAATCTGATCCGTCATCTGCCAAACTCCTTCCGCGTCCATTCCATAGACGAACACGGAACCATTTTGCAACAAATTACGCCCCTCACCCGCGTAGACGGACTCGCCATCACTGGCCACGGCGGCACCAAATTGGAGTGCGTACTGGGCATTGGCCGGCAAAACGAGGAGCAGCGCAAACGCTGCAACGGGCATCCAAAAACGGTATTTCATGGCGATGGACTCGGTTCAGAAAGGATCGGGAGAAACCAGTATCGCCGACAGGTGGCGAAAATGTCAATCGCGACGATTGGACCAGCAATTGAACTACACCCCTTTGGACGAAGCGCCAGGCGCCAGTCAAGGACCAAGCGATAATCAGGGAGCAGCGGCCAAATACAAGGGCCCGTCTTCCATGGATGCTTGCTGAAAGCCGATGGGTGAGATGTCGATGGCAGGCAGTACAGTTGCCGTTCCCATCACGGACCATCGAGGTTGCTTTATGGACTGTTCCAGCGGGACGGTCCCAACACCGTGTGGATTCTCTGAGGGCAGTGCCATGGAATCCTGTAGCTCCATTTGCCCCGACGCCACAAGCTGAATGGGCACGGACGATTGGGTAGAGCTCAGACCGATCATCATTCCGATGATCAGAAACAGACCTACAAACGAGGTGGCCAGCGCCGCCGTGCCCAATCGAGCGTGAAAAGTAGCCTCGACGCGACGCTTGCGGTCGAGTTCGAAGGCTACGCGATGTCGAATCTGGGCTTCCAACGAGGCGCGTCCATGCCGTCCCCCATAAGAGCACAGCATGTTGCGCGTACGACAGAGACAGTCAGCGTGGGCCGCCAGGGGTGGGTTGGCTTCGAGGAATTCTTCGAAGGCTCGCTGTACCGCTGGGTCCATCGTACCATCGACGTATTCGCACAGGAATTCGTCGAGCTGGTCGTCGGGCTGTTCGTAATGATCCGGGTAGTATCCTTCGGGCATAAGCACCGTGTGGAATGCTGTTCATTTCCCGTACACGTGGAAAACGTGAAGGTTCTCGCTCCAAGGGATTTTTTCGCTACCGCAGTGCCTACCCTCACCCTCACTCATTCCTCCCACTAAAGCGGTTCCAGGGGATAATGAGTAACCAAGAAAAAGGGCGGCTG
>CALIKL010000062.1 GCA_938018055.1 uncultured bacterium
TAAGTAGTCGCCTGATAGTTTCTGCTTTATCTGTCCCTCATAATCCTCGAAGTCGGATATAGGCTCATCGTTGCGGTTTTTTTGGGCCAGATAAATTGCCTGCGCCATGGCAAGCTCTGTAGGCTGGCCCGAATTTTCAGCTTCCTTGCTAAGTTGCTCATACAAAGCGAGAGTTTGCATCATGACCCAGCCGCCAGCGGGGGGTGGGAATGAATAGATGGTGTGTCCATGGTAATCCATCGCCAAAGGTCTGACTTCGATAGGGTCCTTTACTCGCGCCAGGTCGCTTTTTCTGATCCAGCCCCCCCGGTTGATCATATCTTCTTCTATCAGTTCAGCTATCTCTCCACGGTAGAAAACATCAGAGCCTCCTTTGGCGATTTTTACAAGAGTTTGCGCGAGTTGGGGCTGAATGATTGTGCTGCCTTCTTCAAATTCACCCGATGACTGCATATATCCGGCATTCAGAAATTCGGAAAGATCTGCCTTATGGCGTAAGAACACTTTCTGTCGAAATTTACCTTGAGTGAAGCCGTCGCTGGCCAAGGCAATAGCTGGTGCGATTATTTCTTCCCAACTTACCTGCCCGCTACCGTACTGTTGAAATAGGTACTCTAAAGACCTCAACCAAGTTGGCACCGTACTCCGCTGAAGCGGCAGAAATCGGGCTCGCGAGTCGAGTGGTTGGGTTAAGCCCGGAGCGAAAGAGCTGCCATTCAGAGCCAGAGGAGGGGAGTTCGGTTGTTTAAGTAATATTTGTATCTGCCCGCCAAGTCCGCTCATGGCCGGTTCGCTAACGCCCAAGGCGAAAGCAATCGCCACGGCAGCATCCGCTGCGTTACCACCCTTTTGTAAAATAGACAAACCGGCTTGAGCAGCTTCCGGGCTAGCTGCACTGATGACAGATTGGGAAGCGGCTTGTTGCTGTAGCCCGAGTAGAAGGCCGAAGCTTACGAGGCAGGAGCAAAAGAACTTCAGAGTTGCTCGCATTGAAATATCCACTAGGAGGTTGTGTTTGGTCAGTGCGTAGGAATAGACAAAGTATTCGAGATCTACTCCTGTTTAAGCGCGCCAGCCTGTGTGACCGGCCTCGGCAATCGTCTCGCCGGTGCCGCCGAAGTCGGGTGGAAGCGCAGCAAACTTAGGCAGCCCATCTGCCAGGTCCATCACCCGTTCACCGTAGAAAATATGGAAGCTCGGCTCGAAGGGTAAGGGATCCTCTGCACCTGCCAGGGTCATGGGATAGACAACCGTCATCCCGAGTGCGGGCTTCAGGTTTGCGACACAGCCCCCGCAAAGGCGACAGGACAGTCTTCCACTGGCGTCAGAGTGTTCGCTCATCAGGGTCTCACCCTCAATGGTGACGCTGGTGGATGGCCAGACACTGAAAGCATTGATAGGCGCGCCATGCCACTTGCGACATTCCAGGCAGTGGCAATAACCACTGACTGCTGCAGGTCCTGATACGGTTACCTGAACGTTCCCGCAGTAACACTGGCCGTGGGTTGTTGATGATACGTCTGACACAAGGCAGCCCCTTTTTCCTGTTGCTTAACTGATGAGTGACAGGTGCGCAAAATCGCCACCGAGAACAGAGCCGACATCCTGCACGCCCATCCATTCTCCGATCATGCTGCCGTACACGGAGCGGAAGTCGGTTGTCATGATCAGATCACCCTGGTCGAGAACCGACAGACTGGGATGCTCACCATGGAAGCCACCTTTGACCCGATTGCCGAAGACATACATCGGCCCGGCAACGCCGTGGTCTGTGCCGAGTGAGGCATTCTCTTGTACCCGACGTCCAAATTCGGTGAAGACCAGCATGACGACATCATCCTCCCGACCCATGTTTTTAAGATCCGCCTGAAACGCCAGGACAGCATCGCCAACCTGATTGAACAGGCCGGCCTGATTAGGCGCCTGAGAAACATGCGTATCAAAGCCTGCGAAATTCGTGTAGTAGAATCGGGCACCTGCCCGCGCCTCAATAAGAGCAGCGATGTTGCGAAGTGAGGTGCCCACTGAGCCATAACCATAGTCTGAATTGGTCCGATAGTCGGCGCAGGTCCTGCGCACAAATTCTGAGCTGTCGGCTGCGGTTGAAGTCACTCTGCGCACAAAATCCAGGTTGCTGTTTGCTGATCGTGATCGGTTCGACATGATGCTGGCAAACGCGTCGGTCTGGGATTCGTCGTTGTCGAGGCGATAGGCCGCGGGGTCGCTGAAAACAACGGGCGGATGATAGGTCGATGAGACTGCCTGAGACTGCTCTGTGGCGATGTTCATGACCACGCCGCTGGCTTCATTCGGAATCAGCGTATCGGCAAGCCGCCCCACCCAACCTCTGGACTCTGGTGCGTTGGGGACACCGGTGTGCCAAAATTTCATGGCTTCGAAATGAGAGCGATTCGGATTGGGATAGCCGCATCCGTGCACAATGGCCATTTTACCATCCTTATAAAGGCGCTCCCATCCGAGTAAGTTGGGATGCAGGCCAAAATCATCAGACAGCTTCAGCACCGCATCGGGCTGAATACCGATGGTGGGCCTGGCCCGGTAGTATTCGTCCTGAGTGTAGGGCACAACCGTGTTAAGGCCGTCATTGCCACCGGACAGTTCCAGCACCACGAGAATGCGACCGCTGTCCGCAATTTCCCTCGCTGCCGCGCTGCCGCCAAACAGGGGTGACATACTCACGCCGGCTGCAACTGCCGCCCCGAGGTTTAATTCCAGAAATTGGCGGCGGCTGAACGATTTCGTATTCATTGTCTTTATGTGCTTTTTCATCAGTCTATCCTAGCTGGTATTCCGGTGTGCTGAGAATGAGTTGCAAGGTCAGGCGCAGGCTGCGCTCAGTTTCGCCGTCACCCGAATCCCTCAGACTGAACCCGTCTGGCATTCTGCCCTGTAGAAACTCCACAATGTCCTGGCGGTCTTCGTCGAACAGCCTTAACCGGAGGAAACGTCGTTCTAGATAAATGACTGCATCTTCGGCGCTGGCGATGTTGGCATTCTGCAGCATGCCACTGAGATCAAACGGAGCAGGCGTGGGCGGGATTGGCCGGACACGCTCATAGCTTTTGGTGATGCCGCGATACAGCCCCAGTTTCAGGTCATAATCTGCTCTGGCATTGTGCCGCGCCGCTGAGGGTGCGGTTGAGGCCATCATGGAGATGTCAGCACTCATTCCCTGAGCATCCTCCGAGGCGGCCGAGGCTGAAAATTGTACGGACCCGCTTTCAGAACTGAATGCGAGCGCTTCATCCCGGTCGCGCTGCCTGGCTTCTGCGGGGGCGTTGGAATAGCGCGTTGAATAGGCAAAGCGCGGGTAGGCGCCCGCTGCTGTTTCAGGGAACAACAAATGTCCGATGAGGTTGTTGCGCAGCAGAATCGTTGATGGATTCAGCCAGGCCCGTCCGCCGTCCCAGCCCTTGACGTTCGGCGGATTGCCCAGTGCCTGTCCGAGCAGATTCGTGGCGGCAGGAAAGTAGGGGGTGCCCGGGATTCTTTCCAGACCGAGCTTTCGATAGGTAGAGACCAGAAACTGAACGGGGCTTTTGATTTGCGTGCCCAGAGAGGGTTCGCTGTAAAAGTCCTGAGACAGAAACAAGGCGCGCAGGAAGGGCTTGAGAGCGTAGTTGTCGTCCCTGAGTCTGGCCGCGAGTTCGTCGAGCATCTGCTCAGAAATCTCCTCTCTGACGAAAAAGCGGTATATTTTGCCGGCGATAAACTCACCCGCTGCTTCCTGTTGGAGGATAAGATCAACGACGTCTTCCCCGTCCCAGTTGCCGGTCTGCCCGAAGACAGTTTTCATTCCTTCATCGTGCTGAGCTCTGTCATCAATGAAGGTGAGCCCCTGATTTCGCCAGCCAGTAAATGCCCGGGCGGCTTCCTTGATGTCATTCTCGGTGTAGTTGCCAATGCCCAATGAGAATAATTCCAGGATTTCTCTGGCGTAGTTTTCATTGGCGTGGCCTTTTACGTTCAGCCTGTTGTCGAGATACAGCAGCATGGCCGGGTCTTTGGACATGGCGATCAGTAGCGAACTCATGTCGCTGCTTGCGAGCTGTCTGAGCGTCATGTTCTGCTGCAGCATCAATCGGTAATCGTCGTTTTTCAATTCCTCGGTGGCGAAATGCCCGTGCCAGAACAGGGTCATTTTTTCTTCAAGCGGTCTCGGCGATGTCAGCATGCGCTCCGCCCACCACTGAGCAACGCGTTGCCACTCGCGATTAGACGAGAGATATTTGTAGTACAGCGCGTCAGTAATGTCCTGTAGCTTTCTTGGTCCCTCTTCTCTGACGACCTCTCCATAAACTTCACCAACTTCTGCAGCCTTGGCCATGACGTCATCGAAGCGAAGATGCAGATCTGCATCGGCCAGCATAGCCTCATCCCAGATTCCGGAATGCTCAAAGGGCGGCAGGGTGTCCGCAATCTGCTCGTAGTTGACTATGAGGTCTACAGCCGCCTCTGGCGTCATTGCTGCAAAACGTGCAATTTCTTCGGGAGTGCCGCCGAATCCGGCTCGCTCTAACAGATGTGCCGCGTGGTCATAGGACCATTCGCTCGCCGGCAGCGGCTCCAGGCTGTCGACGGTGGCTGCCATGCCGGTGTTGGTGAACGAAAACAGCAGAAGGAGTAACAGCGATAAGGTGCTGCCAGGCGCGCCCTGCGTCCGGAAGATGGGCCTGTCTGGCAGCGTGGGGTCATGCTCTGACATGGGATCCTCTCATTATTGTTGCTGCAGAGTACGCCGGAGGTGGCCAACAGCAGTTGTTCGGATTTGTGCGGTGCTGACTGAGTATAAACAGCAATCTCCGGCAATGTCAGCACTTTACGGTGATCTGGCGCAGCAACCTGCGGGCCTGCCTGAGGCAACCGGCGCTGCGGCGGGGCCGCCAGCCCTGACCTGACAAGCTGTCTCAGTTTTGCCAGGCGCACAGTCCAAGTGAGGCGGCCGTGCGGTTCGCCTCCGAGGGGTCGATCATTCTCTGTTGTCCGTTCTCGCAAACCAGTATCTGATCCCCCTGCCCGGAGATATCCAGAAGGATCTGGTCAAGATGGCGATACTGAACGTCATGACCGCCGTCGGGATAGGTCCGGACAGTAACGTCGGCATTCGAATAGGCTGAATACCAGTCATCCGGATTCACTGAACTGAGTACGTCATCCTGCAGCCCGAGGTACACGTACACCGGCGCGGTGATATGACCGGAATCCATCGCGGGCTCAGTGCAGTACAGAGTCAGCTCGTGCAGCAAGGGCGCCAGTTCAGCGGACTGACCCCGTAAATTGTGCGCGCGGGCTGCCTCATCATAGGCGGTGTCCTGGAATCCTTTTATCCGGTGCAGCGGGCTGTTTTCCGGGAAACCAAAAAAACGCATGGGGTATCGCAGCATCTCTGCGTACGGGCTGCTGCGCCCGTTACTGCAGCGCTGCGGATTGCCGATCGCCGGGCTGGTGGCCGCCATGTGCACAGACAGGATGCGCCCGGCATGGCGCTCGGCAATTTTTGCTGTATAAGGGCCGCCACCGGAAATCCCGAATAAAGCGAACCGGTCAATCTGCAGATGAGACAGCACAGTCTCTACATCACTGACATAGTCTGTCATGGTCAGCGAATCATCGAATTCAGTCTGGCCAAATCCGTTGCGCTCCACAGTAATGAACCTGAGCTTCAGATCCCGGCGCATGGTTTCCAGAAAATCCAGCAGGCGAATCACCCGAACGGAGGTGCCCAGCCCGCCGGTGAAAACCACCGGTAGGCCATCTTCATTGCCGTCATCGACAAAATGAATGGCGCGTCCGGTGTCCGTTGTCAGGCTCTGAACTGTCGGGCCGAGACTGTCAAACGCCAAAGGCAGACTGGTCTGCCCGATAACCGGGGTGGCCGACATGCTGGCCAGCAGGCTCGCTATCCAAAGCGCGCTCTTGACGCCTGCAGTGATTGCGAAGGCTTTTCTTTTGTGTGTTTTCATAACGACGACCCCGGGCAGACTAGTCAGATTACCGCGTGTTCCTGCGCTGCAGGTTTTCCTGATGACAGCCGGATCCTGTCTGCAGCTTCGCCAGCGCAGATCATTCCGGTCACGACCTTTGACGCCCGGAGTTTTCTTCGCCGAGCAGCCCCTGATAGAGCCCGTAGCACATGAACAGCATGACTACTGCAAACGGCAATGCGCTGCTGATGGCGGCGGTTTGCAGTGCGCCGAGCCCACCGGCAACGAGCAGTACGGAAGCAATCACGCCCTCTGACACGGCCCAGAAGATTCTTTGCCATTTTGGCGGGTCTTCCTTGCCGCCGGAAGTGATGATATCGATCACCAGAGATCCTGAATCGGATGAGGTGACAAAGAAGGTCACGATCAGCACCATTGCGAGCAGTGACGCGAGTGACGTCAGGGGCAGGTGCTCCAGAAAGACAAACAGGGCAGTGGGCAGTTCAGTGGTCACGGCCGAAGTGATTTCTCCACCCCGTTCGCTGAGTTCAATAAGCAGCGCAGAGTTGCCAAAAATACTCAACCAGAAAAACGTGAATCCGGCCGGGATCAGTAACACGCCCAGCACAAACTCGCGTATTGTACGCCCGCGGGAGATTCTGGCGACAAACATGCCGACGAACGGTGACCAGGAAATCCACCAACCCCAGTAGAACAGGGTCCAGTCGCCAAGCCAGTCTTCTGGCTCGTCGGCATAGACATTGAGGGTCAGCTGAACAAAATGACTGACATAGTTGCCCAGGTCTCTGACGAAACCGGCGAGCAGGGATGCGGTTGGGCCGGCGACGACAACGAAGCTGATCAGGATCAGTGCCAGAATCATATTCAGTTCACTGATTCGGCGGATGCCGTTATTGAGTCCGGCCACAACTGACACGGTGGCCATCCCGGTTATGCCGGCGATCAGCGCAATCTGAACGCCCGCGCTCACCGGTATGTCAAACAGGTAATTCAGCCCCGCGTTCACCTGTGTCACCCCCAGGCCTAAGGAGGTTGCTACGCCGAACATAGTTGCCAGCACCGCGAAAATGTCGATGGTATTGCCGATCGGGCCGTAGATTCTGTCACCAAGCAGAGGGTAAAAAGCCGAGCGCATGGTCAGCGGTAGATTATGTCTGAAGGCAAAATAGGCCAGTGCCAGACCGACAACAATGTAGGTGGCCCAGGCCTGTACGCCCCAATGGAAGTAGGTGTAAAGCATCGCGCTTCTGGCAGAGTTCGCGGTTCCGCCTTCGCCAAGCGGAGGCTGGGCAAAATGGGTCACAGGCTCTGCGACGCCGAAGAATAACAGGCCAATACCGATGCCTGCGCTGAACAGCATGGCAATCCAGCTGACGTAGGAATAGTCAGGCAGGGCATCATCCGGCCCTAAGCGGATATGGGCGAAGCGACTGAACGCCAGGAAAATAATAAAAAGAAAAAACACGGCGACCACCGCCGTGTAGAACCAGCCAAGATGGGTGACCAGCCAGTCCTGGACAACCATGAAGGCAGCGCCCGCCTGTTCGCTGAAGCCGCCTCCGTAGAGACTGAAAGCGATAATCAAGCCGGCAGAAGTAAAGAAGACCGGGCGGTGCACGGAATGCAGAATGTTGTCGGGGAGAAAGCCGCTGTTTTGCTGCAAGGGTTCAGGAGTGTCTGAAGAATGAATCCTGATGGTAGCAGACATCCTGCCGGTTTACGCGGTGCCCAGTATTTTTTTGGAGAGTGATTCTTACAGCTAGAGCCCAGTCCGGGGATCGGAATATTGGAGAGGTGATTGAAAGTTCATTATTCGATTCCCCGGTTTTTTCTTTGGAAGAGAGCTTCTGTAGTATTAGATTAGTTGGAGCCGCGCCGCAGCCGGCTCGATCAGTAAGGTTGAAAAATTCGATGCTCTCTTCAATGGTCCACAAGATTTCCTTATTGAGTCTGCTGGTGCTTATCGTTTCACTGCCGGCTTGCCGTCAGTTGGACCCGACGCTCAATGTCATGTCGTTCAATATCCGCTACAACAATCCGGCGGATGGAGAGCATGCCTGGCCATACCGTAGGGACAGAGTCGCCAGTGTTATTCGGTTTCACAAAGCTGACCTGGTCGGTATGCAGGAAGTGCTGCGCGATCAGATCAGTGATCTGGAAATTCTGCTGCCCCAGTATGGCTGGATCGGTGTGGGCAGAGACGACGGGAAGGACGGCGGAGAGTTTTCGCCGATCTTCTACCGGAAAGACCGTTTCACCGTGTTGGACTC
>CALIKL010000063.1 GCA_938018055.1 uncultured bacterium
TGTCAACTAGTCTTGGACTTCCCGTGCTGGTGGCCTTCACCTCGCCCCTCATCAGGATTTCTGTTGTGCTTGCAGCCATTCGTGCCACTCCCTTCCTGCATCTGATGCTTTTGGCCCATCATCTTCTCACATCTTGGCTCCACGAGCGAGAGGACATAAACGGCTACCGCTGTGCGTTCCGCTTCTGTCAGCATTACAGGTGGCATCAATCCATGATGCTCTATTGCCATCGCGGGCATCAGGGATTGTTCGGCATCTGGTTGCTCAAGCCACATTTCTACGCGTGAGCGCGCATCCTCGCTTGATTCTGTCATCCTGATATAGCGTTGCGCGATCATCTTCATCGGCGGCGCGATGGGCTCTCTCTCCACGTCGGTCGGGCGGTCAATGGTGTGACAGGTCGTACAGACGCGATTGAAAACCTCTTCGCCATCCGTCACGTGTAGCGCGACGGCTGAGAAAATGCCGGCATCGGGCGACTGGGTAACTGAAACCGGATTGGTCCGAAGAAAGGTGAGGGCGCTGACCATCATGGCAATGATGATCACGATGACGACAAACACCAACGTCCGGATGGGGTGATTTCGTGGGCTACCTCGATGTTGATGATGGAACGCCATTCTCATGGGACTCACCGCCGGATGGGATTGATGCATTCTGATCCAATACCAAGGTCGACTGATCCGCGTCCATCCTTTGTGCGAGCTTTATGCTCCGAAGGGTGCTCCCGGTACGCGGCGGAACGTAAGGGAATCCTTCGCAGTCACGGATATAACCTGGCTCGCAGCCGCTAACCTGGCCACTAAAGCATTCTCGAAGTCCAGATATCCGAAACGGATTCATCGCGAAGGACACGCAGCGTCCGTGAAGCAGTCACGCAGCATATCTAACGCCTTGGGTCGCGGTGTTTCCGCACTGGTCCTGGTCTGGGTGGCCCAGTTCGGCGTCGTCCTTTGGTTCATGATCGGCCAAGGCTATGATCGCGCGACGGCTAACCTGGTGTCATGGGTCGGACTGGCCATGCTACCCTTGTGGGCCTGGTTGCTGCGAATTGGGCTACCAGATGTGGCAGGTGGCAGAATAGTGCGCGCGGCGAGGGCCCTTGGGCATGCTGCTGCCCTGTACATCGCAGGACTGATTGTGCCCGCTCAGGTCATCTTGCACGGCTTCTCGCTGTCGAGTCCCTTTGATGAGCTTTGGTGGGTGCTGGGAAGCGCAACGGTGATCCTGGCAGTAGGCCTTGCCTGGAGCAAGAGTTTTTCTCGCCGCTCCATGGCTGGATCCAGAGGCGTCCCAATCGGGCTGCTCATTGTTCTGGGTAGCGGTGCCAGTGTCCCACTCTGGCGCGCTTTCATCTTCAGCTTCTTCGGTTGAAGCTACTCGGATGCCGCGGCAGCTTCGGCTTCTGCCTCGGCCCGGCGTTGACGCATCACGCGGTAGTATTCCTGTGCATTGCGTCGATGCTCGGACAGGGTGCGGCTGAAGATATGCGTGCCATCACCTGTTGCCACAAAGAAGAAATACCGGTGCTTTTCCGGGTAGATGATGGATTGGATACTTGTCAGGCTGGGATTCGTAATGGGGCCGGGCGGCAATCCGCCACGTCGATAGGTGTTGTACGGATGCTGGAGATCGTAATCGCGGAAAAACAGTCGACGTTTATCTCCTTCGATCTTCATGATGGCGTATTGCACCGTCGGGTCCGCGTCGAGGCGCCATCTGTTATTCAGCCGATTCATGTAGACGCCGGCGACGGTCGCCTTTTCAGGAACGTGAGCCGTTTCCCATTCGACGATGCCCGCCAACCGGACGACTTCGTCCGGAGTAAAATTGCGGGGAAGTGTACCAAGTGAATCGATGCCGGCTTCTATGATACCGTCGTAGCGCCGTTTGACCCTGCGAATCACATCTTCCGGGCTGGTCAGCCAATAGAAGTGATACGTATCCGGAACCATGAACGCCCACAAATGCGTCGTGTCGGTCGCAAGCTCCTCCGCAAGTGCTTCATCTGAGAAAGCCTGGGTCAGCTCCTCCTCAGAGAACGCCATTTCAGCTGCCATTGCGCGGATCATGCGCTCCTTTCTGGTGCCTGCCGGAATGCGCACATTCACCGGCTCCTGGAGGCCTCTACGCATTCTGTCAATGATGTCCAGGTTGGATACGCCACTTTCGAACTCGTAGTGTCCGGCCTTGATTTGCTCAGCCCAACCGGTGGTTCGCGCCAGCAACGAGAAGTTGCTGGCGCGCTTTAGAATACCCGACTCCACCAGCCGTTCGCTGACATCTTGAATCGGCAGGTCGGGATGAATCCGGACGGATCTCCCGCCTTCATAATCTGGCGTAGCGGACCTGTACAAAAAGTCGTAGCCTGCCAAGCCAACAGCAATCGCGATCAGGATGGCAATGAGTCCGAGTTTCTTCAGTTCGCTTCGCACGAGGAGCCGGATGATTTACAAAGTGGCGGATGAGTTACGGGTGGGCGAGGGAAGGGCAGGCGTGACACCTGTTCCCTCTCAGGTCACGGGATCCTCATCAGAGGATCGGTTCTGATATCGACGGCGCTCAAGCGAACGGGTTTCATCGATGATGCGCTCAAACAGTCGCCGCACGGCGGCATTGTCAAGGGGGCCTTGATTGTGCTGCAGCATGCCATCGAGTACCTGATGCTCACGCTCAGGAACGTAAATGGGCAGGCCCAGCTGCTGTTTCACGTGACCGATGGCGTTGGCACTGCGGCTGCGTTCATTCAATAATTCCAGCACGATCCGATCAATGCGATCGATGCGCTCTCGCCACGCCTCAATCCCGGCTTCGGGCGTCGGATCCGGGAGGGATTCCAGCTCCCGTAACAACGTTATGATGCGGTCGATGCGACTCATGCCAGGACTAGAGAAGGGTTGGCGGTAACAGTCAGGTCGGCTTTGCGTCCTGCCCGCAGCTGATGATAACCCGCCATGGCTATCATGGCGGCATTGTCCATGCAATACGCCATTGGCGGCACAAAGAGCCGACCTTGAAGCGAAAGAACCATCGATTCCAGTTTTCCCCGTAGTCGGGAATTGGCGCTCACCCCGCCAACCAATCCCAGATCTTTGATGCCGTGATCTTTCATCGCTTTCTTGACCGGCGCGACGAGCATATCTACCACAGCTTCCTGGAAAGAGGCACACAAATCGTTGATATGCCGATGCAAATAGGCTTCCCGTTCGGATGTCTCAATGGCATTCAAGTGATATAGAACGGAGGTCTTGATGCCCGAAAAAGACATGTCGTAGCCCTTCAGGCGCGTTCGTGGAAACGCATGGAAAGCTGAATTTCCAAGCCGAGCTCGACGATCGATCTCTGGTCCACCCGGGTAGGGCAGGCCCAGCAGTTTTCCCACCTTGTCGAATGCTTCTCCTGCTGCATCGTCCCGCGTCTTGCCAAGTAGCTCGGACTGACCCGGGGCGATGACCCTCATGATCTGCGTGTGCCCACCCGATACAATCAGATTCAGATGCGGGAATGCGGGCTGGAGGTCACTTAAAAACAAGCTGGCCAGGTGTCCATCCAGGTGGTTCACCGCAACCAGTGGAATTCCCAGAGCAAGAGAAGTCGCTTTGGCAAAAGACACTCCCACGAGCAAGGATCCTATCAGGCCGGGTCCTACGGTCACGGCAATAGCATCCAGATCCGAGCGCTCGATAGCCGCCTTACGAAGTGCCTTCTGCACGACAGGAACGATGGCGCGCTCGTGCGCGCGAGAAGCCAATTCAGGTACAACACCGCCCCAATCGGCGTGCTCAAGCTGGGTAGAAACCACGCTCGATGCCAACCTACCGTCAATAATGACGGCAGCGGCGGTATCGTCGCAGGATGTCTCTATTCCGAGCAGCGTCATCAGACTGTGGATTCGAGCGGGAATTTGTCCGGAGGGTAAAATAAAACGGCCTCTGGAACGTTATTGACAGAGGCCGTATACCTCCTTTATAATACGAAATGCCCGCCTTCGAACTGACTGGCAATCCCATCCTATCGTCCCCATGCGTTCATCCTTATTCGCTTTGCTTCTCGTAGCAACCCTGTTGGCGACGGCTCCCGCGCACGCTCAGCTGCGTCCCAGCGGTTCTGCCGTCGAAACCAGCGTGCGTCTGTATGACCAGGGAACGGCCGGATTTTCCTTGAACCGGTATTTCGCACCCGAGCATTTCCGGATGAGTCACACGTTTGAAGCGTCCTCCAGCAGCTGGGGTGGTGGATCATCCATGGCGATGTATACCAATTCGATGCAGTGGCATTTCAATAACAAGCTGGCTGCCCGTCTTGATGTGTCTGCTGCCTCGCAGCTCGGTGGCAACCAGCGATTGGCCCAGGCCTTTGGTCAGAACCCGAATCAAGTTTTTGTCCGAAATGCGGAGCTGGCTTACCGACCAACGGAAAACGTCCAGATCCACTTGAGCATGCGCCGCAGTCCCTATGGCTCCTACATGAGCCCGTACGGATACAACGGATACAATGCCTACGATCGTTGGAATCAGCACTCGTCCTTCCGGGCTGATTTTGGTCCCTCGGGTCGGGATCTCTTCTGGAATGACCGGTTGAAGTAAGACTTCAAAACCTGCCATTCCTCCCCGCTTTGGCCTCCCGCTCTGGTAATCTGGTTCTCAACATTGGTCTTGTCGTCGCCCTGGCGCTGACGATGTTGTTGGTTTACGCGCTCGGACAGCGTGTTACGTCTCCTAGACCGGATCCTGAAAGGCTGGAAAATCCCGGCAATCTGCTGGGCAATTATGTCCAGCTCGAGGTTCTCAATGGAGCCGGGGTTGATGGCCTGGCCGGCGAAATGAGTGGCTATCTGCAGGATTTGGGATTTGATGTGGTCGACGTCGGCAATTACACGGGTTCCGCCCTGTCGAAGACCATGATTTTCGACCGTGTAGGCAACCGTGATGCCGCTGAGCAGCTTGCCCTGGCCCTGGGGCTGGAGCATGATCGAATCGAAGAGGCGCTCGAGCCCGAATGGTATCTGGATGCATCGTTGGTCATTGGACCCGACTACGCCCTGATAAAACCGTTTGCGGATCGTTTGCCGCCTGAAACGGTTGATGGGGAATCTGACACAGATGGTATGGATGAGTAAAATTCAATTAAGCATCCTCCAGCTAGATTAAGCGATTCATACACCGGGAGCGTACTCCGGGGAGAGAGTGAGACTCTGAGCGATAAGAAAGTTACCATGGCGCCGACCGATCCGATGGTCCCGGCGCGAACGGAAGAGAAAAAACGGTTGACCGCTGCGCCGACGAAGCAGATTGCGCGACTGGCGGTCGATGCCATTCTGGACAAGAAGGGAAAGGACATCCTGGTTCTGGATGTTGCAGGAGTCAGCGGGGTCGCCGACGTATTCATCCTTGTTACGGGAGATTCCGACCTGCAAAACCGGGCTATCGTGGAATCGGTGCGCAGGAAGCTGAAAGAGGAAGCCGGAGAGCGTCCGTGGCATGTGGAAGGCACCGACCATCACCAGTGGGTCCTCATGGATTATGTTGATATGGTCATCCACGTATTCCTTCCTCAGAAACGGGAATTTTACGAGCTGGAGCGGCTTTGGGGTGATGCCCCTCGCGAAGAAGTGCATGATCATCAGCAGGCCTCCGATGTAGCCTTACTCGCAGATTGATCCATCCCAACCAATCGGACTTTCAAGACCATGACCTCGTCCACGCCTGACAATCGCCTTGCCCTTTGCGCCGGACGCCTGCTGGGGATGGTCATGCTGGTCTGCCTGCTACCGGGCTGCGCTGCCCTTCAGCCAGATGTCAGTCCAGAAGAATTGTATGGCCATCGTGCCAGTGGGGAGGATGGAGAAGGGCGGACTACGATTGCCGTTTCGCAGCCGGACGAGGATGTTGAATACCGTCTTTTCGATGCCACGTTCGATACGGTGACCATCCGACCCGCCCCGATGACTGAAAACGCTGCCTCGAACGATGTCCCGGTGGAAGTGCTGATCAAAGGCGCTTTCCCAGACGCGTGTTCTGAACTGCATGATGTAACGCAACAGCGGGCCGGCAATCTAATTTTGGTCACACTGACTATGCGGCGGCCTCAAGGCTCGGTTTGCGCCAGCGTCTTGAGGCCCTACCGGTATTATCTGGATCTCGAAGGACGGTTTGTCCCGGGTCCCTACTCGCTTCGCTTAAATGAATCCGTGCACACATTCGAAGTCCGCCCACCGGCTGATTCGTAAGGGCACACGAGGTTAATCTCCCATGTCTAAGAATCTTCCTGCTGTTCTCGGCAGTGCAGCGTCCGTACTCTGTTTGCTTTTGCTCACTGGTGCCATCGTGAATTCTGGTGGAGCGCCATCTGGACGTACCGGGGCGCCAGGCGCGTTGACGTGTGCTGATTCTGGATGTCACGGGGGAAATGCGCTCAATGCAGATGGCGGATCGGCTACAATTACCGCTCCGGCCTCATACACACCTGGGACGCCCGTCGACTTGACGCTGCGCGTGGAGCGTGCTGGCGCGGCCCGTTTCGGATTCTCCATAACGGTCCAGGATCAGAATAATGTCATGGTTGGGTCCTGGGACCTCGTTGCCGGTCAGGGTACGGCCTTTTCTGAATTCGGAAGTGATCTCACGCATGTTACCCATGCGCCAGCCGTAAGCGTTGCTGATGAGCATACCTGGCAGTTGCGATGGATACCTCCCTCAGAGGACGCCGGCCCGGTTACGTTCTACGCGGCTGGGAACGCGGCCAATGGTGCTCAGGGATCGAATGGTGACTTTATTTACACCACCACCGTCAACATGCCGGTTGCAGCCGGTGTTGGAACGGAATCCTGGCAAGTGATTCCCTTTACGGTTGACGCCGTCTATCCCGTACCAACCACGGATGAATTGCGTCTCGATGTAGTGGCGGATGCTGCGGGACCTGTTTCGATTCATCTGTACGACGCCACGGGGCGCACCCGCATTATTGAATCGCACCAGGCCACGATGGGCGTAAACAGTCTTCGGATTGACACCAGCGAACTTGCCTCAGGTACCTATCTCTGGCGAGTGGTCATGAAGGGCCATTCGCGCACAGGCGTCTTGCCCGTTTCACGTTGATGCGTTGAGAGGATCCGGTACTCAGTTCCGATCGGTTACGCCGTTCTCTTCATCGGACATTTCCTGCATGGCGTTGTATAACGCCTCCACTTCCTCGGCCGTCTGACGGTACGTGGAATCGCCGATTACCTCACCAATGCGATTGGTGAATTCGGCATAGGATTCGAAGTCCTCGGTTTCCAGGTAGGCGCCCTGAATGATCTCGATGAACCGGGCGACACGCGCCATCTGCGTATTGCTTCCCGCCGCGATGGCGCGATCCAACCGATGCAGAACAAGTGGCTCAGCTTGCTTCCAAAGGAGCGCAGCGCGTTCCGTCTCGCCCAGCACGGCATAGGCCTGTGCCATGAACGCAAACGACGTCTCATCTCCCGGAATGGTCGTGAAAGGGACCTGATCCATGAACCAGTCCAGCAGTTCCAGGCCTTCTTCCGAACGTCCTGCTCGCGCAAGCGCCTCGGCCGTATGGGAGTAGATATTGCGGTAGTTGTCCGTCATGCGGCGGATGTTCTCATCGAAATAGACATCCGGATCATTCAGGCCGGTGAATCGGAACAGCTTTAATTTCTCAGCTGTGATATCTGGAACCACGCGACCAAGTTGCTCAAAATGGCGAATCGGGACGACCCGATAAGCCTGCCCTTCGAGTTGGAAGAAACTGCCTCCTTCGCCCGGTTCGTTCAGACCAAGGGTGCCGCTGGGAGCTACAGTGACCGCAAAGTAAATGGGGCGCTTCCAGTTCTGCTGGGCATTGGTCAGCAGGATATTCAAAGCGGCTTGGTCCGCGCCGTACAACAAGTTGATATCCTGGGAGAAAGGACGTCCTTCGAGGTTCCAACGCATGGGATTCTCAATCAGGCTGGAGTCCTCATCCTGGATGAATGCAGCCATCTCGGAGCCGCCGAATAGCGCATCCTGGTTGACCGGCAATTCAAGTTGCCTCGGATCCCATCGGATGATCTGCAGGTCATCGATGACGTCTTCGGGAAGAGAAATGGGCAGCGGATCTGAATCACGCGACGCCTGATTCTTGAGCTGCTTGATGTACCAGGGCGTGTTCAGCAGCGACAGGTTGGTGACTCGAACATCCTGACGAACGCCCTCCACTTCCTGGATATACCACAAGGGGAAGGTGTCGTTGTCACCGTTGGTGAAGATGATGGCATCTTCCTCCAATCCAATAAGCATGTTGTAGGCATACTCGCCGGCGACGTAGCGACCGCTGCGGTCATGATCGTCGAAATTGACAATCGTCATCAGTAATGGAACGGCGACGAACAGGGCCCCGGCCACGCCAAAAAGGGTCTTACGCAACACGCCCGGTTGCAACCGCTCCTTGAGCTTGTCAGCAGCCAGTCTCAACAGTCCCGTCGCACCGATACCGACCCAGATGCTGAAAGCGAAGAACGAGGCGACGTACGCGTAATCCCTTTCCCTGGGTTGGAACGGAGTCTGATTCAAATAAAAGATGATCCCCACTCCGGTAACCAGGAAGAGCACAAGGACGGCGAATGCCCTGCGCCAGTCTCGCATGAAGTGGAAGGCGGCACCTATCAACCCGAGTAACAGGGGAAGCCCGTAATACGCATTTCTCGATGCTTCTTCCGAAGGGGTCTGGTAGAGGTATTGACTTGTCTCTGCCGAAGAGAAGCCGGTGATGGCAGATGCGTCCTGGACGTCTGAGGCGCGACCGACGAAATTCCACAGGAAGTACCGGACATACATGTGTCCGACCTGGTAGCTCCAGAAGTACTCGCCATCCGAGTTGTACTGCGCATAGACGCGCTGATGATTCGGATCCTGTGAGTGTCGACGTGGAAACCAGGTTTCGCGCCGCGTATCAAGATTGCCGAGTTGGTTATTGTACGTATTTCCCTTCAGGATGGGGGTTTCACCGTACTGCTCACGCTTGAGGTAGGATACGATCGCTTCAACCGTTTCTGGATCGTTCTCATCGATCGGTGGATTGGCCGCCGACCGGATGAAGATGAGCGCATAGGAGGAGTACCCGATCATTACTACAGTGACGCATAACATCACGATGTTCATGGCTTGCAACCCACGGCTCTGGCTCCACCAGATCCCGAATACCAGCAATCCGAAGAGGGCCATCATCACAAGCAGGGGGGCAGCGGAATCCCCGACAAAACCAGGTAGCCATTGAACTATTCCGGGGTAGACCACGAGGAATGAGACCGAGGAAATCAGTCCCGTCACCACGATACCTGTCCATCGTTTCCTGGTATCCCACTCCGGATTTTCGAACTCGATGTAGAACACAATGAGTGCGATGAAGAAAATGGCCAACAGATTCAGCAGGTGGACCCCGATCGCCAACCCGAATAAATAGGCGATCAAAATCAAATAGCGATTTGTCGCCAGTCCAAACCGATGTTGGCCTCCCGTCAGGCGTTCGTCCTCCAAGGCCGCTTCTTCCCGCCACTTCAGGATCAACCAGATCACGAGGGCGGTGAACAACATGGACAGGGCGTAGACCTCGGCCTCGACAGCATTGAACCAGAAGGAATCTGTGACCGCAAAGGTGCACGCTCCGATAACGCCACCCGCCAATGCCACGAGACGGTCCAGTCCACTCCAAGTCGATGGAGCACCCTGCCATTCGCGAATCAGGCGAACAATGACCAGATGCAGCAGCAGCACGGTGAACGCACTGGAGAACACAGATACCAGGTTGACCGAAAGCGCCACGTATTCGGTCGGAACGAACATGGAGAAGAACCGGCCAACCAGCATGTAGAATGGTGCTCCCGGAGGGTGCGACACTTGCAGGCGATTCGCTATGGCGATGAATTCACCCGAATCCCAGAAGGACGTGGCTGGAGCTACGGTCAGCAGGTACAGGACCAGCGAATAGACGAAGACCAGGGCAGCAATGATCTTCTCGGTACGATTGGCGCGCATCTGCAGGCGGAAGTTCAGTCGGATTGGCTTGGAAAGCGCTGTATTGCCAAGCAGCTCACTACAGCGCAGCCGGAATCGATTCCGGCGGATGAACTGCTCCGTCTCGTCAAAGAGCGGATTCAGGTACGGCCGCTACAACGCAGGCCGTTCCGGATTGGTTCACCATGCTTCGCCGCTTTTTGGAGCCTCATTCAGTCGTTGGGAAGCCTTTGGAGAAGCGATCAAGACCACAATTTCTCCACGCACCTTCGTCACGTCATTGACCCACGCCAGCAATTCTTCCAGCGTACCACGTCTAAATTCCTCAAACTTCTTTGACAGCTCGCGCGCAACCACGGCCTGACGATCCATACCGGCATGCTCGGCCAACTGGGTCAGCAGCTTTTTCAATCGGTGAGGTGACTCGTACAAGATGACCGTTCGGTCTTCTTCCACGAGTGCTTTTATACGGGTCTGACGACCCTTTTTGGGAGGCAGGAATCCTTCGAACACAAATCGGTCTGAGGGCAGACCACTCGCTGCCAAGGCAGGGATGAGTGCCGATGGGCCAGGAAGGGAGGTCACTTCGAGGTGTGCGTCAAGCGCTGCTCGCACCAACAGGTAGCCCGGATCCGAGATGCCTGGCGAACCGGCGTCCGAAATCAGGGCAATATCATCCCCACGGATCATGGATTCGACTAGGCGAGTGGCTTTTCCGTGCTCGTTGTGGGCGTGAAAACTTGTCGTCGGAGTCGAAATACCGTAATGGGAGAGGAGGACCCCGGAGGTGCGCGTATCCTCACATGCGATACGGGAAACTGCCTTGAGCGTCTCAATGGCACGCTCACTCATATCGGACAGGTTTCCAATTGGTGTTGGAACGAGAATCAATCGTCCCGGGCGTTCTACAATCATGGCGGAAAGTCTGTATCGGCAAGGGCTACGGAGCCACTCGCTACGCTTCAAAGGAGTTGGGTGAGGAAGATGAATGCGTTCGCCTGTCACGACTGAACCAATTCGGGAAGGAGGGCAGGGGAATGGTGCGGAGATCCCTCCAAACAACAAACGTCAGCCACAGGGCAATCAAACCCGTCACGATGTCTGCCAGCCACATGCCAACCCACGGCTCCAGCAATCCTCGATCGGCCAGTTTCTCTCCGTTGGCCAGAGACACCCAATGAAACAAGAAAATGCCAACGGCCAACGCTGCGGCGGCACCCAGACCGCCCTTGCGGACATACAGACCGATGGGGGCGCCAATCATCATGAAAATGAGACAGGCAATTGCAATGGAGTACTTCTTGTGGATCTCGACTCGGAACCGATCGGCTCGGTCGCTGGCCCACAGCATTTCTTTACGGGCCCCGTCGATCTTCAGACGTCCATTGCGGACAGAACGGACGATGGCATCTCCCATGTCCTGGTCGCGCGCCAGGGACCCGATGGATAGCCGAGCTTCATCTTCGATGGGAAACCCCACGTCTTCGTAAGTGAGTCGTCCCGTTCCGAGATCCAAAAGCAAGTCGGTAAGCGTCTTTCGACTTTGCTCCACATTCAGCTCCAGAGAGTCGACCAGCGCGATCATCTCACTCGAGGCCATGGTTCGGTCGGTCCGCCTGCCTTGCGAAGGATCGGTTCGGGTGAAGTTCAGATCCTCCAGCGAGATGCGCATCAGGTGTCTTTCGAAACCGAGGCGCTCGTATCGATCAAGACTCCCGCTACCTGGTGGACGTTTACGGTGTACCTCGCCATCAAAAAGGACCAGATTCAGCGTTGATCTGTCTGTGATTGGTTCGAGGTAGCCACGGGCAGCATGGATGTCCGTGCGGAATCGAGCCCCTTCGGAGTAATCGAAGATCGTTACGTCTACCAGCTGGTTCGGTCTATCGGGTGGGATGTCGCCAACCAGAATACGATAGTCATCAATTCCATCGTAAAACACGCCGGCTCGGAGATCGAAGCCAGGTTTTGCGGTACGGATGTCTTGCCACAGATTGCGCGCCCGGAAGTTTGCTTCCGGGTGGATCTGGGTATTGAAGACCCACATGGATGCCGTCAGGAGCAACCCAACGACATAGACGGGCCAGACCAATTGAGGAAAGGAAACGCCCGAGCTCTTGATGACGACATAGGCATTCGACTCGGCCAGTCGACCAAAAGCTATCAAGGTGGCAATGAGGGCTGCCATGGGTACGGCCAGCACCAACATATAGGCCAGGTTGTACAGGATCAGCTCCCCAATGACAGGGACTGGCAGTCCTTTACCGACGAGCTGCGGCAAATACTTGATCAGAAACTGCATCACCAGCAAAAACAGCAGGACAATCAGCCAGGCCACGAATGGGCCTGGCAACATGCGCAGAATCATGCGGTGAAACTGTTTCATACTCGGGGCGTGGCAGGCTCCTGGTTCGGCGGGGTCATGCACGTCTAGACAGCCCCGGATGTGATTCAACAACGTACTGATTGACGCCGTGGTCCCAAAGGTAGGGCCTGCAGCTGTTTCGTAGACCACCCACATAGCAAATGACTGTCACGCCATTCACATTCAACCCGTTCTCGACCAATTGCTATATAATTGAAAGCGCAGGCGAGTTGGTTGTCGTGGACCCTTCCAATCAGAATGAGACGGAGCATCAGACCCTTATCTCGGAAATCGAATCGAGGAATGCTGTACTCAAGCGAATCCTGCTTACTCATGCGCACATTGATCACATTTTTGGATGTGCCCGTCTAAGTCAGCACTTTGATGTCGGTATCGAAGTCCATGCCTCTGAACGTATTCTGCTTCAGCGAGGAGAGACCCAAGCAGCCATGTTTGGTGTAGAACTGGAAGCGCCTCCCGAACCGGCTGCCTTCATTGAAGCCGGGGATTCGATTGCATTTGGCGATGTGGAATGGGATGTGTTGCACACGCCGGGTCATTCTCCGGGTTCAGTTTCATTTGTGGATCGGAAGGAGCGTCTCGTCTTCTCCGGAGACGTCCTGTTTGCAGGTTCGATTGGTCGGACTGATCTGTGGCAAGGGTCACTGCCTACTTTGATGCGGTCCATATTCGAACAGCTCGTACCCTTGGGAGACGAATTCCGCGTCCTGTCAGGACACGGCCCGGAAACAACGATTGGAAGGGAGCGCGAGTCCAACCCCTTTCTTGTCGGACACGGTTTGCTGTAATACTACAGACGTGTTTGTGGCGATGTGGCAGGAGCCGAACGCTCCAAAAGCAGCATGATGGAGTGATAGACGATCTCACCCATGGAGTCGCATGACTCGAATCGAGAGTCCTGGTAGTGGTTTGCCAGTTGATACCCGAGCTTGTGGATGTTTTCGTCTGTCGAGATAATGTCCTCGCGCATCACTTCCATCAGCGCGTTGAACCGACCGTGCGAAACACGCACCCTGTTGGCGATCAGACTGCGCTCCTCTTTCTGATACTGAAGGACATTTTCCGGTGCAAGGTTTTGCACGGTCAATTGCAGAAAGGGCTCATTCTGATGGAAGAATTGCGGGAGATAGACTTCCTTGCGCCAGTGGTGACTTTGCTGATCGAAATCGATGGAGTGGATGCGGAAATGCCACTTTTCGAAATCGCGTGTCAGTTCCACTACAAAGTTGCCTGAATGCATGTCACCCAGGAGGGAGACAAAGCAACGCTCGTTGAACTTCACGAATTCCTTTGCCAGCCGGACCCTGTCGAAATCCGTGATGGGAAGGTTTTCGCGAAGGAATGCATCGGCTGGAATACCGATCACGTGCTCCTCCACAATGGTCTGCTTGTGGATGAAGTAATTGACGCGGTTGGGGGAGAGGATGTGGTCCAATTCCAGACCATAGATCCGGTTGGCATCAATTTTCTTGACGTAGAAGTAGTCGAAGTTCTCGTTGATGCTGTTTACTACCCTCACGCGAAATGGCAGCGTATTGCCATGATTGCATTGATCTACTCGGTCGATATGCAAATACTGCGTAATGGATGTATCCCCATCAGCTTTCAGGATGGCGTAGGCATTGAGGAGCTTATCATGGATCTCGATACGCTCAACCTCTGAATAGAGCACCGTCGACCAAAGCGTGTCATTGCCTTTTTCGTCGTAGACGGGAACGGAGGTGGTGAAGCGAAGCAGATCGTTGTAGCGGATGGAATCCGCCCAGATACGTCCGTAACGAGAGAGATAGGAGCGGAGGAAGTCGCTGACAGGGTAAAGCGCTTTTTTCCGGCTTATCAGGTGCTGATCGCCCATGGTCGGATCACGTGAGTCGTTCGCGAACTATGAATGACAGCGCGCGACCCGCGTAATCTGACTGACGAGGATACCGATCAGACCGATAGCGGGGTCCGTTCCATCACCTGCGCATAATACGACTCGTAGCGAGGTACGATGATGCTGGTATCGAATTCTTCGACTGCACGGGCGCGTGATGCACTGGCCATCCGCTCGTGCAGATCGCTATTGGAGAGTAAGCGATCTGCGGCTTCCGTGTACCCATCGATATCTCCGAGCTCACACAGGAAACCAGTTTCTCCGTCGATGACCAATTCGGGGAGTCCGCCAATACGGCTTGCAATGACTGGGACACCACAGGACATGGCTTCGAGTGCTGCCAGACCGAACGTCTCTGAACCAGAGGGCATCATGAAAATGTCCGCGATGGACAGGATTTCCTCAACGGGCTCCTGCTTTCCGAGAAATCGCACATCATCGTATACGCCGAGTTCGCGAGCGCGGTGCTCTGCAGAAGTGCGATCCGGGCCATCGCCTACCAACAGGAGCTTCAGACCATGCCCTTTCTGTTGAAGGCGATGAAAAACATCCACTACTTCCGTTGCGCGCTTCACGGGTCGGAAGTTGGAAACGTGAACCAGCAACCGTTCTCCATTCGGGCAAATGGCTTGCTTGAAGTGCTCGCGAGGCAATCGTTGGAAGCGATCCGTGTCGATGAAGTTGGGGATGACTTCGATATCGTTCTGAATATCCGCGTCCAGTGTTTCGCTTCGCAAATAGTCTGAAACAGCCGTCACGCCGTCGGATTCATTGATGGAGTAATTGACCACCGGAGCGAATGACGGGTCCTGTCCCACAATGGTGATATCCGTACCATGCAGGGTCGTCACGATAGGGATGTGTATCCCTTCTTTCGCCAGAATCTGGCGTGCCAGCAAGGCGCTCGTGGTATGCGGAATGGCATAATGCATGTGCAGGATATCGAGCTCCTCGTACTTGACCGTGTCTACGATCTTGGAGGTCAGGTTCAGCGTATAGGGTGGGTACTCGAAAAGAGGGTACGCATTCACGTTCACCTCGTGGAATCGGATGTTCTCGGCAATATGTTCAAGCCGGAACGGCATCGAGTAAGCAATGAAATGGATGCAGTGCCCGCGAGCTGCGAGCGCTTTGCCCAGCTCGGTGGCCACGACGCCGCTACCGCCGTAAACAGGGTAGCATGTGATTCCAATTTTCATGTGCGGGATGCTTGTTGCGGGAAACGACAATCTCAACTCCGGGACCTCGGAGTTGTTGCCCTGGGCAAGTGTTACAACCCAGCCCGTCAAAAGTGCTGAAGGTAGCCTGTTCGTTGCTTCTGGATCAGGATACCAATTGAAAGCTCGGTGCGGCTTATTTTAGGGTAAACCTTGCAAGAGGGGCCGTAATTCGACGTCCGGACGGAATGTTCTCTTGAACCCAGTCCTGTTCCGGCCCTGACAAATCAACATCGTTCATTCAACAAGAACAGAAGATGGCTGCACGTATGCATCTCCAATCGAACATTTTCTCGCTGCTCATGATTGCCGTGTTGGCCCTCATGCCGATGACGGCAAACGCTCAATTGGGTGTTGCGGCTGGGCTGAATTTCGATGATCTCTCCGATATCACGGGTAGTCGTTCGGCCACCTACGAGAATTCAACAGGATATCATTTCGGTGTGTTCTTTGATACGGCTTCCAGCCCGATTGCCCTTCGCCTTGGCGCTTACTACCGTGATATGGGCGAAGTTGAACTCAATCTGGGTGAGTTCGGCCAATTTTTTAATCTGAGCCTTCTGGATGTCGCTGCTGACGTTCGCTTTGCTGTGCTTCCTCTTCCTATCGTCAAGGGTTTTGTTTCGGCAGGGCCCGTTGTGTCGTTCCCATCCTCGTCCAACGACGAGTTCAAGGAATCCCTTGAGAGTGCCTCCGTATCTGGAAATGTCGGAGCCGGCATGGCCATATCCCTGGGAGGCATGACGTTGACGCCAGAGATACGCTACTCAATAGGAGTTTCCCGGTTCATGAAAGATGAGTTCAGTATCGGCGGAATAGACTTTGAAACAGAAGACATCCAGCGTTCGAACTCTGTCATGCTCCGTTTCGGATTCATTTTCTAAGATGATTTGAGCTTGGCTCTTCCGCCCGTGCCAGGGCGGAAGAGCGCGTAGCGTGACGTGTGAAAAACCAACGCGCATCCCAGTTGGACGAATCTTTTCCTCAGCAAGCCGTATTATGTGATGCTTGCCGGAATTGAAGCGATGATCACAGCGTGAACCGACCGGAATTGATCAGGTCGGTTTTTTTGTGGTTTTGCTGAAAAGCAGGCAGGACTTTTTAGCAATTGAACTTGGGCCTTGCGCCCGCTACCAACGGTATGAAGAACTTATTTGTCGGAAACCTCCCTTGGAGTGTCGACGACCAGAAACTGGAATCCCTTTTTGCTGAGTACGGCGAAGTAATCTCGGCCAAAGTCATTCTCGATCGCGATACCGGCCGCTCCCGCGGCTTCGGTTTCGTCGAAATGGAAGACGAAGCAGCCGATGCAGCCGTCAGCAACCTCAACGAAGCTGAAGTCGACGGCCGCAATATCCGGGTGAATGAAGCCCAGGAGCGTCCTCGTCGTAGCGGCGGCGGTGGCGGCGGCGGCGGTGGCGGCGGTTACCGCGGTGGCGGTGGCGGCGGCGGAAACCGTTGGTAGAACGCCAGACGGCTTGAATAAGGAACGGGCGCCGGTGCGAATGCACCGGCGCCCGTTTCGTTTTCAATAGCCTTTGTCCGTCGTTTCGGGCTAGAGCTGCTTTCTTTTGCTGCTACCAGCTTGCGCCTGGGGGCGCAGGAAAAGGTCAGGAAATGTCTTCGTAAAACCGGAAACGGTACTCGTCTACATCAATCGAGAGGTATCCGATTTCCACAGGGGCAACACCATGAGCCCACGAAGGGGCAGCCGTTCCTGTCATGGAGCGCTGACTGTAGAAGTGTCGCGTCTCCGCTGAAAACGGGCGATGTCTTGAGTCAGCAAAACGAACCGTATGCGCGATACGCAGCGCGGTCTGCCAGCCAGGGACCCGGGAGTGGACGTGCAATCCTGAGTAGAAGATTCCCGTCTCGCTGCCAGGGCGGAAAGCGGAAAACTGCCAAGGATCAAGAACAGCCCCCTCGAAGGTGCGGCGTCCACGGTACCGGGTATCTACCCGGTTTCGGACGACCCAGGCAACGAGTACCTGTTCTTCGGGGCGTTTGGTTTCGGAGAAGATCACCCGAGCCAACCAAAGCGTTTCCGAATCAATGTGTTCGGGACCGATAGGGTCGAATTTGCGGGGATCTTGAAGTGCTTCTTCAATCGGAGTCAATCGGGGGCCGGGCACCGTGATAGGGTGTTCCGTGAGCGAGCTGTCCATTGGGACAGGCGAGGGGCCGCCAATGAGTTCGTGTTCGTACGCAATCACGCCTGAAGAGCCAACAACGATCGCGGCGACTACGCCGGCCGTGTAGAGCCTCATTTTCATGGCAGATAGCGGTTAGTTCTTGGGATAGTTTCATGATCTCCTCCTGAGTCCACCTTTCGGGTGGTACGCGGTGTGAACATCATGTTTTAGTCGGAGGGCCGACAAAGGCCGCTCACTACGGGGTGAGTGGCCGGGGGTTTCGAACCCAATACACAGCCTAAATGGTGTGTAAATAGTGGGTTATAGATAATGAAAATCGATTTCATCGTTCGTTCGAACCACCTTCATGGCGGGTTCACCTCCTGTTCTCCCGGCGTTGATGCAAGCTCCATGCCGACTTCACGCAGCATCTGGATTCAGAGCCAGCCATCGATGTAATTACACCGGAAGAGCGGGTGCAACCCATCTCCCAACGCCTAAATTCACAGTCCTGCAGCCGCTCTAAGCCTCATTCAGGCCCAAATAAGTAGAAAACGAGTCATTTTGAGCCCCGTTATTGTCCTCGATCGCGATATCCCCTTTGTTGAGGATATTTTTTCCGGAATCGGCGAAATTGTAGCCGTTTCTGGACACGAAATCGGCCCATATATCGTTTCAAGGGCAGATGCGGTCATTGTCCGCTCCATCACGCGAATCGATGAAACCCTCCTTTCTGGTTCATCTGTGACCTTTGTGGGTACGGCTACAGCCGGAATTGATCACCTGGATACGGAATTCCTTTCCGATGCAGGAATCCGTTGGTCCCATGCGCCCGGAGCCAATGCGCAATCGGTAGTTGAATATGTGCTGGCATCTATATCCGTTATTGCGAGAAGGCGCAACGAGTCTATTGTTGGAAAGACCCTTGGCGTCATCGGGTGCGGGCAGGTAGGGGAGCGGCTATGTAAGGTTGCAGCGTCGCTGGGTATGAGCGTAGTGCGAAATGACCCTCCCAGGGCCGAGCGCGAAGGGGGAATCGGCTTTGAATCGATACAAACATGTATCCGCTCGAGCGACATTCTGAGTATCCATACACCACTCACACTGGAGGGGCCGTTTGCGACACATCATTTGTTGGATGCTTCCCTGTTACGTCAGGCGAAACCGGGAGCGTGGTTGGTGCAGGCAGCCCGCGGCGGTGTGGTTCACGAGAGAGATGCGTTGGCAGCACGTCGTGAAGGAATTCTGGGCGCCCTCGTTCTGGATGTATTCGAAAACGAACCTACTCCCAGCGACGAGTCGATCCACGTAGCGGATCTGGCGACCGGGCATATTGCTGGATACAGTCGGGATGCCAAACGGAATGGTGTCCTGATGATGCGTGAAGCCGTGATCAATCACTTTGGCTTGGTCGATCTACAGGAGGATAATTCTATCGCAACCGAATCAGTCGGTGATCGTGTCGTTCTTCCTGTCGAGATCTTCGATCCTGAACATCCCACCTGGATGGAATCGGTGGTACGACAGGTGTACGATATCCGCAGCGATGACGCTCGATTCCGCCGGCAGATGAAAAACGCATTGGAGAAGACAACAGCTTTCCATCGTTATCGAGCCCATTACCCCGCTCGATACGCGTGGTCACGATTTTCGGCTCAGCCGCGAAACGACAAGGAGGCCCGTGTGCTGGCTGCACTCGGATTCAACGTCACACGTGGTGCTTCTGATCAGGTGGAATAGCCAAAGGAGCGCAGCTGGCCATCCGAATTGCGCCAATCGGTACGCACCTTAACGTGCAGCTTCAGGAATATCGGGCGATGTATGAACTCCTCGATATCCTCGCGAGCAAACGTCCCGATCTTTTTCAAGGCCTTTCCTCCTTTACCGATCAGGATGCCTTTTTGAGAATCGCGCTCGACAACTATCTCTGCATGGATGAGATCCTTGTCGTCCTCACGCTCTTCCCAGCTGACCACGTTTACCTGTGTTGAGTAGGGGACCTCCTGCCGATACAGCTTGAAGATCTTCTCACGAATGATCTCGGAAACGAAAAACTTCTCTGGTTGCTCGCTGATCATCTCCCGGGGATAGAAGGCAGGTCCCGCCGGAAGTCGCTTGAGCACCGATTGCATGACCACGTCCAAATTCTTGCCCTTCAGAGCTGAGATTGGAATGACCTCCTCAAACGCGTGTGCCTCCATGTACGCAGAGACCAGCGGTAGCACATCTTCCTGGCGAATCTTGTCAATCTTGTTCAGCACAAGAATGGCCGGGCGCTTACCCACGAACTTCAGACTGAGGTCGTCGACCTTGTCACGCGTCGCGTCGGCCATGAATACCAGAAGGTCTGCATCCGATGTGGAAGTGCGGACATCGTTCATCATGGCTTTTTGCAGCCCGTATCGAGGCTCAATGATGCCCGGGGTGTCCAGCAGGATGACCTGATGATCGTCTCCTGACAGAATTCCCAGAACACGTCGGCGCGTTGTCTGTGGGCGATGCGTCACAATGGACAGCTTTTGGCCCATGAGTGCATTCAGGAGCGTGCTCTTGCCAACATTCGGTTTCCCGATAAGGGCGACGTAGCCACAGCGATGGTTGCTCTGGTCAGGTGCTTGGTCTGCGTCAGGTAGTAAAGATTCAGGAGCCATGAGGGTTATTTTCTATGATCGATCGCATCTCTGCGACGGCGTGCTCGAATCCGATGAAAAGGGCCTTTGCTACGACAGCAAACCCGATGGAAACTTCCGCCAGGTGAGGAATGGCCGCACCGAAAGCGGGATAATTATGTGTGTCCAGACCGTGACCAGCGTGAACCGTCAGGCCGAGTCGATTGGCTTGATCTGCAGCTTCTGCAAAACGCGATAGCAAGCGTTCTCGCTCTGATTCTTTTGCCGCATTCGCATAGTCCCCGGTGTGGAGCTCGATCGCATTGGCGCCAACGTCCGCCGCGGCCTGAATTTGGGATGGTACCGGGTCTACAAAAAGCGCCACTTGCTGCACGCCGCTGTCGTACAGCTTCGGAATGACCGTCCGCAGGCGTTGTGCATTGGCCGTTACATCCAGTCCTCCCTCTGTTGTGACCTCTTCCCGTCGCTCCGGTACCAATGTGGCCAGCGCGGGGCCCACGTCGCAGCAAATGTCGACGATTTCTGGGGCCAGCGACAGTTCAAAGTCCAACTTTGTGTCCAATTCTGCTGCAAATCGACGCACATCCTCGTCCCGAATGTGACGTCGATCCTCACGCAAATGGAATACGATTCCTGCGGCCCCACCACGAAGGCAAGCCTGTGCAGCTTCCAGAGGGTCCGGAAATGTTTCGCGACGCGCATTCCTGAGCGTGGCGACATGATCAATATTTATTAGGAGCTTCGTCATGGCGGAAGATCCAACGAGGAACGGCTTCATAAGAGAAGGGCAACTTGTGCCGTTCCCAGCGGTCTTGTTTGCGGCGATAGGGGCGTAAAACACCGACACTCATCGAATGTTTTGAGCGTTCTTTGCGAAGCTTTGGTGTTTTGCTTTTCGCTGGATAGGCACCTATTTTCGGTCCTCGTCGAGCCCATTGCGGCCCGCACCTTTTCTGATCCTTACGCACACTTCGAGAAGACAACAATGGCGTCTAGCAGCCGGGGAGTCCAGACCGCATTGCAGGTAGTACTCGCAATTGCCATCCTTGCACTCACCTACTTCCTGTATGAGTCGATCACGGCACCGTATGAGGCCGTTGAGCGTCAGAAAGAGTTGACCGAAATGACGCGTGATCGCATGGATCAGGTGCGTTCTGCGATGATCGAGCACAACCGTCGTGAAGGACGCTTCATCACAACGCTGGATTCGCTGGTAATGTGGCTGAATTCGGACTCCACGATGGTCGCTGGTGCTGACAGTATTTTCGGCGCCGGCTTCATGCCAGATTCTCTTCCGTTCTCACCGCGCACCGGAAATCGATTTGAATTGGCGGTGGTTGATACAACCCGAACCGCTACATATCGATTGGATGATCCCGATTCGGATGATTTCATCGGTTCCCTCTCGGGCGACGTGACTCAGTTGAACGCGGCCAGCTGGGAGTAATCTCCTCCCTGCCGGATCTCATTTTGGATTCGGCACCACCAGGTTCGTTTTGTCATGGCAGGCACCTCCACCGCTGGAGTTGAGTTCAGCCGCGACCTGATGCGCTACGCAGAGGTCGAGCAGAACGACGGGCACTTGAGACTGCTACGTCTGGGTAACTGTGCATTCGAGTTTGATGCCGAGGCCGTCCTTTTCGAGGGCCAGGATTTGTCGCTGCTTGGAGCGATCCGGGAGGCCATGGCGGACATTTTCAGGGACACTGAAGCCAGTAGCTTTCGATTTGTCATCCCCTCTCGCTTTCAGACCCGTTTCACCACGGCGGTTCCAATCGAGGCGGATGTAAATCTGCGCAGTGCCCTCATCGGATACGAGACGCGGTTGTTTACGAAGAACCAGGAAGGAGGGGACATTTTTCCTTCGCATCTTGGCTCGGACACAGATTCAAGTGCTCAGATGTTCGCCGTCTCCCACATCGATGATGCGGTATCCCGGTCCGTAAAGGCACTTGACTCCGTATTTCCAGAGGCGAGCTTCGAACTGGCTCCCTCGATGATGGCTGCTACACTGGCTTTCCGCCACGTCGCGCATCGTCGGCAACTGCCAGGGCGTTACTACCTCTTGGTCGGCTCCGGAATTCAAAACACGGACTTTATCCTGATGAAGGGGGCGGAGCCTGTGACGCAGGAAAGTGTGGAAGTCTCCTCGCCGAAGGACCAGGCGTATCGTGCATTGCTCTGTTGCAGCAGATTCGGCATTTCATGGCAGGACATAGAACGTGTTTTCGTCTACGGAAGTATAGAAGATGACACGCTGGTCCATGTGATGAATGAAGCATTCGGCCCTGAAGTGGAACGCATCAATCCGGGTGTCGTGGTTGGCTTGGATGCAGATCATTTTGGTGATTCGTTTCCCATCGAGGCATTCTTGCCCGTCATGGGCGCAGCTATCCAATAGGACCATGCGGATTATCGCAGGGCGCTTTAAACGACGTACGCTTGCCTCTCCCAGTGGGGATGCTATTCGGCCAACAACGGACCGGACCCGGGAATCCATGTTCAATGTGATCGGGGCGCGACTGGATCTGGAAGGTGCCGTTGTCGCAGACTTGTTCTGTGGTAGCGGATCTTTGGGTTTGGAGGCCTTCAGTCGCGGAGCGAGCCGCGTTGAATTCGTGGATCGAGAGACCACATCGCTCGCACTGGCCCGAAAGAATGCTTTTTCGCTGGATGAACATGCGCCATGCCGATTCATCAGATCGGACGCAAAGGCGTGGGCCCGGCAACAAACCCCGGAGGCTTACGACCTTATATTAGCAGACCCTCCGTATCACGCCGATGGGATCGAAACGTTGATCGATGTAATCCTTCCGCTGCTTCGGAACGGTGGGCTTTTCCTTCTGGAGCACGATCGATCCTTGAAACTTCCTAAGCATGGTGCTCTCGAAGCTATTCGTACTTACGGGAAGACAGCCGTGGCCATCTATCACAAGACATTTTCAGATGTCGATGCCTAAGGAGATCATGCCATGAAGCAGAAAGGACTGGCTCTTTACCCTGGCTCTTTCGATCCGTTTACCTACGGACACCAAGATATCCTGGAACGGGCTTGTGAGTTGTTCGATCATGTTGAGGTAACTATCGCTAGAAATTCGGAGAAGCATGGATTCTTCCCGACAGAGGAGCGGAAGCGGCTGGTCGAGGCCTGTACAAAGCATCTGAAAAACGTCTCTGTTGCTGTATTCGAAGGTCTTTTGGTAGACCATGCCACGTCGCGAGGAGCAATTGCCTTGGTCCGTGGCCTGCGTCAGGTGTCGGACTTTGACTATGAGTTTCGTATGGCTTTCGCCAACCGGAGATTGGCGCCGGAAGTGGAAACCGTATTTTTGATGACCAGTGAGCAACACGCATTGATCAGCGCTTCCATCGTTCGCGAGATCCATCGCTATGGTGGGGATATCTCGTCGTTCGTGCCCCCTGTTGTGCAGGAAGCCATGACTGCTCGCTGAATCGTAGACCCCCATCATTCTGAAAGATTACCCTGTGAGTCACTCACAAACCTTCAATACCCGCGTTGCTTCGATGCAGCCATCGGCAACGCTGGCCATGACCGCCGCTGCGAAATCCAGGATCCGGGAGGGACATCCCGTGATCGGTCTTTCAGCTGGTGAGCCTGATTTTGATACCCCCGCAGTGATAGCTGAAGCGGGTATTCAGGCTATTCGGGACGGGCATACGCATTACACGGCAAACCCGGGATATCCCGAATTACGAGAAGAAATTGCCCGAAAGTTGAGCCGGGACAACGGTATTGAAGTTGATCCCAACCAGATCCTGTGTTCCAATGGGGCGAAGCAGTCTGTTGCGCAGGCGGTTCTGGCCTTGGTGCGAGACGGTGATGAGGTATTGATTCCAGCACCGTATTGGGTGAGTTATCCGGAAATGGTGCGCTTGGCTGGAGGGACGCCGACGGCTATTCCGACGACGCATGAAACCGGTTATTTGTTGTCTCCGGGCCAACTGGAAGCCAGTATCACGGATCGAACACGTCTACTGATCCTTTGCTCTCCCTCCAATCCGACGGGAGGCGTTTACACGCCGGAAATGCTCGAGGTTCTCGTCGAGGTGCTTCGGCGACATCCGCAGATCTACGTCATCTCAGATGAGATCTACGAATACATCGTGTATGATACGGCTCATCGTTCGCTGGCCTCCTTTGAAGGGATGGCTCACCGAACGGTAACGGTGAATGGTTTTTCGAAAGCGTACGCCATGACCGGTTGGCGTCTGGGATACCTTGCGGCCGATACCGAAATCGTGAAAGCAGCAGCAAAGATCCAGAGCCAGCTCACTTCCGCTCCATCGAGTATCACTCAGATGGCCGGAATAGCTGCGTTAAGGCTCGATCCCGGCGTAGTCAGGGATATGGTTGTGGCCTTCCGCAGACGTCGAGATATGATGGTTGAACGTCTGAACGCGATTGAAGGGATTGTTTGTCCCGTACCCGAAGGAGCCTTCTATCTCTTCCCCGACGTAGGCTACTGGTTGGGCGCCGAGACGTCCGATGGGACGGTAATCCGGGACACGCAAGACCTGTGCATGTACATCCTGCATGAACACAATGTCGCTCTGGTACCCGGACAGGCCTTCGGTGGACCGAGTGGTTTGCGCGTATCCTATGCAGCCTCTGAATCTGATCTCATGACTGCTGCCGATCGGCTCGATGCAGCATTTGCTGGTCTTACCCTGAAAGGCGCCTAATGCCGCAAGACGGCTTCCGTGATCGATACTGGCTTCACGCACTTCTTTTCGTGCTGACGCTGGCGAGTACCGTGTTTTCTGGCGCGGAGATGGCTGGTCGTTTCCTGATTTACGAAGCAGCGCCGGTTCTCTTTCATCTCGGTCCGATTCCTGTTTCGACGGCTTTCCTGCTGGATGGACTCCGCTTTGGAGGCTCTCTGCTGCTCTTCCTGACCGTGCATGAATTCGGTCACTACGTTGCGGCAAGGGTGCATGGCGTCGCGGTTTCATTACCCTACTACATTCCGTTTCCTTTCAATGGTATCGGAACGTTTGGGGCTGTAATCCGCATTCGCGAGCAAGTGCCGTCCATGCGGAAACTGTTCGATATCGGGGCGGCAGGGCCAATTGCTGGATTCGTTGTTGCTTTCGGCGTGTTGTTGGTTGGATTCTTGACGTTGCCCGATTTTTCCTATGTGGACGGTTTCCCGGGTCATGAACCCTTGAAGGAATGGTTGGAGCAATACGGAGCTTGGCCAGAATCGCAGCCCGGGGTGGGAGGAGATGAGCAACTACTGACGTTGACCATCGGAACGACGCCGCTCTACTGGTTGATGTCCCAGTTTTTCGCTGATGTACCGCCGATGTGGGAGATGTATCACTACCCCATCCTTTTTGCGGGATGGCTGGGTTTGTTTTTCACGGCCCTCAACCTGCTACCCGTAGGCCAGCTGGACGGTGGACATATCCTGTATGCATTGGTTGGCCCCGTCTGGCATCGTCGGATTGCCCGTGCTTTTGTCCTCCTTTTGCTTTGGTCTGGCGGTATCGGATTCATTCGCGAGATCGAGCCGGTTATAGGCTCCTTTTCGCTTCCGATCGGACAGGTGTCCTGGATCGCCTTGTCCTTGATTCTATTCCTCTACTGTCAGCGCATCTTCCGTCGCAATTGGAAGCAGGTGACCTACGCGGTATTCGGTCTGACGATAGCTACGGCCCTCGGACTCAACAGTACCTGGATCGTGGATGTTTTCGGGTACAGTGGCTGGTTGATCTGGTGCTTGTTGATCATTTTGCTCATTCGTGTCGAGCACCCTCCTGTGGTGTACATGGAGCCACTGACCCGAGGGCGCAAAATCCTGGCCGTATGCAGTATGCTTATTTTTGCCCTGTGCTTCAGTTTCAAGCCGCTTTATATTGGGTAATCCCGCGTTCAACGTGGTACTCTAAATACATCCGATCTATCTCCGTTCAACGAAACGTTAGTCGCCACTGCCCGTTTGCTACCACCTTTTCCCTGAAGGGCATCATTTTTCTTGCGACCTGAACGGATTTACATGCTTTTGAGAGTGGATTCCAGCCTCCGGCTTGCCATCCAGCCACCCTGCTTCCGGGTTGTCCTGGCGCTATTCATAGTGGTTTTGACCGTAGCAGGGTGCGACTCTGCTCCCGGACCGGATCCTATGGATGCCTCGGCCCCTCGCATCGCGAATATCCAGGTTTCGCCAGATGTCCTCGCACTGGATCAGATTGGTGGGGAGGGGGATACGGTTACGGCTCCCATAACGGTGTCGGCCGATGTCTCTGATGATGACGACGATTTGGCGACCTTTTTCGTGGTGGTACGATCTGCACTGGCTGGACAACTTCCCCTCGCTCAGACTGAACTTCCCATCGCAGGTTCGGGCCGCATGCAGGCGGTTTTGGACCTTACCGTGTCCAGAGCAGAATCAGGTCGGTTCACAGTGTCCGTATTTGCCTCCGATGTTCAGGGCAATCTCAGCAACGTAGCCTATCACGTTATCGATGTCAGCGCCACCAGCGAGCCACCCAGTATTGTTCAGGTCATCATGGCCGACCGCGTGACGCGGCCTGCCGCGGGAGAGCCACCTCTGAATATTCCGCTGGTCGTGGAAGCGTTCGATCCAGACGGTCTCGACAATATTGCATTCGTGCAAGTGATCGTAAATGGAGGAACGACATTGCGACTCTGTGACGACGGAGGTCAAGCGATATGCAACGCGGGCTTTGGAGCCAGTAGTGGCGACGCCACTGCAGGAGATGGGCTGTTCACGCTCACCATCCAATTGGACAGCAACAATGCTGCGGGTACAAACACCTTCGAGTTCTCCGTAGTGGATCGCAGCGGACTGCGCAGTGCTACGGAAGTGCGAACGATTGTTGTGGAGTAAACGTGATGATGAATCGTGCTTTTTCAACATACCCCTATTGTCTCGCCGTGATGGTGACGGGATTGCTCACCCTGGGCGTTCCCAATACCAGTACCGCGCAGGACATTTCAGGATTGGATGTAAGCCCATTTGGCATCCTGAACAATAGCGTGGCCAATCTGCATGTCACACCCGATGCCGTATGGGTTGGACCCTATCTGAACGTTTCGGTCGATGCCGGAGCATCCTGGTTCTTACCGGAGACCGATTCGCTGTTTGGATCGCCCAATCGCCTTTTTTCCATTGATGTAGAAGGAGAAACCATCCTGGCTGGTCTGGGACGTGCGGATAATTCGGGCGGCGAGAGCGTGCAAACTGCCGCTGGCTTCCTCGTCTCCATGGATGGTGGCCAAACGTTTCAGTTCCGCTTTCCCCAGCTGGATGATCCCGATGACGACACACAGGTGTACGGGATCTCTGTGCTGCCTGCTCTTCCTGTGATTGTGCCTCAGCAGAGCCCACCCTTCGATGTGGACATCGATCCCGCCTCAGGAGATTTCTGGGTAGCCGGTTGGGCAAGCGGTGTTCGTCGATCGCAGGATGGCGGCCGCACATGGGAGCGCGTTGTGTTACCCCCCGACGATCTTGATCGAATACGCCCGGAAGAGGCCTACTCATTTTCAGTAGAACCACGTCGTGGCGGGAATGGCTCACTGAATCATATGGGATTCTCTGTCCTCGTCGATGAGACTGGGACCGTGTGGGCCGGGACCGCAGGCGGCCTCAATCGTTCGCTCGATGGCGGCATATCCTGGGATAAGTTCAAGGCAGACGGTACCTCTCGATCCTTGACCGGGGACTGGATAATCTCCATCGAAGAACAAACGACAGGTCAGCAGCCAGTCATCTGGATGGCTACCTGGAACACGAGCGAGTCGGGAGGAGGTACCGGCCAATTCGGTGTTACCCTCACCAGAGATGGGGGCGCCACGTTTGAGCAAACATTGCCTGGAGAGCGGGTTTATGATTTTGCGTTTGACGGTCCGCGTGCCTGGGTGGCCGGGGATGGCGGACTTTTCTTTTCAGACGATTATGGTCGAAGCTGGAATTCCATTACCGACTTTCGGGATCAGACAAATCCGACCCGACGCATTCGGGAGGATGCCGACGTGTTTTCTGTTGAAGTGGCAGGTGGAATCCTGTGGGTTGGCACCTCGCAAGGCTTGCTGCGATCGCTGGATAGCGGTATGACATGGACGCTCTTCAGGGTGGACGTACCGCTTAATCCAGATTCGCCATCTGACAGTGTTCCGCGCGTAGAAACATTCGCGTATCCCAATCCCTATTCGCCGGGAGCGGACGGCTTCATCCGAATCAAGTTCGATGCGGGAGCGGGTAGCTCCACAACCATCCGAATCTTCGACTTCGGGATGAATCTGGTTCGAGAACTCAGGGAAGATGGAGCGTCCGGCGTGACGGAGTCGCTATGGGACGGAAGAGATTACCGAGGCGTTCAAGTCGCAAACGGGACCTACTTCTACGAAGTTGCTGTGGGTTCGAAGCGCAGTCGTGGCAAAATTCTGGTGATTGAGTAGGGGAATGACGATGCGCAGTACAGCTAACATATCGCCGATAGGCCGCTTTGCGGTCGGAATGATGCTGGGTCTGATGGTACTCGGTATGCCCATCTCCGAAGCCGTAGCACAGCATGCCGGTGCGTTTGCGCGGGTCGGTTTCGGAGCACGGGGCATTGCCATGGGAAACGCCCAGGCATCCGATGTCTTCTCCGGTGCCAGTCCGTATTACAATCCGGCGCTGGCCCCGCTTACAGAGGGGCAGACCATAGCGGCTTCGGTCTCTGCTCTCAGCTTTGATCGGAGTCTTCAGTACTTACAACTTGGTGCGCCACTGCAAGGACGTGCAGGTTTTGCCGTCGGTCTCGTTCATGCCGCTGTATCGGATATCGACGGCCGTGATAACAGCGGTTTTCATACAGGCTCGTTCTCGGTAGATGAGTATGCAGGCTTCCTCTCGTTTGGTTTACGACTGTCGGAGAAGGTGAGTGGAGGAATCAACCTGCAGATTTTCCAGAGTGACCTTTTTGACGGGTTATCGGCTGCCCGAACAGTGGGCGTCGACATCGGGATCGCCTACCGACTGCGGGAAAATTGGGCCATGGCCGTCGTGTTCGACGACCTGCTTGCTCGCTATACGTGGGATGGATCCGATATCGGAGGGAGTGGCTCCGAGGTGACGGATTCCTTCCCGCGACGCCTGCGCCTTGGCCTTTCGCACCTAGGTGGTGATGGAAAATGGCTTGTATCAGCTGAGCTGGAATCGAGGACCTCGTCGGCGACGCGTATCTCCTACGAGCCACGTATTCTCGGGGACGGGGCCTCCCGTATCAGAAATGAAGAGACCCTGACGCTGCAGGAAACTCGCTTCAGGGTAGGAGCAGAGGCTGAACTGCTGGAGGGATTTGCCTTGAGAGCGGGATTGGAGCAATTGGGAGATGAAACATTGGGATCATTCCGCCCCTCAGCCGGATTCAGTGCAGAGCAGCCAATGGGCGAGTTACGACTGCAAATAGACTACGCCTTCGGTTTGGAAGCGCAAGCGGGCGGCCGCATGCACTTCGTAACGCTTCGAATCGCGCTCTGAGGCACGTATACCCTCGCGCTATCACGTTAACCTTTGATCTCCTGATCTGATGCGACTTCGCTTTTTTCTTGCCGCGGCTTCCATTGCGATGAGTCCGCTGCTGGTATCTGCACAGGATTCTGGACTTTCGTTCCTGACGTTGGGAATTGATGCGCAAGCGCTGGCTAAAGGCGATGCTGGTGTGGCAACAAGTTCAGGGGCATTTGCCTCGTATTGGAATCCAGCCGGTTTGGCCGGTACCGAATCCGAGATTGGAGTCTCTCATCACGTCTGGATTGGAGATATTCGCACGTATGGCCTCAACGGAGCGTTCCGCGTGGGAGAACGATCGGGTATCGGCGTTTCGATTGTTGCAACGGGTGCAGGCAGCCTCGAAGCACGCGAACAACCAGGGGAGTCGGACGGCTTGTTCGACGCTCAGTTCGTGAGCGCGGGAGCCTCTTTTGGTCATCAGTTCGGACCTTTGCGCGCCGGTGTTGCCGTCAAATTCCTCTCAGAGCGGATTTTCACGAACTCGGCAAACGGGTATGGATTCGACGTAGGTATTCAGACGGCTCTTCTGAACGAAACGGTACACCTCGGAGCCATTATGGCCAATATGGGCTCCATGGAAGAGCTCAATGTGGAGGCGACAGAGCTTCCTCGATTGCTGCGTGTCGGTGCTGAGGTATTTCCATTCCGGGCCATCACTGCACTGGACGGTGAGGTATTCCTGTCCACATCACTGCTCGCCGAAGTATCCCACAATTACGTGACTGATCGTACCCAGTGGCACTTTGGACTGTCAGCAGAAGTCCTTGAAACCGTGACGGCACGGGTAGGCTACTTGACCCATGATTTTTTACGTGATGTTTCGGCTGGCGTGGGTATCGAAATTGCCGATATCTGGTTCGACTATGCCGTGCTTCCTTTTGAGGACGGATTCGGTGGGCCGGGTCATATCATAACGGTCCGATACGGCTTCTGAGAACTGCTGCGGCGTTGCTCAGGGCGCTCAGCGTCAGAGATTCCGGAAGAGGTCAATCAAGGACGTGAAGCCCGTACCGGAGACCCCGGATCGTACGCGAAGGGAGCACCATGCATCGAGGATCATCATCTGAGCCGCGTGAATGGGGACTGCGATCCAGAAGCTCCTCGTGCGCCATACAAGGGCGCCCAGCGCAACACCACCGACGATTGACAAGAGCGCTTCGGGGATCGGCTTGTCATAATGCAAGATGGCAAACGGAACCGTCTGGACGAAAATGGCCATCAGGCCAAAAGCACGAGCCGTCCCAAACAGGACAAACCCCCTCCAGAGATATTCCCAGCCGATCCAATACAGAAGAAAAAAGGATTCATAGACCAGAAACATGCCCCAGTCACGCGATGCCGGAGCATAGTGTGGGTACTTGTTCATGAACTCCGGCGTCGCCGAAAGGAACCACGTGCCGAGGGCAACGAGCGGTACGTAGAGCAGTGCGATTTTGGAGGCCAGCTTCCAGTCTCCAGCTCCAAGACCCATTTCCGACCAGGAGTTCTTGAATCCAAAACGCAGCAGCGCAACCGGAACGACGAACCCCAGGATGCCCTGGATGCCAAACCACCACACCCACCCGTGGAGTCCGGAATAGTTGTCGGTCAACAAAGGGGCAACTTCCCTTCGAAAGAACCCCCGATCGCCGTAGTTCATCTGAAGGATGACAGTCAGCGCCGCAAACAACAGCACGGTGGCCGTCTGTTTGTCAACCCGGCGCCAAGCGTTTACCAGCCGCTCCCATTCTGCCTTGAAGTCGATGCCCAACATGTCGCTTGTCAGACGTGGCGCTCAGCATGGTACGAGGAGCGTACCAGCGGACCGCTTTCCACATGCTCGATGCCTTTCGCTTCACCGACTTCTTTGTACCAGGTGAATTTATCTGGATGGATGAACTCTTCCACCGGAAGGTGCATGCGGGTGGGCTGCAGGTACTGGCCGATGGTCATCACATTCAGGCCAATCTCTACGAAGTCATCCATCAGAGCGAGTACTTCGTCGTCCGTCTCACCGAGGCCGACCATGATGCCGCTCTTGGTACGCAGCCCCTGGTCCTTGGATATGTGGAGTACATCCAATGAACGCTGGTAGACGGCTTGGGGACGGACACGTTTGTAGAGGCGTGGAACCGTCTCCATGTTGTGATTCATCACTTCAGGTCGGGCATCAATCACGATCTGAAGGGCGTCCCAGAGCCCACGGAAGTCTGGAATCAGGACCTCGATCGTAACCCCTTCAATTTCTTCGCGAAGCCGTTCGATGGTCTTGGCAAAGATTGGCGCTCCGCCATCCTTGCGCTCGTCACGGTTCACGCTGGTGATGACAGCATGTTTGACGCCCATGGTTTTGGCCGCGTTAGCCACACGATTGGGCTCATCCCAGTCCAGTCCTTCATCAGGGCGACCGGTCTTTACCGCGCAAAAACCGCAAGACCGGGTACAGACGTTACCAAGAATCATGAACGTGGCTGTACCTGCCGTCCAGCATTCTCCCATGTTGGGGCAACGCGCGCTTTGGCACACAGTGTGCAGACCGTTGCTTTCAATGGTATCGACGAGCTTCTTGTAGGTCTCGCCGTAGGGCAACTTCACTCGCAACCAGTCCGGACGACTGCCACGGACGTTTTCAACAGCAGGTGCTTCAACGACCGGCAATTCGAGCATGCCGTCCATTTCAGTCGCACCGCTCGCGGCTTTGAGCTGAATATCTCCGGGAAGAAGGGGTTTCCGTTTCGCTTCCATCGCTACGGGATTTGAGATGAGGTGGGACAACCTGCCCGTTCGTTGAATGATCCCCGAATTAGTAACAGGTGGAGTGAACTTTCGGTCGAAAGCAGTATCTTGCTGTGCTGCTCGTTTTCGCCTTTTCAGACGCGTACGCGTCGATTTCGGGCGTTTCGGGCCACCTCACCCGGATAGTATCACATTCAAAAACGGTACGGAGTATGACCAATCGTAGGCAGATCACGCCAGATCAGGTGGAAGGAATATTCATGGAGCATACCAACGCAGAGGGTATGATGCCCATGGTGTTGGATACGCAGGCCAGTGGCGGTGTTGATCTGATCGACGAGCAGTCCAATCGGGCCTACATGGACTTCTTCGGATTCTACGCATCCAATGCGGTAGGAATGAATCATCCGAAGATGGTGGACGACGAGGATTTCAAAGCTCGTCTCCTCGATTCAGCTCTCAACAAGGTTACCAATTCCGATGTGCGCACGGTGCACATGGCCCGTTTTCTGGACACGTTCGGGCGCGTTGCCAAGCCGGACTACCTCCCCTACGCATTTTTCGTCTCAGGTGGAGCGCTGGCTGTCGAGAATGCCCTGAAAACGGCCTTCGACTGGAAAGTGCGGAAGAACTTCCAGAAGGGATATCGTCGCGAGGTCGGCACCAAGGCCCTGCATTACGACCAGGCTTTTCATGGTCGCAGTGGCTATACAATGACCATGACCAACACGGCCGATCCACGGAAGACCATGCACTTTCCGAAGTTCGATTGGCCGCGTGTATCGAATCCGAAGATCAAATTCCCGATGGAGCATCACATGGATGATCTCCTGAAAAGGGAAGAGGTCTCACTCAATCAGATCAAACACTATTTCCACTCGATGAAGGACGAGATTGCCTGCGTCATCATCGAACCCATCCAGGGAGAAGGCGGCGACAACCATTTTCGGAAAGAGTATTTGCAGGCTGTCAAGGATCTTTGTGTGGAGAATGATGCGCTGCTGATCTTCGACGAAGTGCAGACGGGTGTCGGAATGGCTGGCTCATTCTGGGCCCATCAGTCCATCGGCGTTGAGCCAGACATCATTTCCTTCGGAAAGAAAACCCAGGTTTGCGGAATCCTCGCTGGTCGCCGCTTGGATGAGGTCGAAGGACACGTTTTCAAGATGGGCAGTCGAATCAACTCGACGTGGGGTGGTAACCTGACTGACATGGTGCGCTTCGACCGGATTCTCGAGATCATCGAGGAGGATAATCTGATCGAGCATGCGAACGTCATGGGGGATCACCTACTGGCCCTGCTCGACGCGATGTCCGAGGAGACGGAATCGGTGTCAAACGTCCGAGGTCGTGGTCTTTTCTGTGCGGTCGACGTTCCGACCAATGAATTCCGTGACCGGGTGCTGCAACGCTGCTACGACGAAGGTATCATCATTCTGGGTTGCGGTTCGCGTTCCATCCGCTTCCGGTCGCCCCTGACCATCACGCGTGAGGAAATAGACAAAGGCGTCGGCATTCTGCGCGACATCATCCTCAAGGTGGAGTCCGAGTACAAGCCGTACCGCAAGAAAGCGGGCCTCACGGATGCCCTGATGGATGGTTAAGCCTTACACGCTTCAGGAACAGGTCAAGGGCCCGGGCTCAATCATAGTGATCCATCTGAGA
>CALIKL010000064.1 GCA_938018055.1 uncultured bacterium
TAAATGGAGACGGATTCGCGGAACTGAACTCCAAATGACGAGGTATGGATGCTCTAATCTGCGCCCATCAGGGCCCAAAGCACGCTCGTGAACGCTTCTACTCATAGCGCCCGGCTCTCCTCCGTATTCCTGCTTCTGGTCGTTTTGACCGGCTGGATCGGCGCGCCATTGGTTCACGAAATCGAGCACGCGCTCGAGCGCGCTGAAATGACGCACGTGCACGATGTGCACGACGAGGTCACGCTCCGCACGGGGTGTGATGAACTGCCCGAGTTGGCAGATGAATGTCCGATCAGCCTGTCTCAAGTACAGGCGATCGGCGAGTTGGAAACTCCTGAAGCAGGTCCATTCGCCACCAAACGCGGATGGGGAAGCCTGTTTGAACTAGAATATTCTCGTCCAGATACCTATCGATACGTCCGGGGTCCACCGGCCGCTTGACATGGACTGGCCTTTGCGCCAGTCGCCATTCAAATGATCCCAGGCAGGGATCAGTTCATGTCAAGACCGCGCTCTTCAAGCGCACATCCGATAGTATCATGTCTCTACTTACTCTCAGGAAGTCCTCGTTGGCTTTCTTCCTCGCTGCATTTGTAGTTCTCGCAGGCTGTGACGACAACCCGGCCGATCACGATGATCACGATCATGATGATCACGCAGAAGCTGAAGGTATTCAGATCATCGATGGATCGACTGTTCTCTACCAGGTTCTTGAAGGTGCCGTCACGTGCGACGCAGCTCCTTGCGGAATCACGGTGGCTGCCGGTCAGACATTGAACGCCCTGGAAGTTGCCTTCATCGATCATGATGGCGACGAAATCCACGCCGAAGATCTGGACGACGAATTCAGCCTCGGCTTCTCGGTGGTCAACCCGGCCGTGGCAATCGTCGAGCAGAATGGCCGTTTCGGGCTAAACGTGCGTGGCGTCATTGCCGGATCCACGGCCATGCAGGTCCAGCTGAACCACGATGGCCACGCAGACCTGACGTCGCCACCGGTTTCGGATGCCAGCGCACTTCAGATCACGGTGACTCAATGATCCTGAATCGGATCACGAGACTTTCGACCATCCTTGTGGTGGTCGTACTGGCCGCGGGGCTTGCCCCGCGGCCAGTATTGTCTCAGGCCACGGTCATTGAGGGCTCCATCCGTTCGACGAATGACAACCATCCGGTTGAATTCGCCCTGGTCTTCCTCGAAGAAATCCGCCGCTCCGCCACGTCGGACGTTCTGGGGATTTTTCGCATCGCCAATGTGCCTGATGGTCCGCACTCCGTGCAGATCAGCCGTATCGGCTACGAGAATCTGACCCGAGTCATCGACGTGTCGGGTGAGGACACCCTGCGCATCACCTTCTTCATGGATCCGGAAGTGATCGTGCACGACGAGGTTGTCGTCCAGGGCGATCGCAGCGTCGGCGAGGCCATCGTCACGGAGCAGGAATTGAAAGGGGAGCAGCTGCGCGAGCACCTGGGGACCACTATCGCCGAAACCTTGAACGACCTGCCGGGCCTCAGTATGCGTTCCATGGGCCCGGCACCGGCACGGCCCGTGTTGCGTGGACTTGGAGGTGAGCGACTGCTGGTCCTCGAAAACGGTTCTCGTACCGGCGATCTCTCGCAAACGTCTTCAGACCATGCATTGGTGGTAGACCCCCTGGCAGCAGAACGCATGGAAATCGTGCGAGGCCCAGCCGCCTTGATCTACGGATCCAATACGATGGCCGGAGCCATCAATGTCGTAAAGGAATCGGTACTGTCGTCAGTGCCTGATCATATTCACGCCAACGCGACCCTGCAGGCTCAAAGTGTCAGCTCGGGGCTTGCGTCCGGCTTTTCCATGGCTGCTCCGGTCGGCAGCTCGTTTGCCATCCATGCGAGTGGAACGGCGCGGGAGGCCCATGATGTCAGGACACCTGCGGGTCGACTGGGTAACACGGATCTCTCTTCGTGGACCGGTGAAGCGGGGATCAGTTGGATCCGTTCGTGGGGATATGTCGGATTCAACGGGTCCCTATATGATTCCGACTATGGTATTCCGGGTGGCTTCGTCGGTGCCCATCCCAACGGGGTATCCATTTCGGTGGACCGGAAGCGGGCTGAGTATCGCGCAGAATTGCTGCGACCGAAACCCTGGATTGACCGCCTCGAATGGGTCGGGACGTGGACGCGGTACTTCCATCAGGAGTTTGAATCCAGCGGAGCCCTCGGCATCGAATACGGTGTCCTCACTTGGAGCACCAAACTGACGGCGCACACGGGACGATGGGGCTTCTTCGACCGAGGAGCCGTTGGTCTGTGGGCCGAATTCCGGGACTATGTCGCGGGAGGATTTTCCTTCACCCCGGCGACGACCGAGCGAACCATTGCCGGATTTGCCTACCAGGACTTCCATATCGGAAGCACGATTCTTGAAGCGGGACTGCGATTCGACTCGCGTGTGGTCACGCCATCATCTGAATTCAACTCCGATATAGGCGAAGTCCGACAGCGTTCGCTCGGCGGCCTATCGGCATCCCTTTCCGTGCTTCAGGATCTCGGCGATGGATGGTCCGCACGAGCCATGGCCATGCGAAGCCTTCGCTTGCCTGGTATTGAAGAATTGCTGTCTGAAGGACCACACCTCGCTGCGTACTCCTTCGAGGTTGGAAACCCGGATTTGCCCGAGGAGATCGGAGCGGGCGCCGAGCTGACCCTGTTGCTCAACAAGGAGCGCGTTTCCGGAACGGCGGCCGTATTCGTCAATCAGTTCGAAGGCTACATCTTTCCTCGGAATACCGGCGAATTGAACTTTCGCATCTATGTGCCCATCTACCAATACACCGGAAACGATGCACGCCTGTTCGGTGCCGAGGGGAGCATCCAGGTTGATTTGGGATCCCGCCATGAAGTGCAATCCACCTTCAGCTGGGTCCGTGGTGAGCTAACCGATTCGGGAACACCGATTCCGTGGACTCCGCCGCTGAAAGGTAGACTCGCTTTTGTCCGCAACGGGGACCTGGTCAAGTGGACCGCATCCCTACGCGGCGCCTCCCAGCAGACTCGGCTTGGTCCATTTGAAGAGCCTACGGACGGGTACGTCGTGCCTGACTTGGCGGCCCAGATGCACTTCGTCCGCGGTGGTATGTTGCACACGGTCACACTGGCCATGGACAATCTGACCAACACGACCTATCGGGATCATTTGTCCCGCGTGAAAAGCGTCATGCCCGAACCCGGGCGCAATGTAAGACTGTTGTACCGCCTGCATTTTTAGCGATGGTGCGGCCAACTGAACGAGCTTCTTTTGATGAAACGTAGCCCCATGAACACTCACTCGCACTTCCTGTCGGCCCTCGGTCTAGTAGCAGCTCTCAGCCTGACGCTGTCGGCATGCGCCCCCCAAGCCGATTCAGCAGCAGATTCAGACGCCGCGTCGACTTCGCTGACCCCAAGTCCGGAGGCGCTTCGCGTCGTTGCATGGAATGTTGAACATCTGGCAGCCCCGATCGATACCGGATGCCGTCCCCGATCGGAAGATGAGCTGTTCGCACTGCGCGCCTATGCACAGCGGCTTGATGCTGACATCGTGGCCCTGCAGGAGGTCGCTTCCCTCGAGGCCGTTGCGCTGGTATTCCCGGAAGACGAATGGCAGCTGTTTCTGTCCGAACGGCCCGACAGCGATCCTTATGAATGCCGGGGTAGCGGAAACACGTCCACGCAGCAAAAGCTGGCATTTGCCGTTTCCAACGACATCGAGGTGTTGAGTCAGGCTGATTTCGACGAGCTCGGCCTGGACAATCCTGGATTGCGGCACGGTATGGAGCTGACCGTTTCCACCCCGCTGGGTGAGATCGATCTGCTGAACGTACATCTCAAGAGCGGCTGCTTTGTGGATGATTTCTCGCGTGCAGACTCCGATGCCTGTCAGACGTTCGCCCAACAAGCACCGGTCCTGGATGCCTGGGTTGAAGAGAAAGAAGCGTCATCAAACCCATATCTGATCCTGGGTGATTTCAATCACCGGCTCTCTGCGCCATACAACCAGTTGACCCGACTGGTAAGCGACAACAGCGACGGGTCGCCTTCGAGCCTGGTGATTACTACTGCGGACATGATCGGCTGCCATCCGTGGTACCCAGCGCCCATCGATCATATCCTCATGGGCAACATGCAGGATCCCGCACTGGTCACCTCGGCCATGGCGCACGACTTTGACGACATGGACCCGGATGCGATGCTGAGTGATCACTGCGCCGTGTCCCTGACGATGGAGTACGGCCAGCTGCCGCTTTCCAATTCGGTCACCTGGCAGACAGCGTCCAAGGAATACGCCTTTTTGACGACATCCATCTACGAGCAAGCCGAATCCTCGCTTCGGGCGATGACGCTGCCCGAAACACCTTGGGCCGTTGTGATGGATGTCGATGAGACAGTCCTCGACAACAGTGCTTATCAGGTTGGCCTCGATCGAACTGGGCGATCTTTTACGCCGGCAACCTGGGCCGAATGGGTCGCCAGCGAACAGGCAGGGATTGTCCCTGGCGCAGACGACTTCATCAGCGCTGTGTTTGAACTGGGTGGCCGTGTCGTGTTCGTGACCAACCGTGATCGTCCGCAAGACAACCACACCTGGAGCAACATGTTGGCCACGGGCCTTTCCATCTCGACGGACAACGCCTGTCTGATGGGAAGGAGCGCCGCGGATGAATCCTCCGTTGACAACCGGACGCGATTCAACGACAAGGACCTGCGACGTCAGCAGGTTACGGACGGCTCCAGCAGCTGCTTCAACCCCGACGGTGGAAGACACTCGGACTTCCCGGCATCAACCATCGTGATGCAAGTGGGAGACAACATCGAGGATTTCGCAGGTGTCACGCAGGAATCAGCGGACGTGGAGGCGCTGATGGCCGACAACGACGGGCAATACGTCCTGCTTCCGAATCCGATGTACGGGTCCTGGTAGAGGCCTGGCGCCCTTCGGCACGTGACTGAGCGGTCGGGGAGTACGTGCGTAGACGGGTTAGGCTCTTACTCGATGTCCAACACGGCATCGAACAGCGTCTGCACCGCTTCCGCAGCATCGGTGCCATTCATTTCGTAGAGCCAGTAAGTCTCCCAGGAGTCGCCAAGGCTCATGTAGGTCTGCATGGTCCCTTGGCTCTTGTGCTCCGCAATCAGCCAGTTCCGGATGATGTTGTAGTTCAGGCGGTCATCCAGGCCAAGCTTGGTGTTCCGGTTGAAACCCCAAGGCCCGTGCTCCGAGCTGAGTGTCGTCAGCGGGTGGCCGTCCAGCATGCGGAATTCAAAGGACTCGGGCGGAAAGGTGTCCAAGGAGCCTCCAGCCAAAACGACCGGACGGTCTTCCGTCATTCTATTCACCGCCTCTAGGGCAAAGATGGACGCAGCCTTATGGTGAGCGTGTGTCGTGGGATGCGGAATCATGGTGAACACGAAATCATAGTCGCCTTCAGCCAGAACGCGGTCCAGTACGCGTGCGACCAGTTCCACATCCCACTCGTTTTCCATCACGGCATCGGCATCAAACGTTTTCCCTTTGTCTGGTTGATCCAGGAATACGTAGTCGCGCAGTCCGATGATGGCACCGCCGGCCATCAGCTCTTTCTTCCGGATTGCAGGCAAATGCTTCTCTGCCACCTCCTGATTGGTCAGCTCGAGGCCATAGATGTCTTCGGCGAACGTTGAAAAGCGGTAGCCGCCCGCGCCATCCGTAATGAGCACCAGGTCAGCCGTTCCGTCCAGCTCATGTGTAATGCGGTGAATGGTTGCCGCAAACGAGGCATCGTCGTCAGGGTGAGCCGTGACGATCAAAACAGATGGTCCGTCCTGCGCAACGGCACGCGGCACGATGGTGATCGAAAAAAACAAACCCAGAATGGCCAGCAGGAAGGGACGCATGACTCTTGCGGATTGAATGGGTGGGGTTACTCGAGGCCGTCAGACGAGCGCATCACTGGAATCAGCCATGGGAATGCTCGCATCCTTCGGCGCGGCAGCATCTGAAATTCCGTACATGGGCAGAAACGAGAATGCCGGCGGAGATCAGCACGACGATGCGCTCGCCCGTCTCACCGATCAGGTCGTGCAACAGCAGAGTTGAGAGAACCATCCCAATCAGGCCAACCGAGCCTAGAAGAATGGTCTTCCCATCTTTGTGCCTGCGACAGCCCAGTCCAAACGCCAGTAATGCCGTGGGCACCACAAACCAAAGCATGGCCTTATGAAAGGCTTCATCGCCCAAAAGGATGGAAGGGACTGCGCTTCCGATTACCATCAACGTGGGTGCCGCAACACAATGAACGGCGCACACCACCGAGCCAGCAATACCGACCAGGTCGGCGAATGACTCTACTCGAAGTGATCTCATGGAATGAATGCCTTTGGCGCTAGTTGTCGACCGGCTTGGCGTCGACAATGCGATACAGCAAGCCGTACGGGTCGTCCTTCAGTACCTGAAGCGTCCCAACCATTTCAATCGTGTCGTATGAAAACTCCACCCCTTCCTCGGCCTGGACTTCAGCAATAGACTCTGCACCACCAGGCATATGGAAATAGCAGCCATCTCCGGGTAACATGCTGATCAGGAAATTCGACTGGATCTGGGAAAAGTCCAGCGGGATCATGAATCCAGCCAATCGGACCGTCTGACCGTCAAGGGCTTGTACCTCATCTGAAAAGGTCGGGATGTAGGTAATCCAGCCATCATCTTCTATCTGCTCTTCAAAAGAAACGCGTCCGAGCGTATCCCATCCGACCCGTTCCTGCGCAAGCGCTGGCGAGACAAGCAGACATACAAAGAGCAACGAGAATAATCTAGGCATCGTTCAATCGGTTTAGCCCTCAGCAAGGGTAGTCGAAATATCAGTCTTGTAGGCCTGGATTGCCGGAATCAAAGAGGCAATTAGACCTGCTCCAAGCGCGAGAAGGATGATCCATCCCTCACCGGGGGCAAACGCAAAGCCGTCGATGGCCATTCCACGGCTTTGCTGAACCGCTGAAGCAAGGATGGCCGCCGCTCCGTGACCAATCACGAGGCCAAGCACAGCACCCATACCTGCGAGTATTTGTCCTTCCAGCAGGACGTGCGCCATCAACTTCACCCGGGACGCCCCCAAGGTTCGCATCATCGCGAGATCATAGCGGCGTTCCTTCAATGCGTTTATTAGCGCGACAAAGACGCTCAGGAGGGCAGCGAGAATCAGTACAAGACCGAAGACCCGCAAGGCGTCAAAGCCAACACCAAGCATGTTGAACAGACGCGATGTCTCGTAAGCGGGCGCAGCTGCTTGCAAGTCGGTTTCATTGTTTACCCAACGGGGAAACACAGCGGCCGCCATGGGAGATGAGTATGAAATCAGAATTGCTGTGTATTCAGCCTCGGGTGGTGTGCCACGCTGCCGACCAGTCGGCCTTGAAGCTGATGCGTCGGAATCTCCGTCTTCTTCGTGCACATGGTCTGGATCGTCTTCGTCATGGTCATGAGCATCGTCCTCATGCGCATGCTCGTCATCATCGTGGCTGTGTCCATCGTCATGATCATGTTCGATACCGTGTACGTGCCAAACGGTCTCGACACTTGTCAAAATCAGCTGATCCATGACCGTGCCGGTCTCTGCGAGGATCCCAACAACCTCTATCGGCTCTTCGTCGTGGGTTTCTCCGCTGGCGGCGGTGAGACCATGTGAGCTCTCGAAAGTGTCACCAATTGAAAGCCCAGTCTCTCGGGCTACTCGCACTCCGATTGTTGCTTCGCCTTCGCGTTCCCAGAGCCGTCCTTCACCTGCCGCTGCTTCGTAGTGCTCAGGATACTCGGCGGTTGTCCCCACAATTCGGAATCCCTGATAGGAATCGCCGAGCGCCATAGGAATCGCCTTGCCCACTGCGCGGTCATTCATCACCCGCTCGGCTTCGTCCATGGGAATATTCCCACTGGGGGCGTCAATGTGATAGACCGCAGCTAGAATGAGCTGCATGGGGCTACCCTTTGCTCCCACAACCACGTCGATACCACGCGAGTTGTTGGACAGGTTGTCCCGCACTTGCGTACTCAAGATCAGAAGTACGATGATGGTGGCAATGCCTAGCGCCAGGACCAGCACATTGAGGATCGTGCTGAGCATGCGTTGTCGGATGTAGGAAGCGCTTAGTCGAAGCAGATTCATGCGGTCACCTCCCGGCCATCCGCAAGAATCAGTGTGTGCTCGAAGTGATCCACGATGCGCCGGTCATGCGTGGCTACTACCAATGTGGCATTATTTGCGCGCGCTTGATCCACCAGCAACGCCAACACTTTTTCCGCTCTATCATCGTCCAGACTGGCCGTGGGCTCGTCTGCGAGCAGGACCTTTGGATGATTCATTACAGCTCTCGCGATTGCAATACGTTGCCGCTGTCCATGGGAGAGCTCATGTGGAAACGCGCTGACCTTATGCTCCATATCGAGGGTGGCAAGTACCTCGCGAATGCGATCCCGACCCTGGCTCAAGTCCGCCAGGTAAGGAGCCATGAGCAAATTGTCTTCAATCGAAAGCGTAGCCAGCAGGTGCATACGCTGGAAAACGATTCCAATGTTGCGACCACGGAATCGGTCCAGGGAGTGGCCACTCAACGCTTCAAGCTCTTGGTCGGCAACGATCACAGAGCCCTCGCTCGGCTTTCGAAGTCCAGCCAGGATGTGAAGCAACGTGGTTTTCCCGCTTCCAGAGTGTCCCAGGATCAGATGATGCGATCCCTGCTCGGCCTCCAAGGAAGGAAGATCGAGGACGGTATCGTCTCCGTATCGGTGCTTGATGTCGGTTAAGCTGAGCATTGGTAAGTCGTTGCGTGACCCGTGGGTATGCGTTCGAAGGAATCGCTAGCCACGATCTCTGTTCCGTTGAGCGGCTTTCTGTTGCCCATTACCAGATAAAGGTGTGGGAATATTTGATCAGCAGCGCTCGCCTTGCGGAGCGGGGAAGGGGGATGTGGTTGTGGCCTTCGTGATGACCAATGCTGGTGTTGATCCCCTCATCGTACACGATCCAAAGGTCATTGCCTTCGCGGGCGTTGTAGCGCAGACGCGCGTTGATGTTGAACGTCTCTCGCAGGGTGTTGTACTGCAGAAATGCTGTAGCCGAGAGCTTGGAATTGGCAGCGGCCTGTATGCGCAGGCGAGCAAGGTGGGTTGTCAGTTTCTGATCCCGATGACCAAACCGGATCACATTCAATTCATATCCTGGAGCCAGCTCGAGGTGTTTCGATAGATTCCAGTTTGAGGAGGCTTGAATGGAGGACTTCCATCCATCGTAGAACGTGCCCGAGCGAAGAGTCAGGTTGGGGCGGAAATACCAGGCATCCGGGGGGCCTGCGGCAAGCCAGATGTTGTGGAATGAATAGTCGTCAGCGAGTACTTCGACGTCCGGTGACATTGAGAAGGCAGAAGCCACGCTCTCATACCAGTGTTCGGTTGAGAGCAGAAGAGTGGCTCCATTCTTCGTCTCGGCAAACCAGAACGGGTGAATCCACGACGTTTCTACGTCACGACTCTCATTCTGCCAGTAGATGTACGTCCAATTACCCCACCAAATGCGGCGAAATCGCGAGTCCTCGCCCTTGAACGATTGATATTCGAAATCAGGGCTCACATAGGTGTAGCCATTGCGACGAATGAATCCGACTTCCGGGTTGTAATTCTCTCCCGAACGGATGAACTCCAGGTCATAGCTCCAACCACTGATATTGCGCCGCTGCCAATTCAGCAGGAAGTGGGATGATTCGAGAAGATCGAAGGAGGATTCGTCATGATCGTGATCGTGGTCATGGTCGTCGTGTGCTTCGTGATCGGATGTCTGAGCCACCTTGATCGTGAGAAACTCTTCTCCCGTCACATTCAGGATCGTGTCAAATCCCCAAGCCAGGTTTCTTCCTCCGTCTTCCGCAACGCGCGTCGTAAGAATGCCACCAACAGTCGAAAGGGGATTGAGCACATTCCGTCGCAGCCTTGCGACTCCAAAATTCTCAGACGGGATAACGCCTTGAGCATCGGTCTGCAGGTTTACGAGTCCCAAGTCCCACTTTCCAACGCGGCCGACCAATCGTCCGCCACCAAGCATCGGAATGGGTCTGCCGTTGGCTAAGCCAATGCGTCGACTGTGGAATAGACGGGTACCTCCTGCTCCCGTCCCGAACTCGAAAATGCCGCTTCTCTCCTGGAAGAACCGTCGCTTCTCTGGAAAAAACAGCGAGAATCTCGTCAGATTGATTTGTTGATCGTCCGCCTCAACCTGCGCAAAATCAGTGTTGTAGGTAGCATCCAGCGTAAGATTGCTGGTCAAGCTGTACTTGACGTCCAGGCCGAATTCACCCGTGCGGGTATTATCTCCTTCGTATTCCGTTTCGGAATCATTCAGCACAGGTAGGCGCTCCGTACCGCCCAGGCCGTACGGCGTGACGTAGATTGGATTACGCCGCTCGATGTCTCTCAGGATGACGTCCTGGGCCAGGGACGGCTTGGTAAAACCACGATCCCACTCGGGTGGGATGTCCGGATAGATGTATCGGTGGTTGTTGGTCATCCACCGATAGGTGGTGATTCCCATTTCCACTCGCTCCCCATCGGACTGGAAGCCTAGGCTGGTGAATGGAATACGCATTTCGGCGAACCAACCCTCATCCGTGATGGTGCAAGCCGCATCCCAAAACGTGTTCCAGTCTTCATTCTGCGACCGACGTCCCAGGGCCGCATCATCCGAGATGGCAAGGTCTGAGCGCGTGCAAAGTGGCATCACGTAAAACCAGAGCGCATTCTCGTTGTCATTGAATGAGTCAATGAGGACGGCAAAGGTTTCATCGCCGCTCCAACGATCCCGATACAGCGAATTGGCCCGGAGATTCGAAATGTCCGAGTGATAGAGCCGACCAGACACGTAGATGTGCTCGTCGTCATATCCGATTCTGATTTCCGTTCGCTCTGTTATGGTACCCTTATAGGTAGGGCCGTACATGACGAGCGGCAAAGGATCGATGGCGTCCCATGCGGACTCCGTGATGTGACCATCCAGGTCAATTGCGCCAGTGAGTCGATCGAGCTCAATGGGTGTACGTGCCGGTTGAGCTGTCGCAACGTCCGGAGTATTCAGGTACACTGAAACGGCCGCCAGCCACAATCCCAGAAGGACTCGACTGGACAAAGAAGACAAGGATATGTGAATGGGAAAAGCAGACGGTCGGGCTGACAATAGCTTGGGGCGGGTCATGACGAAATCGCAATTCAGGTCACACGAATCCAACGAAGTATTCGAAGTGACCAATGGTCGAAGACAGGCGATTGCTGCCAGCAGGAGAGGAAAGGAGCAGGGTAATCAAGTTCGCGGTGGGTACATATCCACGGACGTGATTATCGCGCTAGCAGCAAGGACGTATTTGGAATCGTGCCGCTCGTCTGGAATCGTCCGGACTCAATTCCTCAATCGAAGTGAGTCTAAACTGGAAGCCCTTCAGAGTTGCCGGACGATTAACCTTGCGAATTCGGGGGACCGCGGGCGTCGAATGCGAAGGCCGAAAGCTCCTCTGGAGTCTGAGAAGCAAGCTTCAGGCCCGACGAACGCATTTCGTCTGAAGAGACGAATGTGGGCACCGTTTCGACAGCGCTGAGGGAAGCAGCCAACACACACGTCGGACAATCGACATGCTCGAGAACGACGCTCTCGTCAGGGTTGGCAACAGGATTGCCCACAGTACCATGCGCCTCTTCGTCGCCCATGGGCTGCATGAAGTGCGACAGCTCATGAAAGGAAGCCGTCATCAGCCCTGCCAAAATCAGCAGGGAGCACATGTTCAAAACGATATGGTGACGAAGGGACGTCATGCAGAGAGCGTTCACTGTGGGATCAGGAAACCATTCCTTGACCGCCATTTGGGTCAAGCTACGAATTAATTGTCAGGATGATGCGGTGAGAACGGCGTACCCGGATCATGCGCTGCATCGATCTGTTGGGTCGGCATGCGCGTTTCTTACACCTCAGATTACTTCGTGCCGCTGCCCGAAAAGCACCCATTTCCCATGGGGAAATTTCCGGCGCTGCATCGGACTTTGCTCGACGAAGGGTTGATCTCAGAAGCGGATGTGGTAGCTCCTCGCGAAGCTGATTGGGCAGATTTGTTGCTGGTACACGACCGTTCGTATCTCGATGCTTTGGCTGGAGGGACGCTGACCAAGAAAGAGGAACGCAAGATGGGACTTCCCTGGAGCGAGGCGCTCGTCAAGCGTTCACGCCACGCCGTGCAGGGCACCATGAATGCGGCTCACATGGCGCTGGAAGACGGGCTGGCGGCCAATCTCGCCGGCGGGACGCACCACGCATTTCCGGGTCATGGTGAAGGGTTTTGTGTCCTCAATGACGTGGGCGTCGCCATTAAGGCATTGAAACGGTCGCGTTGGATTCGGCGCGCCATGGTCATCGATCTGGACGTGCACCAAGGAAATGGTACGGCAGCCATCTTCCAGGACGATGACGATGTCTTCACCATGTCCATTCATGGGGAAAAGAACTACCCTTTCCATAAAGTTGACTCGACCTTGGATATTGGTCTGCCCGACGACACAGGAGATGACGCCTATATGGATGCAATTCAGCCTGCGGTTGCCGGGGCGCTTGACCGCTTTGCGTGCGACCTGGTGATTTACCTCGCAGGTGTGGATGTGCTGGATGGTGATCGATACGGTCGACTGTCGTTGTCGCGGGACGGTTTGCACCGACGTGACCGATTCATTCTGGAGGAGGTTCTTGGACGGGAGATTCCATTACTGTGCTTGCTGTCCGGGGGCTATGCCGAGTCGCCGGAATTGACGGGCGATCTTCATGCGACTACCCACCGGGAGGCCGCGGGCCTCACCCTTTCACGCGGGTAGCCACCCAGGCCCACCAAATCAGTACGCCTTGAAGGGGCAGCCGGACGAAGAGGAACCACGCGGGCATGTCCGGAAAGTCTCCAGGATTCAGTGCCATGTGCAGGTTTGCTGGAAAGACACCGATCATGATCAGGATCATGAACAGGCCCGCCGCGCGCCGAAATCGTGAGACGAACACACCCAGACCTGCAATGATCTCCAGGATCCCGGA
>CALIKL010000065.1 GCA_938018055.1 uncultured bacterium
TATCGATACCGATGTCGCCGATATGCTGGCCGATCCGTCACTGCAGCCCATAGTCGAGGACTTGCGGTCTTCTGTGGCTGACGTGTTTTATAGCCACAGGTGAGGCACGAACAGCCGGTCGTGCGAGGTTCTGGTATGTGAGGGAGGGTGGTAGCCGAGTCTTGATTGACCCGAATGCGGATCCGAGCACGGACCCGAGCGTCATAGCGACACGAACATCCGCGCAGTCATGTCCTTCCGACCAGAATCTTTTATAGCACGACGCTATCTGTATGGCGCACACGGACAAGCCGAAGGGCGAGGGTTCTTGCGGCTGATTACCTGGATCTCTGTGGGTGGTGTTGCGGTCGGTGTGACAGCTCTCATTCTGGCACTGGCCATTGTACGCGGATTCAGCGGCGAGATTGAGTCGAAAATCACGGGGTTTGCGGCCCATGTCCAGGTTCAGAGCATTCGAGATGAGCCGCTCAATGGAGCGTCAGACCTTCAGTCTTTGCTGGAAACACAGGCCATTCTGACGGATGTGGCCCCGGTAGTTCAGGAATTCATTCTTCTGAGACGCTCAGCCAGGGACATCGATGGTGTTTCAGTCTGGGGCACTTCTCGTATACCCGAGTTCATTGCATCATCGCTTGTAGCAGGATCAAGCGCGCTCATCACGGACTCAGAAGTGCCGGGTATGATTATTGGCGCCTCGCTTGCTCGCTCTCTGGGCGTGCATACTGGTGATCGCTTGACGGCCTTTTCGGTTCAGGATGCAGGAGGTGGGATGAATCAGTCGCCCACAATACGCCAATTCCGGGTTACGGGGATCTACGAGTCATCCTTGGCTGATTTTGATGATCTGTATGTGTTTGCCGATTTGAACGAGGCCCGCGCATTGCTCGGATACGCCACGGATCAGGTCTCGCGTTTTGATGTGCGGGTAGCCGATGGCGTAGCGTTTGTCGATGCGGCAAACAGGCTCGATGAGATTCTCGACTTCCCAGCCATTGCCAGGCCGGTTACGGAAATCTACCGGAGCCTGTATGCTTGGGTGGCTCTTCAGGAAAGCATAATTCCCCTCATCATTTCCATCATCATCTTCGTGGCGGCGGTCAATATTATTGGGACACTGCTGATGATCATCCTCGAAAAGCAGCGGGATATGGGAATTTTGGCAGGCATGGGTGCCACATCCCGAATGCGACGCCGCATCTTCGTGCGACTGGGGTTTCTTATTGGCATAGCGGGTGTAATACTGGGAGAATTGGGAGCACTCATTTTGGCGTGGGCTCAGTTGCGGTTCGGGATCATCCCATTGCCAGCTGAGGCCTATTATATGAGCACCGCACCGATCGATCTGAGCGCTATCGACTTTGTCATGGTTGCATTGTTGACGTTGGCGCTGTGTGTACTCTCTTCCTGGGTTCCATCAAAAGTGGCTTCCAGGCTACATCCGATACAAGCCATCAGAAGCAGGTAAAGCCAGATCATGACCAAAGGACAAAAAGCTCCTGATTTCACTCTGTTCAACACTCGAAAGCGTCCGGTAACCCTCTCGGATGCGTGTGCTAAAGGGCCCGTATTGCTTCTTTTTTATCCGGCAGCCTTCACCGGTGTCTGCACGAATGAATTGAATATGGTATCCAATGATCTGGATGCTTACGCCCCAGCCCAGGTTTTCGGAGTATCTACCGACACACTGTTTACTCAGGCAGAGTTCGCCAAAGCCAACGCGTTCAAAATCGAGCAACTGTCAGATCACGATGGAGAAGTGTCTGCTGCATTTGGTGCCAAGTACGATGCCAATTTCGGTCCGATGAAGTACGACCGCATCGCAAAACGGAGCGCCTTTCTGATTGATCGGGACGGCGTCATCCAGTACGCTGAAGTTCTTGAGAACCCAGGAAACCTACCAGATCTTGAGGCCATCAGAGTCGCCATCTCAGAGATCGCATGACCGTAATAGTGAATGTGTTTGCCCGATTACGGGAGCAGTTGGGGACCTCGGCCTGGACAGAATCTGTCCCTGAAGGCACGACGTCTCGTCAACTCGTGAAAGTACTGTCGGAACGTGAAGCAGCTATTTCCGAATTGGAAAACGTGTTGAGAGTCGCAGTGAATGACGAATGGGTCCAGAAAGACCGTATTCTTGAGGACGGTGACGAAGTGGCCCTGCTGACACCCGTTTCTGGGGGGTGACGCAAGTCGGTAACTAGCATGTTGGATTCGCGCCAAAGCATGGAAATCAAGGTAGACATTCAGGCCGCCCCGCTTTCTCTCGATGAGTTGTGGGCGTTCCTGGCGGCCGCCGAGGGTGGCGGAATCGCAATTTTCGGAGGGACAACGCGCAGGATTACGGGAGAGCGCGTAACAGAGCAGCTTTCATACGAGGCCCATGAATCCATGGCTCGCAGGGAGATGGAGAAGCTGGCCGTAAAGGCTGGTGAGCAGTGGGACGTGCTGCGAATCGGGTTAATTCACCGGACGGGAATTGTGCCGGTATCTGAGGCAAGCGTCTTGATTGGAGTAGCCTCTGCGCACCGTGGACCTGCTTTCGAGGCAGCACGGTTTTTGATTGATGAGCTTAAAGTATCCGTCCCGGTCTGGAAAAAAGAGCATTTCGCTGACGGTACTACCGAGTGGCAAGGCGACGACTGGGTTCGATGACCGAGTAGCGTGCCAGGTGGGTGGGCAGGCGCTACAGTACTGAGCGAATGTTCGAGGCAATTCGATCGATGGGGGTTTGACTGGTGTCGGGAATGAATTGCATCCCGGTAATCTGCTCGAACAATTCGATATAGCGCATCGCCACCTGAACACGGAATGTATCGGATAGATCAGGCAAGACCTGACCATCCAGGCCCTGAAAACCGTGATCCATGAGCCACTCTCGCACAAATTCCTTCGAAAGCTGACGCTGGGGTTGATCAGCAGCCAAAAGCTCTTCGTACGTGTCCTTGTAGAAGTAGCGGGAAGAATCTGGCGTATGAATCTCATCGATGAGTACGATCTGTCCCTCATCGTCCAGACCAAACTCATACTTGGTGTCGACGAGGATGAGTCCGCGCTCCGCAGCTTTTTGCGTGCCTCGTTCGAACAACGCCAAGCTGATGCGCTCGAGTTCGTCAAAAAGTGATTCGGACAAAATATTCCGCTCCAGGATCCCTGACCTAGAAATATCCTCGTCGTGTCCTTCCGCCGCTTTGGTAGCCGGGGTAAGCATGGGCTCTGGAAGGCGACTGTTTTGCCTCAGCCCGTCAGGAAGTGATTTTCCGCAAAGTGCTCGACCGCCATCCCGATAAACGCGCCAGGCATGGCCAGCCAGGTAGCCGCGAACGACAAACTCGACAGGTAAGGCGGTACATCGCTGGGCCAGTGTGACGTTGGGGTCCGGCACGGAAACCACGTGATTGCGAACGATATCGGCTGTTTGCTCGAAGAACCACGCTGCGAGGCGATTGAGTACCTGACCCTTGAAGGGAATGGTCTGCTTGAGGATATGATCGAAAGCCGATATTCGATCGGTTGTGACGAGGAGAAGATGATCGGCGTGCCGGTACGTGTCGCGTACTTTTCCTCCGTAACGGTGGTCCAGGAAGTCGAAGGAAGTCGTTTGAACCGTGGCATCCAGTTGGGCCTGGACAACGCTTTCATTCATATCGCTAAAAGGTCATACTGGATCTGCGTACAGACAGGCGAGGCTGGATGACGTGATCTTGAAAGTCCGTGGAAAAGGAATCCTCGCTGACGCGGTCAAACAGGCATTCCGCCGCAGCCCGTCCAATGGCCTGGATCTGTTGATCTACGCTGGAGAGACCAATGAAACGGCTGGTTTTAATGTCGTCGTAGCCGATAATGGCCATGTCCTTTGGTGCGGATTTTCCAGCGGCGCGCAGGGCAGCAAGAGCACCAATCGCCTGCACATCCGAGCTACAGAAAACGGCCGTCACCTCCGGAAGATTATTAAGGATGCTATTCATGGCATCCTGGCCGTCTTCTTCGGAGTAACCACCATGGTATTGCGGGGCGCCCTTAACCAGCCAGGAAGTATCAGGCTCGATTCCGGCTTGCTTTAACGCCTCTTGGTATCCCTCAATGCGTTCTTTCTGAGACTCGCTGTGTTCTTGGGAGTTGATCATCGCAATCCGGCGGTGTCCTTGCTTGATCAAATGATTGACTGCCGCATGGGCTCCGGCTCGATCGTCCCATGTCCAGGAATCAAAATCGGGGTGTCGATGCCCGACGAGTACGCAGGGAGAACGACCCGATGCCAGCTCTGTAGCCAAGCGGTCGGAGACAGGAACACCGCAAAGAAGCAGGCCACTTACCGCACCTCGTGACAGGAATTTTTTTAGGGCCGCTTCCTGGTTGGTCGAGCCCAAGTCACAAATCAGCAGATCGTGATCGATTTCGCGCAGATAAGACCGGATTCCTTTCAAGAGTTCATTCTGAAAAGGAGCCGTAAAGGAAGGCAGAGCAACGGCGAGGGAGCGTACGTCCTGCTGAGCCAGCGAGCGGGCTGTCCGGTTGGGGTGGTACTTCAGGTCGGCAATGGCCTGTTCGACTTTCGCGCGCGTAACTTCAGAGACATCTGGGGATCCGTTGAGGACCCGGGAAACAGTTGAAATGGCCACCCCAGCATGCTGGGCAACGTCATAGATGGTGACGTAGGTCTTGGTCGATCGCTTCATGAGATAAGTCCGTGGAGCGCAGGAGGGAGAAGCCAATTAGATGAAGCAAACACGGATTTGTTCTACTCCCCTGAGCAGGCAGGATCAAATACGTTCAAAAGCTATTTTCTATTCTGCCTAGTCGCGTCGGTCTCGGCAGAGAAAACATGACCCACAACGACTCAGAAACATCTAAACGTTCAGCTTCTGCGGATGTCCGTATTCCCGTGGAAGGGATGACCTGTGCAGCGTGTGCCCTTCGTATTGAACGGAAACTGGGGAAGATGGAAGGGGTAGAGCATGCCGGCGTCAATTATGCAGCTGCAGAGGCACTCGTCACCCTGAGTGAGAAAGGGCCAGGTGTGGATCAACTCGTCGATGCAATCAGGAAAACGGGCTACGATGTAAAGGTCTCGCTTGCCGAGGCTCGTTTTGAAGGGGAACAGGCAGGCCGAAGAGCAAACGAACTGGCCCAAGCCTTCGGTCAGACCAACGGCATAGTGGATATACATGTCTGCGCAAGAGGAGATGGGGTCGATGTCCAAATCGAATATTTGGGTGCCATCGTGAGCGGGCGCTACGTAACGGACGTGATCAATCAGTTGCGCCCGAGCTCATCATCCGAGGGCATTTCACCATCCGATAGGGCCAGGCTCGAAGAGCGACGCATGCGCACCCGGCTTGTCGTGAGTCTTGTGTTGAGCGTACCCTTGGCTGTCATTGCCATGAGTCATGGGTCCCTGGGACTTCCGAACGAACATTGGATTCAGTTCTTTCTCGCTGTTCCGGTCGTACTCTATGCAGGCGCCCCGTTCTTTTCCGCTGCATGGACCGCGGTCAGGTATGGCGGTACGGACATGAATACCCTTGTCGCACTGGGTGTTGGGTCGGCCTTTGGGTACTCCACGTTTGCCATCCTCTTCCCGGAGCGTGTTGGTTCTGACGGTATGCCACCCGTCTATTTCGAGGCGGCGGCACTGATTGTCAGCTTCATCCTGATTGGGCGGTACCTGGAGGAAAGGGCCAAAAGCAGGACAGGCGAAGCTATTGCTCGACTGAAAGCCCTTCAACCGCATGTAGCCCGACTGGTAGTTGATGGCAGGACTGAAGAAGTCGCTGCCGAGTTGCTCGTTCTTGGAGATCTGGTGCGGGTTCTTCCGGGCGAGCGAATTCCTGCAGACGGACGTGTAATAAGCGGGGAAAGTCCGGTGGATCAAGCTATGGTTACGGGAGAATCCGTCCCGGTCCTGCGAACGGTGGGCGATACCGTTGTAGCGGGAACGACCAATACGTCTGGTGTTCTGACGTTTGAGGTGACCCGCATTGGTCCGGACACGATGTTGGCCCAGATCGCGCATCTTGTATCCAAGGCGCAGGCAACAAAAGCGCCCGTTCAGCAGATGGCAGACCGGGTTGCTGCTGTATTCGTCCCTGTCGTACTGGTTATCGCCGTACTCACGGGCGTTGTTTGGTGGGTCATGGGTCCAGAGCCTGTTCTCGACAATGCTTTGCTTCGGTTTGTGTCCGTCCTCATCATAGCATGTCCTTGTGCGCTGGGATTGGCAACTCCTACGGCAATCGTTGTGGGTACAGGGCGCGCTGCCAGGCGTGGCATCTTGATCCGAAACGCGGCTGCGCTGCAGTTGCTCGCGAAAATTGACACGATTGCATTCGACAAGACCGGGACGCTTACTGTCGGAAAGCTTAACCTCTCGCATATTGAGGATGCCTCTGGCCTTGGGGAGAATGAGCTTCTACGACTTGCAGCGTCGCTGGAGAGCGTCTCTGAGCATCCCCTAGCAGGGGCTATCGTCAATGAGGCAGAAAAGCGAAATCTGGTCACGGACGAGCCAGAGGAGGTTCGAATTGTACCTGGCCGTGGTATCGCGGGAACCGTAGCAGGTCGCCCTATGAACATTGGAAATGCCGCATTCCTGCGTGCCGCAGGAATTGAAGTGCCCCTGGATATAGGTTCTGGAAGAACCGGTTCCATTGTTCTGGTAGGGGATGCGAATGTCCTTCTCGGTTGGCTTGAGGTGACTGATAAACCACGACCAGAGGCGCGATCCGTCCTGAGAGAGCTTCGTTTACTGGGTATGCGTCCTGTTTTGTTGACAGGCGATCGTGGGTTGGCCGCAGCATCCGTGGCCAACTCCGTCGGGCTTGATGACTGGCATGCGGGGCTGCTACCGCACGAAAAGGTAGAGCACCTCAGGGCGTTACAGGTTGACAACCACATCGTGGGCATGGTGGGTGATGGCATAAACGATGCCCCCGCCTTGGCAACGGCACATTTGGGAATTGCTGTACACTCCGGTACAGACGTTGCACGGGAGGCTAGTGACGTGACCCTTATGAAGCACGATCTGTCGCTCATCCCTGAGTCGGTTGATCTCTCGCGTCAAACCATGACAGTAATCAAACAGAACCTGTTTTTTGCATTCATTTACAACGTGATCTGCATCCCGATTGCTGCCGGAGTGTTGTATCCAACATTCGGCATATTGCTTTCGCCAATCATTGCGTCTGCTGCGATGGCCCTCAGTAGCGTATCGGTCGTATCCAATAGTCTCAGGCTGAAAAGACAATAGCGTACCCACTCCCTAACAACTAGATATACGAACCCATGAAAGTAGAGCTTGAGCTCAGCGGCATGAGCTGCAACCATTGCAAAATGGCTGTTCAGCAGGCGATGGATGCTATGGATGACGTCGTCGTCGAGTCGGTAGACGTAGGGCGTGCCGTCGTATCAACCGACCGCTGGGATGATATCGCGCAGGCGGTGCATGCTGCGATAGAGGAAGAAGGATTCCAGGTCGTCCAGGCCAAGGAGGTCTCCTGACGGTCAGGAACGAATGGCCTCGATCATTTCGGGAATGGTGGTGAACTTGACCCTTGGGCGCCCGGCTGCTTCACCCTTGGCTGTTTCGATCTCGTTGAGCGCCAACCAATCCTCGTAAGAGAATACATCAGGCTGCCGCTCATGGACAAAGGCTGCAACGTCCTCATTGGACGGGTTGAAGTGGACTCCGTTTTCAAGGTCTTCAATCATGCATTGGACCGTTTCGACCGCGTCAGGCTTATTTGTGCCAATCACCCCGGTCGGTCCACGCTTGATCCAGCCACCAACATAAACTCCCGGCATCACGTCACCGGATTCGTTGGTGACGCGGCCTTTTTCGTTCCAGACCACACCCCAGTCCTCCCTGAAAGGGATATCCGGTAGGGCGACGCCCCGATAGCCCACCGAGCGGAATACAAGGCCAACAGGCCATTCAAACGTCTCACCCGTTGAGTGAGCACCCAGTCGCCCCGAGGAAGAGGGCTCCAATCGGTTTCGTCCTACTTTCATGCCACCAACGGCTCCGCTTCCGTCGTCCATCAATTCAAGGGGAGAAACCAGAAAACGGACATGACAAGTGCGGGATACTCCTTGCTTCGAGTCATCCAGAAAGGAATTGAGGACTTCGAGTTTCTTTGAGGTCATGCGGTCTGGATGGTCTTCCAGAGCCTGAGCGGAATGCTGGTCCAACGCCATTTCTTCCGGCAGTGTCACAGAGGAAGCATCCTCCAATTCGCCCATTTCCTTGATTTCTTTCAGGGTGAACGCTGCCTGAGCGGGGCCTCGTCGTCCCATGAGGATCACCTCTTTCACGTTACTACGGGCCAGTGCATCGAGGGCGTGATCGGCTATATCGGTGGTTTTGAGCTCGTCAACTGTCTTGCAGAGAATCCGGGCTACATCGATGGCCACGTTACCCACCCCAACGATGGCGACCCGCTCCTGGCTCAGATCGAATTCCAGATTCCGAAAGTCCGGGTGCCCGTTATACCATGCCACGAATTCCGTAGCGGAGTGAGAGCGATTCAAATCCTCTCCAGGAATTCCGAGTTGTCGATCGACCTGGGCCCCAGTCGAGAAATAGACTTGGTGATAGCAGTCTTTCAGCTGGTCCAGCGAGATGTGTGTTCCATAATCGACGTTGCCAAAGAACCGGAATGAGGGATTGGAAGCTGTTCGATCAAATACCCGGGTAACATTCTTGATCTTCTCATGGTCTGGTGCCACACCGGCGCGAACGAGGCCGTAAGGTGTCGGGAGTCGATCGAAAACGTCCACCTGAACGTGTAATCCTTCCTGTTTGAAGAAGTGTTCTGCGGCGTAGAATCCGGCTGGGCCTGCTCCGATGATGGCTATCCGCCATGGGTGTGCTTCGGTTCCAAGTGTCGACATGATAATGCGTGCGAGAGTTGCGGGTTTGATGACCTTTTGCCTGCTCAAAAGCCGGATGGAAGGTGGAAGAATGTAGGTGCTTGTGCGGTAAAGCGGCAAGACGGGAAATCCCTTGCGCCATCGACGGGAGTTCCAAACAGCAATTTTGAGAAACCGGTCAGGGGGAGCGGGTGTTGGCAGACCTGAATGGATGTGCCATTACGGAGCAGTATGCACCCTTTTTCCTGTGGTTCTGACGTCAACGTATTAAAACACGGCCGACGCGTATTGCGTGTGCTGTGTATGACGCTGTTTGCCGTTCTGACAGCAGGGAATCTGCTGGCACAGGACAAACCCGACATTGGGTCGACTTCCTCGGAGCACGTTTGGATCGATGCGCATGCTGCTCTGCCTTCGAGACAGGATACACTGTCTGTTCAGGGGGGAGGACCCTTTCTGCTGCGGCAGTTTCTGATTGAGTCCTCGCTGAAGGTTAGCGTCAATAACGCATGGTTGCGCGACACCGACTTCGAGTTGAATGCGAGGGACGGTCTCATTCACTTTCCGGAGGTTTCACCAGATTCAGTGCTGCAAATCATGGTGTCCTACTACTATGTACCGTTGGATCTCGCGACCAGCTATACACTGTGGGAGCAGGCTACCGTAAGCACTATCGAAGAGCGCAACGAAGAGAAAAGGCGTCCAGAAGCAGTAGAATCTGCTCTCATGACCCGGGGTCAAATTACCCGTGGTCTTCTCACCGGCAGTAATCAAAGCGCCCGTATAGAGTCTGGGCTGCGATTGACTGTGGAGGGGGAGATCACTCCAGGCGTCCAGCTTGAGGCGGAACTGACAGACGAGGATACTCCTCTCGTGCCGGAGGGGGTGACTCGCCAGTTTGACCAGTTTGATCGCATCAGAATCGGATTCTCATCCGAACATGGCCGGATTGATTTGGGAGATTTCGATGCGCTCTTGCAAGGCACCCGTTATGGACGCTTACAGCGAAAGCTTCAAGGTGCGGGTCTCTCGACGTCACTGATTGACCAGCCGGCTCCAGGCCTTTCCTCTTTTCGCGTTTCAGCCGGTGCAGCAATCTCCCGAGGTCAATTTCACGCGATCGATCTTGCTATCAAAGAAGGGGTACAGGGCCCCTACAGGTTGTTGGGCGCATCCGGAGAGCGCTTCATCCTGGTGCTTCCAGGTACTGAACGTGTTTTTCTGGATGGTGTCAGGTTGCAACGTGGTCAGGATCTCGACTATATGATGGACTACGCGCTGGGTGAGGTGACCTTTACAGCCCGTCATTTGATGGGGCCAGATCGACGTGTACGCATCGAGTACGAATACACAACCAACCGATACACTCGAACCCTCTCTTTTGCGGAGGCAGAGTTGGGAATAGGGGGTGTTCCCTCTCGCCCCTGGGCTCGCCTGGTCCTTGGTGGAATCAGGGAGGCAGACGGAGCTGCGTTCGTAGATGAGCAGGGATTGACCGCGGAGGATTCCATCCTTGTGTCTCAAAGCACCGATGGGAATGTCCAGATCGACGGTGCCGTTCGTGTAGCATATGATCCGGAAGCCCTGTTTACGCACTACACGCGATCATCAGGCTCGGAGGGAGGGGTGATCTATGAAGCCTTCTACGGGCCCGTCGCGGACGATCAGGAGATTTACCGTGTTCCATTTACGTTCGTAGGGGATGCGGAGGGAGATTATAGACGAATCCCTTCACAGACCGGTGGTATTGCCTACGAGTGGGTTGGAGAGGAGAATGGTTCGTACATCGCGGCGCGGACGTTGCCCGTTCCGTCACGTATGACTCTCGGAGAGGCGCGAATACACGTGTTGGCCGTTCCCGGAGTACGCATTGAGGCGGGTCTGGCCGGCTCGGCTCGAGATCGAAACCGATTGTCACCGGGGAGCAACTCGCAGGTCTCTGATGGCTCCTGGGATATTGCCCTCCAATCCGAAGCCCTTGAAGTGGGGTTTGGATACGCGGCAAAGATAGCCGGGACGATTCAACGCAGAGGTGCATCCTTCGAAACCTTTGAACGCATTCGGCCGGTTGAGTTTATTCGTGACTGGGGTCTCCCGATAAGTGTAGTAGATCCCCTTGGGGCTATCATTTCAGGGAATGATGAGTCGCTTTCTGAGATATCCGTATCGGTCCAGGCAGAAGATTCGACTGGAATTGAAGCCTATGCAGGTAGTCTGCAGTTGGGAAATCAAGCCGAGTCGAGACGCATAGGGGGGCGTGCACGTTTTCACGCTGGGAGTCGGTTACTTATGACCGGAGAGATAGACAACGCCAACGCAAACGGAACGCTGTCAGGGGCTTTTGAAAGCGTGCAGCACCGCTCAAAGGTTCGACTGGAGCGTTCACGGGCTGTGTCTGGCTGGTCTCCGTGGGCGGAGTATGAACGCAACCACTGGTCGGTGACGGGGGATGCATCGCAAGGCTTATCCAGGGATGAGCAAATCAGGAGACTCCCTTTTCAAGCGTATCGTCTTGGCGTCTATCGGGGTTGGGAGGCGCATTCAATCGCGCTCTCTGGTTCCATTCGTGAGGAAGAAGGTGCTCCCACAGGGGTTTTATTGCTGGCCGGTTCCAGGATTCAGACAGGTCAAGGAAGTTGGACCTACGAAACAGGCACACGGGTGCGATCGGAAGCGACCCTCGGCATGCGCAGGGCTACACCCAATGCGTTGGATCAAGATGATAGCGCGCCCACGGAATCGGAGCGTGCGCTTCTGATAGGGTGGGATGGTCAACTGCGTACCAAGGATGCAGGGACGCTGCGATGGACCTACCACGTGCGGTCAGAGCAGACGGCTGCCATGCAAGAAGTGTTTATTCGAACGGGACAAGAGCGTGGTAGCTACGTCTGGTTGGATTCCAACAACGATGGTCAAATCCAACTGGATGAGTATTTTCCCGAGACCACACCTGGAGAGGGGGAGTATGCAAGGACGCTTTTTCCATCGGACTCCCTTGAGTCAGTGACAAGCGCGGAGGCGCGCATGACCTATGCGTACCTACCGAAGAGTGACGCGCCTGTTTGGCGAAAAGTTCGGTGGCAGACGTCCATTGACCTGCGGGAAACCTCTCGGACAGAAAAGAAGACTGACCTGTATTTGCTTCGCCCGTCTGCTTTGCAAGAGGCCGGGCAGACCATCAACGGACGCCTCAGAGTCGCCCAGCAGCTTGGCCTTTTCCCCCTTCGTCGGGATCGCGAGTTGGGAGTGAGGCTATTGAAATCCGCGTCGCTGGCAGAGTTAGCTGCCGGAAGTGAAAGCGCAACACGCCTGGAGACTGCTATTCTAGGGAGGGAGGCTGTAAACGAAAGCCTGGATCTAACCTTGGATGCGCGTTGGATGCAAGAGACGGCCGATTCAGAACGCTTCTTTTCCCGGCAGTATGAGATAAGGCGATGGGAGGCACAACCGGGAGTCCTCCTCAAACGAGGGAATAGGCGAGCGCAAACAGATCTCATGTACGGGAGTGCTACAGAATCCCTTACAAACGCGCGTGTTCGTACACTCAGGGTGCCTGTAGACGTGTATTGGAATCGATCTGATGCGTCGTGGCGTGCAGGTGGAGAGTGGTCGGATTCCCGCATATCAGGCGGCGTTCCAATTGGGCTGCAGTTGTACGAGCTGACAGAGGGAAGGGGTGCCGGTCAGTCCTGGATGTGGCACATACATCTGGATATCCAACTGACCGAGGTGATGACTGCTACCCTGCGTTATGATGGCCGGCAGCCTTCGAGTGGAGGCACAATTCACACCGGCCGATTCCACCTTATGGCCCGATTCTAGGATTTTGATTCTGTATCTGGTCTCAATTGGGATCCGCCCATTCATCATAGCGGACTCGCTCAATATCTACGCCTGCAGCCGAAAGCTTTTCCTCAAGTCGCTCGTACCCTCGATCCAGATGATAGACCCGGAGGACATGCGTTTCTCCCTCGGCGACCATTCCAGCCAGTACCAACGATACGCTGGCACGTAGGTCCGTACTCATGACGTTAGTGCCCTGGATGGATTTGCCGCCCTCGATCATCACTTCATCACCAACGATGATCGCATTGACTCCCATGCGCTGCAGCTCTGGAATGTGTTTGAATCGATCGGGATATACCGACTCGTGCACCTTGGAATTTCCAGCGCAACGTGCCATCAAGATGGTCCACTGTGCCTGTAAGTCGGTAGGGAAGCCTGGATAGATTTCGGTACGGACACTGACTGGACGCAATTCTTCCGGAGGGGTCACCCGAATACGATCGTGAAGGATTTCAACTCCGGTACCGGTTCTTCTGAACGCATCCAGAAACGCGTCACCCAAGTGGTCTGCGCGTCCTCCAATCAAATCAACTGGTTTCCCCGGTATACCGGAAATAGCGGCTGCGATCATATAGGTACCGAGTTCAATTCGGTCCGGGCAATTCTGGAAGTCCACGGGCGAAAGCGAATCGACACCCTGAATCTCCAGCGTGCGGGTCCCGATTCCATCGAGCTTGGCGCCCATGGCCTGCAGCATTTCACAGAAGTGAACCACATCGGGTTCAATGGCCGCGTTTTCGATCACAGATCCACCCCGTGCGAGAGAAGCCGCCAAAGCAATATTTATCGTAGCACCAACAGAGGACGGTTCAAGCGTGAATCGACCGCCATCCAGGCGACCTGAGGGTGCAGAGGCTACAACGTACCCCTGATCCAGGTCTATCGTTGCTCCGAGGGCCTTCATTCCCTCGATATGGAGATCGACCGGGCGCGGCCCCCATGCGCAGCCTCCGGGCAAGGAGACCCTGGCCTTACCCATGCGACCCAGAAGGGCACCTAACATGTAGAATGATGCCCGCATCCGCTTGACCAACTCGTAAGGCGCCTCAGCCCGGTCGAGAGTTCCTGCATTGAGCGTCATGCGATGCTCATGTGGAAGGTGCTCTACTTCGGTTCCTGTCACCTCGATCACACGACGAAACGTATGAATATCCTTGAGATCAGGAATATTGGTCAACGATACCGGCCCGTCGGTCAACAAGGCCGCCGACATCAGCGGTAGGGCTGTGTTTTTGGATCCACTGACGGTCAGAGGCCCCGTGAGTGGATTCCCACCGCGAACTACGAGTTTGTCCATTCGGAATACGTTGGCTTGCCAGAGAAAGCGGAAAAGCCTTTCGGGCGAAATTGATCAAGCCGATCGAGCGTAATGAAATCGATCCATCGTATGTACCAGTCCGTCGAACGTTTCAATGCTGTATCAGTCTGTGGGGAAACGCTTGGCCGTCTTGCTTCGTAAATACCCTGCTTGTAGCGATCTGTTGCGAGTCATTCGTTTTCCGACCTTCGGAGGTCCCGCTTCATTCCCTTGCCATCATGAGCGAACCGACTTCTTCCTATCTGGATCATGCTGCTACATCGCCTGTGCTTCCCGAGGCGCTGGAAGCGATGCTGCCATGGCTGTCATCCGAATTTGGGAATCCATCGGCTGTTTACGGTCGTGGGCGCAAAGCCAGGTATACGCTGGAGGCATGTCGAGCCCGAGTAGCCAACGTGCTTGGAGTCGGATCGGCGGAGATCGTATTCACTTCGGGTGGTAGTGAGTCCAATAACACCGTCCTCGCCGCTGGGCCAGCTACGGAGCGTGGAGTCTTAACCAGTTCAATTGAACACGAAGCGGTGCTCGAGCCCATTCGGAGGCTTCCCCGGCATCGCATCCTGCGCCCGAATTCAGAGGGGCGCATCACAACAGATCTTTTGGAAGCGGCTGAAGTGACGGATTATGGCCTCGCCTCATTCATGTTGGTCAATAACGAGCTTGGCACCATCAATCCGGTTGAAGAACTTGCATCTTGGTGCCATCGTCATGATCTGCTCATTCATACGGATGCTGCTCAAGCTGCCCGAACTGTGGATCTGGGGCCTGTCGCTGATGCGGTGGATTATTTATCGTTGACGGCGCACAAGTTTGGAGGCCCCAAAGGGATCGGCGTGCTGATGGTCAGCGCTGATGCACCTCATCGTCCGCTCATCTTGGGTGGCGGCCAGGAGCAGGATCGTCGATCGGGAACAGAAAACATTGCTTTCGTGGTTGGTATGACGAAAGCCCTCGAAATATCAGCAGCGAAACGAGACGTCTTTACCCAACAAGCGCAAGTTCTGCGAATGCAGTTTCTGGCGTCAATTGAATCACGGATTCCAGGTCGTGTCAAGGTTCTTTCACCGGCGACGGGTAGTACGCCTCATATCCTCAATGTCTTGATTCAGGCGGATGATGAGACCGGCGTCGACAGCGAAATGCTCATCCTGGGATTGGATATAGAAGGCGTTGCCGTGTCCGCTGGCTCAGCCTGCAGTTCGGGCACCATGAAAGGATCCCATGTGCTCGAGGCTTTGGGCGTTACAGCAGCTGAGGCAAGCGGAGCACTGCGCATTTCATTTGGCCCCCAGTCTCAGATGTCAGACGTTGAGCACCTCATACAGGCGTTGGCAAAGGTCCTGCCCCGGATGAACGTGTAGGCTGAACAAAGTTTGCTACCTATGCGCGAAGTCGAATAATCTTTGGCTGGAACTGGGCGAGTATGCTGATTCTGCATGACGGTCGGGTTCATGCGGAAAGCACGACGTTCTGGTTGTAGGCACGTATATACCTGAATATCTTAGGCCAAACGCGTTGTTTCATCCCGCCAATCATCTGCATGCAGCCAGATCAACGACTGGAAGAAATTGGTGCCTTCAAGACACTGGAGCAGTTTATCATTGAACGCCAGTTTTCAGTTGACTCGTCCACCGGAGCCTTTTCCCGTTTGCTGAGGGACATTTCTGTTGCTGCAAAACTGGTCAATTGGCACATGCGGCGGGCCGGTATCATTGATGTTTTCGGGTCAACTGGAGAGATCAATGTGCAAGGAGAAGTCCAAGCCGTCATGGATGCTCTCGCTCACAAGGAATTTGTTCGTGCGCTACGCAGGGGTGGAGAGTGTTGCCTGATTGGTTCGGAAGAACACTCCGAGGCTATTCCGATGAAAGCAGGAAATAGTGAAGGGAAGTATATCGTGTTGATGGATCCGCTTGACGGATCCTCGAATATTGAGGTCAACGTGTCCGTCGGGACCATCTTCAGTATCTATCACCTGCCCGAAGATCATGAGGAGGCAACGTTGGAATCCGCGCTGCAACCGGGTCTGAATCAGGTAGGTGCCGGGTATGTCCTGTATGGCAGTTCGACCATGTTGGTCTATACGACCGGAGAAGGTGTGAACGGATTCACGCTGGATCCGTCAATTGGGGAATTTCTGCTGACCCATCCGGATATCCGAACACCAGATACGGGCAGTATGTACTCGATCAATGAGGGCAACTACGAAAGTTTCGATGTCGGTTTGAAGAAGTACATCAAGTGGATGCAGCAGGAGCGCCCCGATGACGGTCGACCGCTGAGCACGCGATATATTGGATCGTTTGTGGCCGATTTCCATCGAAATCTTTTGAAAGGTGGTCTCTACATGTATCCGGCAACGCATAAGAATCCGGAAGGGAAGTTGCGTCTGATGTACGAGGCCAATCCGCTGGCCTTCATCGTGGAGCAGGCTGGGGGGAAGGCGACCACGGGCGAGCAGCGCATCATGGAAGTTCAGCCCAACAAGCTGCACCAGCGTATACCGCTCTACATTGGAAGTCGAAAAATGGTTGATACGGCTGAAGCCTTTTTGCGTGGCGAAATGGGCCTGGATTCATGAATGTAAACGACGAGGCTTCAGCATGGGCACCGGCCTCCATTTCAAACCTGGGTCCTGGTTTTGACGCTTTTGGTGCCGCTCTTGCTGGACTGGGTGACACCGTTTCAGTGAAGTGTTCATCGACCGTGCAGGATACTGTGTGCTTCTCCCCTGATAGTTTGTGGCGGGGGCCGACCGACCCGGGCAGAAACACGGCATCTGTGGCGGCTAGAGCTGTGGCTCAGCGCCTGGGGTACGATGGTGGTTTGGATATTGAGATAACGAAGGGACTCCCTGCAGGAACAGGCATGGGCAGCTCTGCTGCGAGCTGTGTAGCGGCGGCTGTTGCGACAGAGGCACTTCTGGGAGCGCGACTGGAAACGGAGCACATGCTGGCCGCCGTCATTGAGGGCGAGGCGGCGACCTCTGGACACGGACATGCCGACAACGTACTACCGGCGCTTTTAGGTGGCCTGATCATGATGCGATCGGTTTCCCCTTCTGATTACATCCGTTTCGAAGGCTGGGAGAGCCTTTTCTTTGTAGTTGTTCTGCCTGAGATGGAGGTATTGACCAGAGAGGCGCGTACTGCGTTACCGGAGAGCATTCCGCTTGCCAAGGCCGTGGACCATGCAGCTCGATTGGGTCTTCTCTTGAATGCCTTACATCATCAGGACGCACCTTCGCTTGGAAAGTGGATGATGAGCGACGACATCGTGGTACCGGCTCGCAAACATTTGTGGCCTCACCTCGACGATGTGGTAGCAGGGGCCATGCAGGCAGGAGCAGAGGGATGTGCCATTTCAGGATCAGGTCCGGCCGTCTTGGCCTGTTGCTCAGGCAACGGAGCGGATCGTTTAAGATCTGTGTCTTCCGCCATGCAAGCAGCGTGCAACGAGAACGGTTTGGAGGCCACCGCGGCCGTTCATCAAATAGATAATATCGGCGCTCGCATTCTCACGACTGATGGTCCAGTCGGTTACCGTACTCGTCAGCCTATTTCCTGATGTTAAGCTGTTGGTTATCCGATCTCAGCTGAATGACAGATATTGCCATGAGCACGCTTTACGATAGTACCCGGAAGTCTGACATCGGAAGAAGCCTTGGGCAAGCTATTGAGGCTGGACTGGCTTCTGATGGCGGCCTGTTTTTGCCTAGATCATTGCCCGCAATACGGCCGGAGCGTCTTGATACCTCATCTTTTGCTTCGATGTCCCGTGGTGTTCTTGCACCATGGCTGAACAACACAGAGTTCAAGGAGACCTGGCATGATATTTTGTCCGATGCCCTGTCTTTTGCCGTTCCAGTCGTGCCACTCCTCGACGATGTCTT
>CALIKL010000066.1 GCA_938018055.1 uncultured bacterium
GGGCATCGCGAGTACGAATATCTGCATATACATGACCCTATTCCTGGAGAACCGTACCGCTTCGGCATTTTTCTGGTCGGTGCCTACCAGGACATCATGGGCGATACCCATAACCTGTTCGGACGCGTCACGGAAGCGCATGTATATGCCGACCAGGATGAACCAGAAGGGTTCTACGTGGAGAAGATCATTCGCGGTACCAAAGTCCAGGATATGCTCGCGCTCGTCCAATACTTCCCGAACGACCTCTACAACCGGATGAGCAAGCACATCCGCGCCAAGGTCCAGGCTGGTAAGCTTGGCTCATCCGAGGGATACGAATTGCTGGAACGCTACGCCGAGACCTTCAATGAATCCACCTATTTCACGGCACCTCCGGAAGGCCCTTCCTTCTCTGGAGCAAAGACGCGTACTTGGTCCGATGAGTGATACCATTCCCAAGATTGCCGCACTGCAGTTCGCCTGCGGTGATGATCCGGCCATCAATCTGGCTCGCGCCGAAGAACTATCCAGAAAAGCGGCCGCTCAGGGAGCCAACCTGATCTGCCTGCCCGAACTCTTCCTGACCCGCTACTTCTGCCAGACGGAATCAGTAGACCTGTTTGAGCTGGCGGAACCTGTGCCTGGGCCTACGTCTGCGCACTTCGAAAAACTGGCGGCCGAACTGGGTGTATCGTTCGTCCTGAGCCTGTTCGAGAAACGGACCGAAGGCATCTATCACAATACGGCTTGTGTCATCGACCCGGAGAAGGGTTATCTGGGTAAGTATCGCAAGATGCACATTCCGGATGACCCGCTCTATCTGGAGAAATTCTATTTCACTCCTGGGGATCTGGGCGTCCAGGTTTTTGAAACGGCCGGTATCAAGGTGGGCGTCCTGATCTGCTGGGATCAATGGTTTCCGGAAGGCGCCCGGCTCGCGGCACTCAAGGGCGCACACGTGCTGGTCTATCCAACTGCCATCGGGTGGCACCTGTCAGAGAAAGATTCCCATGGAGCCGGTCAGCTCTCTTCCTGGCAAACCATTCAGCGCTCCCATGCTGTAGCCAACGGCGTCTTCGTGGTCGCCGTCAACCGGACGGGATTTGAACCCACCCGTAGGGATGGCATGTCCCCCGAGGGAATCCAGTTCTGGGGGCACTCATTCATCGCAGGACCAAATGGCGTACCCCGGGCACAATTCGGGGAAGCCGACGAAGGCGTCATCATGACGGACTTCGATCTGAATGCCTTGCGCGAACAGCGTCATGGCTGGCCGTTCCTTCGTGACCGTCGTGTCGATCAGTATGGCGCCATCACGAGGCTTTTCGACGATGGGGAGATTTGAAAAGGTGACCGCAACGCACATTTTTCCCGCAGAATGGGCTCCGCACGCAGCCACGTGGTTTACATGGCCAACGAATGTGGACACCTGGACCGATGCACTGGATCAGGTGAGGAAAGACCTGGCCAAAGCCGTTGTGGCGATCGCAGAGGGTGAGGTGGTGCTCGTGAATGTCGCGTCCGAACGGGAGGCATTACAGGTAAAGATGCTCACGGCCAACCACCCGAACGTGCGCTGCTTGCTCGCTCCGTCAAATGACTCATGGTGCCGAGACCACGGTCCAACATTTGTTCTCCCGAACTCCCCGAAGGACGTTTGGGCCCATGCTGTGACCTGGAACTACAATGCATGGGGAGGCAAATATCCGCCATTTGATCTCGATGCCGAATTGGGGGCTGCCATGGCCGGTCGAGTTGGCGTGGACTCGGAACCCGCATCGATCACGTGCGAAGGCGGAGCGCTCGAAAGTAACGGAGAAGACATCCTTCTGACCACGGATTCGTGCGTCCTGAATCCAAACCGGAATCCAGGGCTGACCCGGACCGAAGCGGAAGCAGAGCTTCGCACTCAGCTTGGCTTGCAATACATCGGATGGTTCGAGGGCGAGCTGGATGGCGACGACACGGATGGGCACATCGACAACCTGGTGCGATTCACATCTGCAAATTCGCTGCTTATGCCCTTTTCGCTCGATACGTCGCACAACCGTGCCGAGGTTGAACGCCTGAGAGCGGAATCTGGAAGATCGCTCTCGGTAGAATTTCTGCCGGATCCGGACGCCCTGCTCCACGAGGACCAGCCTCTTCCCTGCTCGCACATGAACTTCTATGTCGCAAATACGTGCGTCATACTGCCAGTCTATGGGGGCACCTCGGACACGGAGGCCGAGCGGGTACTCGCACGTCACTTCCCGACCCGGCGCATTGTACCATTGAACTGCCGATCCATTATCCGCGGCCTCGGCGCTATCCACTGCTTGAGCCAGCAGGTTCCGGCATGGCCCGGCATCCGTCTTCCCGAGGACGATTTCTCTCTTTCGTAACTTGCGGGTATGGAAAACCTCGTCGCCTTCTTCGAGGACATCCCTTCCTCCTATCGAGCCCTGATCCTGGCCTCTGGAGTCCTCTTCTTCTGGATCCTTGAAGGCATTGTGCCGCTCTTCTCCACCGGCTACCGGCGCTACCGTCACGCGGTCGTCAATGCGGTGTTCACGCTGACGACGATGGTCGTCAACTTAGCCCTGGCCTTCCTGATCGTCACGTCAGCGGACCTGGCCACATCGCTGGAATTCGGGGTCATGCATTGGATACCAGGCCCCATGTGGCTTACGGTGTTGCTGGGTGTGATGGTGCTGGATCTCATTTCCGCCTGGCTCATCCACTTGATCCAGCACAAGGTGGCCTGGATGTGGAAATTCCATCTGGTCCATCATGCAGATACGCACGTGGACGTCACCACCGCTTTGAGACATCACCCCGGCGAGAGTGTCTTCCGGGCGCTGTTCACCGTCCTTGCCGTCTTTGTGGCGGGGGCCCCGATAGCCGTCGTATTCATTTATCAGACGGCCTCAGCTCTGTTTTCGCAATTCAACCACGCGAACTTCCGTGTTCCCCAGAGCCTTGACCGTGCGCTTTCCTTGTTGATCGTGACTCCGGATATGCACAAGGTGCATCACCACTTCCAGCAGCCACTGACCGACACGAACTACGGCAACATCTTTTCGATCTGGGATCGCATCTTTCGCACGTTTGCAGAGGTCAGGGATTCTCGCAAAATCGTCTACGGCTTGGATACGCACATGGCGGAGTCAGAGCACAGCAATGTGCGCAATCTCATGACCATACCTTTTCAACCGTACCGTCGCCGGCCAGACCCGCCGCCACCCGAGGAGCAGGATATTCTGAAACAGTGACCCGGGGAGTTTCGACTGACTAATTGGTCGTATTGCGGAAGAACATCACGCCCCCGGAGATTCCTCCGATGAACAGGTCGAGGTCTCCGTCACCATCGATGTCGGCGAATTCCGGAGCGGCAATAGCCTGCGTATCCACCTCGAGCATACCCTGTGCTTCGAATACAGGCATTTTGGGTGTGCCTGTGTTTTCCCAGAAGTACAAGCCATCCAATTCGCTGCCCACGATCATATCCTGATCACCGTCGCCATCGAGATCCGCGAAGGTCGGAAAACTGCGACGCCCGATATCAATATCCAGCCACGTGTCGGAGACAAACTGGAATTCAGGATCGCTTGCGCTGCCACGATTCTCCCAGTAATTGAGGCTCCCTGAAGCCTCTCCTGCCACGAGATCAAAATCACCGTCCCCATCGAGATCCACGAGGGCTGGAGCAGCATTTTGGCCACGGGTCAAAGCCTGATAGACATCGGCTACCTCTGTGAATTCGTAGGACGAGGCAGAACCATCATTGCGCCAGTAGGCCATTTCCTTGTTCCACTTCCCGATCAGGAAGTCCAGGTCCCCATCGGCATCCAGATCAGCAATAGCCGGGTTCTGGTGATAGGTGCTGATCAGGTCCATCGTCTCCTTGTATGCAAATGATGGCGCCGTGGCAGAGCCAACGTTTTCGAAAACGAACATCAACGAAGTGCGCTGATTCGTCGGCTCGATCTTGTTGCCCAGGATCATGTCCAGATCCCCATCGGCATCCATATCCCACAGCTTGATCACACTCTCACTACCGACATCGAGGTCGTAGAGATATCGGGTGGTTTCGGCTTCGAAGGCGCCATTTTCCGCTTGGCGCATGAGGTAAAAATTGTCACGCGTCGTGGAATTGGCGTTGAACGCGCCACCGAGGACGCCAAACACCATATCCAAGTCATTGTCTGCATCTACATCGAGCAAAACGGGTGCATTGTACCCACTGGTAGCGACAGGATCATTCAGGGGCCAG
>CALIKL010000067.1 GCA_938018055.1 uncultured bacterium
TTCTATTCGGTGGATGATGCTTTCGCCGAGGCCGCATTTTCCCTGGAGCCTGGGGCATTCTCGGAGCCAGTGCGCTCGCGATACGGCTACCATATCATTTTACTTGAGAACATCATCCAGGAGCCGTTGCTCACGGAATCAGCCTATCTGACGCGCCGTTCTGGGCTGTCCAGTCAGTACCGTCAGCGTCGTCGCCGTCTTGAAGGGGACGTGTTTGTACGCACCTTCATGAATCAGCTCAACGTAGAGGTCAACACACCTGCCATTGAGGCGCTCGACGATTTGATCACATCCATGGACCCAATGCCAGATGATGCAGCCGGTCAGATCGACATTCAAATGGATACGGGTTGGAAGCAGGATATCGACCCTTCAACGCCGCTTCTGACGTTTGACTGGAATGGAGAGCGGGAAGCATTTACGGCTGGTGATTATGCCTTCTGGTTCGATGCCCTTCCACAGCGTGAGGCCCGGGAGAGGACGGCCGCATCGGTGGGTCGAGCACTTCGCAACGAGGCACTCGCTCGGGCTGGAGAAGAGGAAAAGCTTCGTGACGATGAGTGGGAGACCGAGGTGGATCGCCGGGTTCGTTTGGAACGGGCTCGATTGATGCGTGAGGATTTGCGCATGGAAAACGTCGAAATAGATACGTCGTTGGTTCGGCAGGCCTTCGATCGCCTGGGTTGGGCGAATCGCCGTATGGCCATCTTGTCATTTGACGCCATCACAGCGGTTTCCCCCGATGCTGTCCAACGTGCAGCCGCTTTGACCAAGGAGTGGCCTATCCAGATTCGCAAAGCGACGCTGGAATCCATACCTGAATGGTCGCCCTACGTTGCCAGCGTGCCTGTCGACTCAGTTGTATTTGTAGGCCGGCGGAATGACTGGGCGGCTATCCGAGTACTGGATCGCCAACGAATCCAACCTTCTTGGGAGCAGGACCAAGAGGAGATTGTCCGGCGATTGCGCCCATTTGTGGCGGAGTACGAGCTGGTGAAGCAGCTGCGGGAAAGAGCCCGAATTGAGATTGACCGCGGCTTGATGCGCGAGATAGCCACGTTCTGATCTGGAGCATACGCTGGTTGAAAGACAGCGACTTGTCCCGTCATCGCCGTGAAGGGAATCCCTACAGGGAAGTTGGTTTCGATTCGATAGGTTCGTGTGCCCCAAGAGGCAGGAACCCCATTACCGTTTCATCCAATTCCAGTCATGGCCCAGATACCACTGCCAGCTGACATCGACATCGCTCAGGCCGCCGATGTACGTCCCATTGCTGAAATTGCCCATCGAATGGGCTTGCGCGACGAAGAACTGATTCCCTACGGTCACCAGAAGGCTAAAGTCCATCTGGATGTGATCAAACGTCTGCGGGATCGGAACGACGGGAAATATGTCGTGGTCACGGCCATAACGCCCACTCCACTAGGTGAGGGAAAGACGACTACCGCAGTAGGTCTGACACAGGGACTGGGAAAATTGGGGCACAAGAGCTCTGTATGTCTGCGCCAGCCATCGATGGGGCCGACGTTTTCCATCAAGGGAGGAGCAGCTGGAGGCGGGTATTCGCAAGTTGTACCCATGGAGGACTTCAATCTGCATCTTACAGGGGACATTCATGCCATCTCCGCGGCGCACAATCTGTGCGCCGCGGCACTGGATGCCCGTCTGATGCACGAACGCAACTATCCAGGAGAGAAGTGGAAAAAGCGTACCGCCAGCGACGAACGCCCTGATGGTCTGCCGCGTCTGGACATCAACCCGTACACCATCACCTGGAATCGCGTTGTTGATGCCAATGATCGCGCATTGCGGCATCTCAATCTGGGGTTGGGTACCAAAGCGGACGGTTTCCCTCGTGAAGCCAGTTATGACATCACGGTGGCCTCGGAGGTCATGGCCATTTTTGGCGCTGGTTTCAGGGTCTTCTTACACGGATGCGCTTCGAGACCTGCGCCAACGTATTGGTCGCATCGTCGTCGCGTATAGTCATGCCGGTGAGCCCATAACAACAGAGGATCTCGGCGTTGCTGGCGCCATGACGGTTCTCATGAAAGAGGCCCTCAACCCCACGCTAATGCAAACGCTCGAAGGCCAGCCCGCTTTCGTACATGCTGGGCCGTTTGCCAACATCGCGTCCGGTACCAGTTCCGTCGTAGCAGATCAGGTGGCCCTGAAGCTTTCGGACTACGTCGTGACAGAGGCGGGTTTTGGCTCAGATATCGGAATGGAAAAATTTTTCAACATCAAGTGTCGCGCTTCAGGCCTGACTCCTGATGTCGTTGTACTTGTATCGACCATTCGAGCTTTGAAAATGCACGGTGGCGGGCCTGCTGTGCGAGCCGGGTACGACCTGGCTCCTGCATACCCAGAAGAGAATCTGGGATTGCTCGAGAAAGGGTTGTCAAACCTGAAGGCTCATATTGGAATCGCTCGCAAGTTTGGCGTTCCTGTCGTGTGCGCCGTCAATGTCTTTCCGACGGACTCCGACAAAGAGATTGCCATGGTGAGGGATGCCGCGCTGGATGCTGGCGCCGTCAGTGCCGTGGCCAGCACACATGTAGCCGAGGGAGGGGCCGGTGCCTTGGACTTGGCCCATGCGGTAGTGGAAGCAGCCCGTCGGCCTTCCAGCTTCAAATTTCTGTACCGCTCAAGTGCTACGATCAAGGAAAAGATTGAAACCATTGCACAGTGTATTTATGGCGCAGAGCGGGTTTCATATTTGCCTAAGGCCTCCCAGCAAATTAATGCCTATGAACGCGCAGGGTTCGGAGACCTTCCAATTTGCATGGCCAAGACACACTTGTCCCTTTCCCATGACCCATCGCTCAAGGGTGTCCCAAAGGGATTCATCTTTCCAATCCGGGAAGTCAGAGCATCCGTAGGAGCCGGATTCATTTATCCACTTGGAGGCGACATGATGACCATGCCGGGGCTTCCAGCTATTCCAGCGTTCACCCGCATCGATATTGATGAGGATGGACGAACAGTTGGCCTTTCTTGAAGGCACTCCGATCAGGGTGATTGAGAAAAAGAACCTCCTTCGCTTCACTCAGGTACGGTTCTCATCCCACCCTTGTAAATGTTGAAAGGCAGAACAGCGAATGCTGATCTGCCTTTCAATGCTCCCCGGGTAGGATTCGAACCTACGACCCTGCGGTTAACAGCCGCATGCTCTACCGCTGAGCTACCGAGGAGTATGCTTCGTAACAGCGGAAGCGGCGGCAAAGATAGGATGTTGCTGCACGGTGGACAAGCCTCTTTGCGACCTTTTCAATTTCTCACCCAGAAAATTTGTTTACAGATTGGGTATCCGCGTTCGAGCGGGATAAGTCACGTAAATCTTACTGGTCATGGGGATGAAAATAATTGACTGGATCCTACGTATTGTAGCAGCCGTCATTCTTTTCCAGACGCTTTTCTTCAAGTTCACCGGAGCACCAGAAAGTGTTTGGATTTTTGAACAGGCGGGGGCCGAGCCTTGGGGGCGTATCGGTACTGGCGTGGTAGAACTAATTGCAGGCGTCCTGCTTCTAATTCCTTCCAAAGCCTGGATGGGTGCCTTCCTTGCTCTGGGCGTCATGGTCGGAGCCGTCGTCAGTCATCTGTTTGTTCTTGGAATCGAGGTTCAGGGTGATGGAGGCACGCTGTTCGCTTTGGCCCTGATCGTCATGGCATGTAGCGCGATTACGCTATGGTACCGACGTGATGAGCTACCTATTGGGCCATGGAGGAATCAGGGCTGATGCTACTCTCGCAACGCTCCTCTGCAGTGTGAATTCGTCCGTCGCCGGTTCCGGTTCAGTAGCACGAGCAGCTAGACAGGTGGATACGTACCACCAGCGCTCGAGGGCGGCTCCATCCAATTCCCCGAACCCAGTCGCGACCATCATGTTGACCGTCGCGACGTCCATGTCGTGTGCAGGCTCGGAGAGCTACTAGGCTTGAGCAAGCTTCATGCACAGCCACCATTTCCAGATTCGTCTACAGCAAGATGAGATAGGTCAGCTTCGCAACGCCGACCGTACTGTTCAGCAAATAGTCAGCGCGCGGGTCGAAGAGTGCTTCATTGTCACCCGTTGCGTGCCATGACGTGTTCAGAACAAGGAAAAGGTCAGAGCCCGGTGTGTGGATCCAGTTTATGCGGATATTGGCGTTGATATCGCGCGAGAAGTTATCGTACTGGACGAGCGCCTTGGCGAACAATTTGCGGCTTACGCTGGCAAGAATGTCAATGGAGGCCGTTGTCGCATTGAATTCGCCATTGGGAATGGGGAGGTCCACATCGCTCTTCCTGAGGTTCGCACCCAGCGTGAGGTGCTTGGACTGACGCCAACCGGCATTGAGACCCCAATCAAATCGATCGCCGCCGTAGAAACCCCCTGTTTCGAAATTGGCACCTCCAGAGAGACGTTTGCCCGGGTCGGTGTTGAATCGGGCTCCGATACGTGAGAAGGTGTAGTCATCGGCGCGAATCTCGGCGTCGGGACGAATACGGAAGGCGCCTTCCAGACGATCAAACTCATGAGACCCCGAGATACGTACCTGCATACGCGCCTGGGAGGTGAAACCGATAGACGGGTCAATTTCCCAGGATTGCAGTTCGCCGTCCTGGCCATTCGTGTGAATACCCATGACATGGGCCGTCATCTGGCGGAAGGGCCCGTTATCGAAGTAAGGAGAGTAGGTAGTCGTTGCTATGGTCTGGCGCATGTCCCGCCGACGAACGAAGCCAAGGGCGGGACGGTAGTTTTCACCGACACTCGTGTAAGAAAGGGAGGCGCCGTAGACGTCGTTGCGAAGAGCGACGGACGCTGATCCTGCCCAGTCTTCGTTGTCCGGGTTCTCGTCGCTAACATTGGTGTACCAGACATCGGCGCTGGATGCCGAACCGAATCGCTGACGCACGTCAAAGCCGACAGCACGGTTCCAGTCATCTCCGCGGTCATAACTGGTCAGGATGACACCTGCAGAGCCGCGCCGGCCGAAATTCGTCTGAACGCGTGCTACCGCGTTGTTGGCTGACTCATCCCCAAAGATGCGTCCGAGCTTTTCTCCAAGTGTACCGTCCGATGGACCCGTTTCAATGTTGAGTACGCCGACATTGAATCGCCCGACCTGTCCTGTCAGGCGCGTTCCGGCAAGAATGGACTCGGTCAATCCGATACGGCGGGAAAAGAACGTCTGCGTGCGACGGGAATCGCCGTGCTCGAAAATGCCTGAGCGCTCCAGAAAAAATTCGCGCTTCTCGGGAAAGAAAAGGGAGAAGCGGGTAAGGTTGACCTGGGCATTATCTGCTTCAACCTGAGCAAAGTCCGTGTTGACCGTGAAATCGAGCGTCAGATTGGACGTTATTCCATACTTGACATCAAAACCCGCATCGAAATTATTGTCTGTTTCGGTAGTCTCGAATCGCAGGTCGGGCCGTACTTCTTGAGCTCCAGAGATGATATACGGCTTGAATTCGATGTTCTTCCCGCGGCGGATATTCTTGATTCCCGTCAGTCGCCCATAGCGGGACACGGTTTTCATGTCATCCGAGTATCCTGATCCATAGGATAGAGGTACGAGCGGCCAATTCTGAATTTCATTCTTGCGGTTAACGGTCCGCCTCATGAACAGACCGAACGTCAACTCGTCCCCCTCCGGGAAGCGAAGCTGTCGAAATGGGATACGCACCTCCATCGTCCAGCCCTCGTCTGTGATTTGCGTTTCACTAGCGAAAACAGCATCCCAGGAATAGGAATCGATAGTCATATGCTCATCAGCGATGAGCGCATCATCTTGCGTTCCAAGCGCATTCATTTCAAACAGGAAGGCATTGCGACCATCAAGAAACGTATCGATGCCGATGTAGGCATGGTCATCGCGATCGTTACGGCCGCCACGTTCCATGTTTTTGGCGCGGATCAGATGGGCCTCTTTGTCGGTGAAGTTGAATGCGAAGTAGAGGTTGTCGCGATCATAGGCCACTTTTGCCCAGCTGTATTCCGTAGGCTCTGCCCCTTCATTGGGCCAGCGCTGTACGAAGTCGTCCATCGCAGAAATCTGATCCCAGATCGCATCGTCGAGGTGCCCATCAACGCGGGGCGCATCCTCAGTGAAAGTGGCTTCGAATGAAGGGGACTCAGGGGTTTGGGACTGTGCCGAAGCGATGTTTACCGCAAAGGCAATCAGTACGAGCGTCAAGAGACGATTCATGGGCGAGCAAGTGAGATGAGGTGTTACAGATATGACGCCATCAAGGCGCCTGGCATTCCCAACGTCTGACTTTGTCATTTGGAACGGCTTCCGGAAGAGCACTGTGTACCATACAAGTCGTGAAAGGGTTGCGAAAAGATGCCTTTGGGTTGACCTGCGTCGGGTTTCTGTCGTACCATTGGCCTCCGTTTCGATCGTCCCAGACGATGGCGGATAATATAGTGAGCCCAGGTGGCGGAATTGGTAGACGCGCTAGGTTCAGGACCTAGTGTCCATTAGGACGTGGAGGTTCGAGTCCTCTCCTGGGCACCTTGCAAAGCCGACTCTCCGGTAGGAGGGTCGGCTTTTTGCGTTTGAGCGGTGAGGGCAAACACGCAGTTTGCGTTCAGAGCGTCGAGCCATCGTAGCCCGTCAACTCAACATATCCCACTCCTGCGATCGGTTGACCATTGCTCGTTCCTTCGATGTCAACCGCGCCTTCGAAGTAGCGAACGGAGACGTTCAGCTCCTGATTCTGCATAACTGGCGTCACGTGCAATTCCAGATCTTCCCCAGGTAACGAAAGCGTCCAACCTGAAGGATAGATGGCTCCGCTCACAGGGCTTTCCCACGTGCCGTCAACCTGGAGCTTCACTTCATTCCGGGTGATATGACGGTATGAGCCATCGGCTTCTACCAGTGTTCCACCCGTGAATGGACTCTGCGAGCCATCTTCCCGACGTAGTTGATAAAACATGATCTCTCTACCGTCGTCGAGCTGCAAAGCAAACCAGTCCCATCCAACCTCATCTTTTCCCAGTGCAGAGGTGCTCCACTCGTGATCTTTCCAGCTGGATCCCTCCACATTGAAGCGGCCTGAGGGCAGCGTTATCGTTCCTTTCGTTTCAATGCGTGTAAATGAGAAGTAATAACTGGCATTGCCATTTCCGTCCCCTTTGGGATCCCAGCCACGCTCGCCTTGAAGCACTATGGGATTTGTTGCGTCCAGCATCAAGTCGATTCCCACGCCATCCGCTTCTACCTGTAATTGTAGTGGGAAAAGGGAAGAGGGATCTGCAGCCACCGTTTCCATGGACCAGTCCTCCAACCACACTCGAAATGGAGGGCTTGCGGCTCCTGCCAGTCCGGCGGCGCCTCGACTGAATCGTTCATGGGCATGAAATGTCCCCGTCTCCGGATCGGCCAACGAGAAGTGTCCCATATATAATTGGTTGGTCGACCATTCGGAATGTCGTGCCAACGAATCGGGTGGCCGCAACGCCGAGCGGAATACGGTAAACTCGTATCCGAATCGCCGCTTATCCCCCGACCACAGATTGCCCGTGAAGTACCACCATTCTGTCTTGAATGTCGGATGCGCACCAAAGTCGGTTGGAAAATCGAATGGTTGAGGACCAACGGCACGTGCATAGCCAAGAGTGTCTCCACCCATGGCCTCTGCCAGGTTCAGTGTGTCGTCGGATTCCTCGGCATCGGGTGGTGTCGTACATCCAGCAGCTGAGAGTAGGAGAAGAAGGAGAATCAATCGCCTCATTCGAATCGGAGCGCCTCCGTCGCATTCATGCGGGACATTGACCTTCCCGGAATCCAACCAGCCAGCAAGGCGGCGATGACGGCCAGCAAAACCGCTTGAAAGAGGACCATCAGGTCAACATCAAACTGCAGGGTCCAGCCAAACGAGCGCTGGTTGATCACAAAAATCAGAAGCCAGGCCAGGAGAAGTCCCAGTGGAACGGAGAGAAGCCCGGACAAGAGGCCCATGAGGCCTGTCTGTGTTGTCACCATGCGTTGCACCTGACCGGGCGTCATGCCATTGGCTCTCAACACGGAAAGTTCGCGTGCACGCTCCAGCTGCAGAGCCATCAAAGCGGTGAGCACACCAATGAAGGCAACCAGAATGGTGAGTAGTCGAAGGACAGCCGTTACCGTAAATGTCTGATCGAACACATCAAGCGAGGCCTGTCTGAGGGACCTGTTGGATCGAATCAGTAATCCTTGCCCATCTGCGGTGGCAGACTTCAGGTTATCAATGAGCTCATCTATGTCTACTCCATCGGCTGCATAAATGGCGAGGCCTGAAACGTAACGATCAGTGAAGTGGGTTTCGTAACGAGAGCGAGCCATCTGTACAACGCCTAGATCGGAAGCGTAGTCGTAGTAAATGGCTCCAACTTCGAATGTCCTGGGTCCAGAGGCCGTCATGACCTGAAGTGAATCACCGACATCCGTATTGTATCGAAACGCATACGGCTCTGAGACCATGATCACATCCCGGCTGACCATGGCTTCACGATGGTCATACGAAGAGCGTTTCTTATAGCGTCCTGGCTCCAGTTCCCGATTGCGAGGCTCAGTGACAACCATGTCCGTCATGCGACCCTCGATCTGTACCCGGGCCGTCCGAACCGAGTACGTTTCGGCTACGCCATCCATGGCTCGAATCTGCCGCTCAACCTGTGTGTCAATCGTGGCATCATTGCGTCGAAATACCATTCCTGGTGGAGAAACGTAGATGTCTGCCTCCAGCGAATAGCGGAGCCACGTGTCTACGGTTGTCCGGAAAGAGTCGACCATGATCCCTACACCCGAGGTAGCAGCTACCGCGACCGTCAGGGCGGCAATAGCAACCGCCGAGCGACTTAGGGAATGGTGGATTCCGGAAGCCGCCATCCGGCCAACAATGCCAAAAAAACGTCCCATTAGCGGGCGTAAAGCACGGCTTCCGATGTTTGCAAAAGAAGGAATCCACAATGCCGCTGCCAGTATGATGAACAGGATTCCCACATAGCTGAGCGCAATGCTGCTACCAGACATCCAGAGTATGAGAGCTCCCAGAAGCGCCAGAAAGAATCCGATGCCGCGAAGCAATCCCCCGTGCGTCTCGATCCTGGTTTCATCCTCCGAGCGCCTCAGGACCGTTGAGGGTATTGCTCGGGTAGCTTCGCGTGCCGGAGCAAAGGCGGCCAGCACCGTTGCACCCATCCCGACCAATAAACCCTTTCCGAGGCCCAGCCATGAAAGGTTCAATTCCTGAATGCGAACCGTGAAATAGAGGTCATTGATGGAGCGTGTCACCAGATCGACCAAAACGTGTCCAAGGAAAATGCCCGATACCATTCCGATCGTGGATCCGATCAGTCCAACTACTGCGGCCTCGGCCAGGATGAGGCCAGATATCTCTCGAGCCGTAACACCGATACCGCGCAGCCGCCCGATGAGACTGCGACGTTGAACGACAGAAAACGTCATGGTGTTATAGATCAGAAACATCCCTACAACCATCGCAAGAAGGCTCATGGCCGTCAGGTTGAGGGAGAATGCTTGGGTCATCTGATCGAGCGTACTCGAACGCGTGGAAGCGGGCTCGATACGAGCTCCGGACGGCAATACGCGATCCAATTTCTCTAATTGTGCAGCCCGGCCGTCTTCGTTCAGGATCAAATCGATGCGGCTGAGCTGGCCCGGGGCATTCAACAGCGACTGGGCTGTGGCAATGTCCACAATAAGCAGATTCGTCAGGGAGGCCTCCGAAAACCCGGGTTCTGGATCCATAACGTCCAGAATTACAATCGTCGACGTTTTACCCTCTCGATAGAGCGCCAGGGAAGCACCCGATTGGATACCCAGGCGGTCGGCCGTGGAACGGGAAATCAGCCCTGTCAGTGACGGGCCCATAAAGGCACCAAGATCCAGGTTGCCCTGTGGTCCTCCTGTGTATGATCGGAATGGTTCTTCGGCGAGAGGATCTATTCCGAGGATTTGAAGCACAGGACCGGTTTCCGCGCCGGCCCGGGTATATCCTTCCAAGACCGGAGCAGCATTTCGGAAGCCCGTTTCCGTCCGCAGTTGACGGTAGGTGTCGTCCTGCAGAAGTCCGCCTCCCGGGACAATGGCGTGCGTTGCGCGTCCAGTGACGGTCTCGGTCGAGAGGCGAAAAGCCGTTCGGGCACTGGAATTGGCAAGATCGATTCCAACAACGACGGCGACACCCAGGGCAACTCCCAGAATGGACAGCGCCATCAGCCAAGGATGCCTCGCCAGGTAACGACGGCTGTTACGGCGAAGAAGCTTGCCCGGCCATCGCGGAGGTGTAATGAGCGATAACTGCATCTCAGTCTCCCGTCCTTTCCCGTTCTCCGTTCGAGCCGAGCCCATTCATTTCCGGTGTCACGTCTTCCATCCGACCGGCCTGTAACTCCAGCACGCGATCGGCCAGGCGGATTATTTCCCGATCATGGGTTGCGATCAGCATGGTACGCCGGTCGTCATGTACGAGGCGCTGAAGGATGTCCATGACTGTTTCGGCTGTTCTCAAGTCGAGATTGCCGGTAGGTTCATCGGCGAGAATCAGCGACGGATTGTGGGCAAGGGCCCGAGCAATCGCAACGCGTTGTTGCTCACCGCCGGACAAACGATCCGGAAAACTGCTGCCTCGATCTCCCAAACCCACTTCATGCAGCACATCCATGGCCACTTTTCGTTGCTCGATGTCGGCCGTTTCGCTCAATTCAAGCGGCAACAAGACGTTTTCTTCTACGGTGAGGGTCGGAATCAGGTTGAAGGACTGGAAAATGATACCGAGATGCTGCCTCCGGAAGAGGGTTCGCTCTGTGTCCGAAAGCTCCGTCAGTTCGGTCCCTTGGAATGCGATGGATCCAGAAGAAGGCACATCCATTCCGCTGATCATATTCAACAAGGTGCTTTTGCCCGAACCAGATCGGCCGAGCAGCACAACCAGTTCTCCGCGGTTGATCGTGAACGAGAGGTTGGTCAGGACGTCGCGCTCCGAGCTCCCTTCTGAATAACTTTTGCGCAAATTCGATACATGCAGCATGGATCAGCCCGCTGTAGGAGTAACAATCGATAATCGGTGGCACTTCAAGCCCGTCTCGTGGTTGGGTTGGGAGGTACGAGTACCCGTTACCGGGTTCGTGTTGTATCTCTATGAAATCGAACCGCTTACTCACAGAAAACATCACCGCATCTCGTAACATGCAGGCGGTAGAAAAGGGCACAGAAGACAGCATCATGGCGCAATCCTCCGCTTCAACACCTCCGCAGAATCGTCTCCTTGAAATCGGATGGGAGGTGTGCAATCAGCTCGGTGGTATATACACGGTTCTCAGGTCAAAAGCGCCTGAAATGGTTGCAGAGTGGGGCGACCGATATGCCCTCGTGGGACCCTATAATGCGTCCCAAGCTGCCATCGAATTCGAAGAAGAGTACCACGGAGACGAACTGGACCAGGCGGCGGTTATACTCCGTGAGTCCGGGATCGATGTAAAAGTGGGTCGCTGGCAAGTAAGTGGGAAGCCGCGAGCGGTATTGATCGATTTGGAAGGAGTACGGGATCAGGTGGCAGCCCAGAACGAGCGTATACTGGAAAAGCTGGACGTTGACATTCCAGCGGATGATGACTTGGTCATGGATGTGGTGGCTTTTTCCATTGCGGCGGAGCAATTCGTGCTTGCCATGGAAGGTATCCTGAAAGGAACGGTTCTGTCGCATTACCACGAATGGATGGCGGCTGTGTCATTGAGTCTGATGAAGGCAGACGGATGGGAAGGGAAAGCCGTATTTACGACCCATGCGACGCTAATTGGCCGCTACATGGCCATGAATGAGGAGAATTTCTACAGCCGTCTCTCAGAGTTCGACTCCGATGCTGAAGCCGCCAAGTATGGCATATTGGCCCAGCACCTGCTAGAAAAAGCTGCGGCTCAATCCTGTAATGTATTCACAACCGTATCCGGTATCACAGGGCAAGAGTGCCGGCATCTCCTTGGTCGTGCCCCTGACGAATATGTGCCCAACGGACTGAATGTGAAGCGATACCTGGCGCTGCATGAATTGCAGCAGCTGCACGCTGAGAACCGGTCCCAGCTACACGATTTTACGATGGGCTATTTCTTTCCCTCGTATTCTTTCGACCTCGAGCAGACGCTGTATTTCTTCACCTCCGGTCGCTTCGAGTTTGCAAACAAGGGTATGGACCTCACATTGGAGGCCTTGTCTGCGCTCAATGATCGTCTCATAGCGTCCAATTCCCGAAAGACTGTCATCTTTTTGCTGATTACCAAGGCACCGGTGCGCAGTCTGGCCGTGCACAGCCTGGAGTATGCTACCATGTTCCGGGAATTCAAGGTGATCGCGAGGGAGGTGACAGAGGAAATCCGGAAAAACCTGATCCGCAAACTAGCGGCAGGCGGAGCGCTTGACTTGAATGAAATGGTTCCTGAATACTGGAAACTGCGCATTCGCCGAGCCCAACATGCCTGGACGCGGGACTGGCTTCCGCCGATAGTCACGCATGACGTAATCGATAGCGACGGCGATCCAGTATTGAACAAGCTGCGTGACCTGGAGATGTTCAACAATGCCCATGACAAAGTTAAGATTGTCTACCATCCTGACTTTGTTCGCTCTACCAATCCACTGTTCAACATGGATTACGAGGAGCTCATTCGGGGATGTCATCTGGGTGTTTTCCCGAGTGCGTATGAGCCCTGGGGATATACGCCGCTGGAAACGCTTGCCATGGGCATTCCAGCCATCAGTTCAGACCTGGCTGGATTCGGGGCCTACGCGGCAGAATACCGTCGCTTGCATCAGCGAGCAGGCCTTTACGTCGTGAATCGAAATGGCCGCACGAAGGAAGAGGCTGTGGTCCAGCTCACGGAAATGATGTTCCAGTTCTGTCAACAGGAACGTCGCCAACGCATCGCTCAACGGAACCGGGCAGAAAACTTCGCCCAGCATTTCGACTGGGAGCAGCTCATTCACCACTACCGTGAAGCGCATGCCATGGCGCTCAGCCCGGAAGGCTGACTCAATTCAGTTGCGAACAAATCCGTCCACGACGGCCTGGTCGTAGCGCTCAAGCGTTCGCGCATGCCATGCATCATTGATCAGCCAAATGGGAGCTGCGTGCGTTGATTCCCACGCCTCCAGTGATCTGCGCAACGTGGCCACCAGATCTGGATGGGCTTCGGAGACGTCATTCGATTCCGAAAGGTCTTCAGCCAGATTGAACAACCAGTGCTCCTCAGAGGGCGTCCGAACCAGTTTCCAATCCCCCGCACGAACGGCAGCACCCCACTGCATTTTCCAGTAAAGCGTATCGTGCGGTGCGCTCGTACTCGAGCCGGTCATGAGCGGAAGCAGGTCCACGCCGTCCAATGCTGCTGAATCGTCAAAGGAGACTCCAGCAGCGGACAGAAAAGTGGGGAGGACGTCCAGCGTGATGACGGGATCATGGAGTACCTGTTCGCCTGGAATGTGGCCAGGCCAGGACATGACGAAAGGAACCCGGTTTCCTCCTTCCAGTGCAGTTCCTTTGGCTCCGCGAAGTGGTGCATTCAACGAACCATTGAATGGCATGGCACCCCCGTTGTCATTGGCAAAGAACACCAACGTGTTTTCGCGAAGGTTGCGCCGTTCGAGTGCCGAGACGATGTGGCCGACATTCTGATCCAGGGTTGTCATCATCGCAGCATAACGCGCACGCACATCTGTCTCGAATCGCTCTTGTTCTTCCGTCAGCAATGCATCGGGGACGTGCATGGGCGCATGGGGCGTGGTGAACGAGACAAACAGGAAAAACGGCCGGTCCGCATGCCGATCGATGAAATCCACGGCCTGAGAACCGAATTCGTCTGTCAGATAGTCGAGGGAGTCGGGATGCACCGGAGACATGCCCCGCTCAATTGTGGCATTCAAGCCGGTGAAATAGGGACCGCTCCCTTTTCGCATGCCGAAGAACTCGTTGAACCCGCGTTGCGTGGGATGAAAATGGTCCTCCAGACCAAGGTGCCACTTTCCAATGAGCCCCGTGGCGTAACCGGCGTCGGAAAGCCAATCTGCCATGGTGCGTTCCGAGAGGGGAAGTCCCCGCATGGAATCCGGGACGAGGGGGTCGACCTTGCCGGGAAGATTGAGTTCATGGCCGAACCGCTGTTGATATCGCCCTGTCATCATACCTGCACGGGAGGGAGAGCAAACGGAAGCGGTGACATACCCATTTGAAAATCGAGCTCCTGATTGGGCCAGGAGGTCCAGGTTGGGGGTGCGGATCAGTTCACTTCCATGAAAGCCGAAGTCCGCATACCCAGCATCATCTGAAAACAGAATGATCAGATTGGGAGGCCGCTCGGGTGTCTGGCAACCCAGATCGAGCAGAAGAAGCAACGGTAAAAACGAGATCCAAAGACGGGAGAAACGGAACATGATGGCGCCGGAGGGTTCGAAACCATGATCCCAATTCTCGGAATTGGAATCAATGGTTGTCTTCCAATTGGCCCTCCGAATTCCAGATCTCCTTACTTACGAACCGACATGAGACACCTTTTGAAGTCAACGATCACGCTCTTTGTACTCCTTCTGTGCGTCGTAACGATCAGGGCCCAGGACGTGCAATTTGCACAACACGTTGATGTATCCAGCGACGGTTGGGTCTTTTATAATCTGACCGACAATCGTGTGGCATCGGAGCAAGAGGCTTCCTTTGGTGCTTGGGACGTAGCATTTCAAGGTACTTCCGTTAAGTTCAACGGCCCCTCTCAGCTACTGGACTCACCTTTCGACCAGGTCGAAGCAGCCCCCAAGGATGGGTATGCGCAAGACGAGGATGGTACCTCGCAGCTGCCGAGTGATGCAGAGTCCCGCTGGTTCCACTATGACTTCACGAGCCACATCATCACAGCTCTGCCTTCCCGTACTGCGGTGTTTCAATCCCGTGATGGAAGCTGGGGTAAGTTGAATATCACCGATTACTACAAAGTGGTCTTCGGCCAAGACCCCGTTCCTCGCATGCTTTCTTTTCGGTGGACGTTTGCCGAAGGGGACGCCTTGGCCTTCTGACCATGACGTGAGAGTGAACGCGTGCGGAGAAAACCGTTATTATGCCCGGGTGGACATTGTTTCTGCTCATCAGCACATTCACCGGCTGTTCTTTCCATGAGGCCTCGATCCAAACGGTCGATGCAACCTCTTCAATGTCGAAAAGAATCTGACGAGCGAGTATGTCCGAAACAAGTTCGGACTGTAACGATCACCTCTTGCCTGCCCGTCAGTTGCCCATCATCATCCGGATTTCCGAGTCGTCACCGTTCAACTCCCAGTTGATGAGAGATACCGGTATAACGCCGGCACCATTCATGTCATCCATGAATTGATAGAGCGTAAAGTCTTCGGCGCGTTGACGCGCATATTTAGCGAGGAGCTTTTCGATCTCGATCTTTCCAATCACGTAGCTCTCCCCATAGGTGGGCTGACGCAGGTAAAAATGTTGCTCATTCTGGATGGTTGCGCCATCCCAAGGAAGAAAGCCGCGGGGCGTCCATTTGTCTGCAAAACGTGCTGCTTCCTCGAGTGTCATCATGTTAGCATGCTGATATAGACCGCCAAGAGCTCGCGCTGCGCGCTGGGCGAGCAGGATCCAGACCATCTCGCGACCGCGAGGACGATCGTCAAACAACCCTGCATGCATCATCATTTCTTCCATGCCCGTGGCTAAGCCCTCTGCGCGGCCGTCGAAGATGTTGTACCACAGCGGGGTATTACGGATCGGGGAATCCGTAGGCTCGTCTCGCATTCGGGCCAGATCGATCCAGTGATAGTGATGCGTTCGCATTGCGACCTCATCCCGGTATCCGATCTCGGAGAAAAAGCCCCGGAGGTCCTCTGGATTCTCAACAGGCTGGTACGAGCCAATCCGTTCCCGGAGTGCCTGCTCCATGTAGTCCTTCATGGGGAGGATTTCTTCCTCTTCAAGAAAGGCGAGGTACTCATCTACCGCAGCATTCAACTTGCGGTCGTAATCAGCCGCGTTATCAATACGCTCGAGCTGTGGCAGGTCCCGATTTCGGTTTTCCTCCAGGCGCAACGCAGCATGAGAACGCGCCAATTCGCGCTTGACCAACGTGACTTCTTCTTCCCACGTATATGGCTGATAATGCACATTTTTGAGTACCCAGGTCATGTTCTCCTTGCCCACGCCAGAAGGACCGTTCTTGTTTTCAGCCTCGCCTTCCAGCCACTCTGCGAAGGCATCACTTGCGGCTTTGGCTTCGAGCGCCGCTGCGGCCAAATCCGGGTGGAGGGATTCTTGTTCTGCGGCCCAATCTTCCAGACTTGTACTCTGCCGTTTGATGCTGCCAATGCCCTTGATCCACAAGTCGCGCGCATTACCGGTCAGGTTCTCGCGGGCTGCTTCATACAGAGCCGGCATCATGCGCAAGCCAGCCTCAATGTGGTCCGCATCTTCATCTGAGAGCGGATAGGCGTAGTAAGAAACCTCCAGCGACCCTTCGATCATAGGAGCTTCCCGATTCGGCACATCCGTGTCATTCGGATAGAAATACACGTAGTACGCCGGATCCCGCTCCCAAGGCTTCAGAACTTCATGGTCAAATTGAAGACCATTCAATTCTGCATTAACCACATGCCAGTCCACCTGATGGGGAACAGGCCATTCCGATATATCAAAAGCATCGAGAGACGCTCGCCAAGAAGGAAATGCGGCCCACTGTGCTGAGATCGCCTCAGAACTGAAATCAGGAACCCCATCCTTGTGCGGTGGGACACGGTACTCACGCCATGCCTCGAAGAAGGAGACGAGGTCCTCATAGGACTCCGTCGGTAGGTTCAAAGCAGTTGGCGTAGAAGTACACGACGAGGCTAGAAGGAGGATGCCAAGTGCGGTGGAAAGCAGACGAATGCGAGTCATGGGATCAATCGGTGGGTTTTTTGTCTCCGTACAGAGTATACGTCTCCATCTTGTAGGCCATTTCGAACGCGCGCTTGATACGGGTTTCGGATCGCTTAGCCTGCGTTATATAACTGGCCAGTGAACGCTTTTTGCCTGGCGTCCAAGCGTCGAAACGCTCTTGAGCTTCCGGATGCTCGGCCAGCGCTTCCACGAGCTCATCTGGTACGTCGACCGAATCAGGGTCAGGATCTGGCTTGAGTGATGCAAATAGCACGTCACCAGGTCCATGCCCCAAATCCCGCAACGTCGATAGCCCCAGTATAACCCGGTATTCACCATCCCGATGCTGATACACGTACCGATTGGCTGTCCGGGCATTGACCGTCAGTATGACACGTCGGGTTTTGTTACGCACCAGGGCGTCGGCTACATCCGGTGGGATCGGTACGTAGTGGAAAGACCACTTCGCATTGCTCTCGTCCTTGAGGACAGGAGCAGGGAACTCGAAATGAAGGGATTCGGACATGACCGGGCTGGAGGATTATACCCATCCTACCGCAACCGGAATGCGAAATCAATCCCCCAGCAGTTCATCGAGCCAATCAGCAAGGCGAATCCCAGCCTGCTGTAAGCGGGTCTCGATGAGCATGATATGCCGATCATAGTATGCTTGACCCACTATGCCATTGCCAATGTCGTAAGCACTGGAGTACACAATTTCTAATGATTCCACGGACCAGCTGCCTGGGTCGTCCGAGGCCCAAGCTGCGCGATCTGAATCTGAAATATCGAAATACAGCTCCGAAGCATAGTCCAACCATGCTTTGCCGGTGTGGTCGATTAATCCCCAATCCCATGCCGAGTGCAGGTTGGTGTCGTTGCCGAACAGCGTGATCGGGGTATCATTGCCTCCCCGGTCATCGGCATAGCCCGCGTGCAATGGCTGGTGGATGTCACTCATCATGTGACTCAAGAACCGCAAGGCGTCCAGGCGTTCACGATTCAGATCGTCTGAAGCCGCCAGCACATCGCGGGATTCCAGAATGCTTTCGACGACACAAAAGGTGTTGGCGCAATCCCTTTCGATGTCAAATTCTGTTGCGCCCCGGGGCAAATTCACATAATGGGCGGTCGTCCACCGATCATACTGCGCATCTCGTCCGCGGACTTCGTCGGCCCATAGACAGCTTTCCAGAAACCGATCGTATCGACCATCAACGGCCAGAAGCTCCATCACTTTGTCCTGGGTCGTGTCTTCCATTTCCCACCAAGCGATGGCACAGACCATCTTGTGTGCGTCCCAACCCCAGCGCATGATATCCGGGGTTTCAGGAGTGGAGGCCTGGGCCGTGATCGAGGTGGTCAGAAGAGCAAGCAGCAGGAGGATGGAAGAACGCATGGGTTAAGAGGATCGTTTTTCATCAAAGAAGCAGGGAAAGCCACTGGGTTCACTCAGGACTACTCAGACGACCTATCTTTGTGCCATCTTCTGACGTATCGTTGCGCCATGGCGACTGAACTGATCATACTCATCCCTGCTTTCGCTTTGATAGCGTTCGTCTATTCCTCGGTGGGATTGGGCGGTGGATCCTCATATACGGCGATTCTGACGATCGTCGGGCTCTCCTACATCATGATTCCGACGATCTCTTTGACGTTGAATATCATTGTCACGGCTGGAGCGACGGTCCAATTCCTGCGGCATGGCCACTTGAAGGCTCGGATTCTGATTCCGCTGCTCATGGCATCCATTCCAGCTGCTTGGATAGGAGGGAGGCTACATCTGCCTGAAATGACATTTCAGATTCTGCTTCTGATCACGTTGACAGCGGTAGCAATCCGAATTTACTTCTGGTCGGACCCCGTGTTTGATGTGCCTCAGACGGCCGGATTCCGGTGGTCCGTCTCGCTCGTCATCGGTGCCATACTTGGCTTCATAGCTGGGGCCGTTGGCATTGGGGGCGGTATCTATCTCGTACCTGTTCTCATTATGGTCCGTATTGGATCGACTCGTGAAGCGGCAGCCACAGGTGCTGCCTTTATCCTGTTCAACTCCCTGACTGGGATAGCGGCCAGGGCCTCCTGGAGTGACGTACCCTGGGATCTGCTGATCCCTCTGGGAATTACGGTAGCCATCGCTGGACTGGCAGGATCCCATTTTGGATCGACAAAATGGTCATCCAGGAGAATTCAGCGCGTCCTTGGAATGGTAATCCTGGTAGCCATCGGCCTGTTATTGCATCGATTGCTTCTCGCGTGAGCAATCGGCAACCAGTGGCCTACGGGTTTGCCCGCACGGCGTAGTCAACGGCCCGCGCCGTGAGCGCCATATACGTGATCGAAGGGTTCTGGACCGCAGAACTCGTCATACAGGCCCCGTCAGTCACGAACAGGTTGGGTACGTCGTGGGCCTGATTGAACCCATTCAGCACGCTTGTTTGGGGATCTCGACCCATACGTGCCGTTCCCATTTCGTGGATGGCAAGCCCGGGAGGATTCGATTCGATGTTGTCCCGGATATAAATGTCCTTGAATCCAGCAACATCCAGCATTTCACCGGCACACTCAAGACAATCCTTGCGCATGGCTTTCTCATTATCGCCCCAAGCTGCGTTGATGATCAGTTGGGGAATACCCCACTGATCTGTCTCGGTCTCGGAAAGCCGGCAGTGATTCTCGCGTTTGGGCAAGCACTCTCCATATCCCCACAACTCCATGGTCCAAGGACCCGGGTCGCGGAAACTGTGCTTGAAGTCCGCTCCGATACCAGCCATCGAGGCTGCCCGCCCGGGACCTGAGCGCCATGAAGAGCCTTGGTATGCAAACCCCCGGACGTAATCAGTCCGCTTTGAAGCACCTCCCAGATTGCGGAATCGAGGGATATAGATGTCATTCGGTCGATTCACATTGTAGAATCGATCGTTGTACTCATCCGTTCGCCCACCTGCGATCAAACCCATATGGTGGTCCATGAGGTAGCGTCCCAAGACGCCGCTGGAATTGGCGATACCGTTGGGGAATTCGCTGCTCTTCGAATTGAGCATGATCTGCGTGGTACCAAGCGTCGAAGCACACAGGAATACCAACCGAGCATGCACTTCGATCATTTCCTTCGTCTCGGCATCAATGAACCGGACACCGGAGGCCCGATTGGTCTCAGGATCATAAATCACGCTGTGGACGATGGCATTGGAGCGAAGCGTCATATTCCCCGTGGCCATGGCGTCGGGAAGGGAAACCGAGACGGCTGAAAAGTAGGACTTGGCGGAGCAACCACGCTCACACGTACCGCAGTAATGGCAAGCGGCGCGCCCGTTGAGCGCTTGTGTGAGAACGGCGCTTCTGCCAATCGTCATGCGACGATCGGGGAAATTGGATTCAATATGCCGCTTCAGGTGTTTTTCTACCGCGGTCATCTCCATGGGGGGCAGGAAATTTCCGTCGGGTAGCTGCGGGAGGCCTTCTGCTTGCCCACTTACGCCCACGTACCCTTCGATATAGTCATACCACGGGGCCAGGTCTTCGTAACGAATCGGCCAATCCACGCCGTGGCCGTCTTCGAGGTTGGCAAGAAAATCCTGGGGACCCCACCGATAGGACTGCCGAGCCCACATGAGGCTGCGGCCGCCTACTTGATTGGCTCGGATCCAATCAAAGGATTTTTCCTGCTTGTAAGGCTGCTCGCTATCCTTGACAAACAGGTGCTTGGTCGCCTCGTCGAAGAGGTAGACCTTGGACTGGATCTCGTATTCGTCCCGCTGCTGATCCAGGGGCACCCGACCGTGTCGTGGGAGGTCCCAGGGCGGTACGTGTTCTGTGACAAAGCTGGTGCCGTGTTCGAAGGCAACGCCGCGGTCCAAAACCAGCGTTTTCAAACCGCGCTCACATAATTCCTTGGCAGCAATTCCTCCCGTCATTCCGGAGCCAACCACGATGGCATCGTAGGGCTCTTGGACGTGGATGGCTGCTGTTCGATTCGTAGAGTTCATGCGCATGCTCATGCCCATGTACGTTCAATCTCAGACCGCGGCATGTCCATGCGGGCCTCGGTGAATGGCATCATCCGCAATTCCTGCGTCATACCGACCTCGGACGTGTAGTAACCAGCAATAGTCCACTGCTTGATACCTGCCCAGACACGATCTTCCTGGCCTGCTGACCATAACCGATCGACCTCAGTGAGCCGTTTCACAAGCGCCTCGTCAGACAGGGCGTCTATGTCGTGCCTCGAAGTGAATTCGTCCAGCATGGACCGAAAGGTCTCTGCTTCAGGCCGAGGGTGGTATTCGGCCAGCAACGTGTCAATGAAGCGATGAACGCCGGCGACACGAGCACCTGGCGTGTCCGTGTCCGGGATAACGGCGTTGGACATACGGGCGATTCGCTCCAGTTGGTCGGAAGAAAGAAATGAGGGGGTAAATCCTTCTTCAGCCGGAGTGCTGCAGCCGCTGACAAGGGCGGATAGGGTAGAGGCAGACAGCGCTCCTCCCAGCATGACCCCGATTCGGGAAATAGCAGTTCGTCGATCCATGGTGTGCAGATTGGTTGCCCGAATATCGGCAACACGCTACACGGTTGCTATTTTTTGCGTGAGGCAATCTTGAATCCCATGAAGGCCAGTAGACTCGCTACGGCAATGAGTGGAATCCAACCGATGAACTGCAGCAGGAACAAGAGGGCGCCTACGGCGGCGCCCCCTTGCACCCACCCGATTACTTGGCCTTTGGTTCTGGCGTTTTCGAGCCGGTCGTGCGTATAGATGGCGGTCTTGTATTCTGTTGCCATAGCCGGTAGAGAAAGTGACGTGGTTCCTTCCTTACGGCCGCACGTCGCCTGATGTTACCCGAGTCAGGATTACCAGACGGAAAGCAGAATGCCCATGGCCATGAGCGTAACCAAATTGTAAAGGGTATTCAACCCCCAAAGTCCGGTAGACACGTTTTCGAACGCAACGCGCTGGTATCCAATGGTCAAGACAAATCCCAGCCACAGCCAGAAGCCAGCCTGGACTCCGGCCATCCATCCTTCGCTGCCGTAGGCATCATTCCATGTGCCCAGCACGTGGGCCATGACATAGGCCATGATGAAGGCGAAAACCCAGGTGATTCCATAGGTCTTGGCTGGGTTGAAATCGGCTCTGAGTTCCTCTTCCGTCTTGCCGATCATACCCATCCATTTTTGACCGAAAAGGGGCCCATACCACAAGGAGCCGACTACCATCGGGATCAGACTAGCGACGAATACTGCCAGATAGTTGACTTCAGGATACATGATTTGAGGGGCTTGATGACGGACTTTGCGGGATCACCCGAGACTGCTTGCAGCTCTGGAATATCGGAAAGAACGGTTGATCACTCCGTAAAGGCAACGAAATGCCTCTGCGGGGCCCGTTACGCTTCCGCTGTGCCCATGGCATCCTCTGGAGGTCGACCGAAATGATCCAGAAGCTTCTGGTTGAAAGCCTCTTCGGTCATCCCGGAGAGTGCGCCTTTACAAATGCTTTGAACATGGGGAGGGAAGTCCGCTTTCATGATCCAGCGCAGGTACCCATCATCTCTTGCTGCCACCTCATGAACCGGGCGGCCATTGTACTTGCCGAATCCGAATACCACCTCTCCTGCAGACCATGTGAAGTGGTTGGAGGGACCAACCCAGTATTCTTTTTCAGGGTTGGTGATGCGTGCCAGCTCTTCCCAAGTGGTTTCCTCCAGGTTGAACGTGCGGCGAATACCGCGCAATACTTCCACGGCAGCCTGCACATCGGCTTCTGCCGAGTGGGCATTCTCGAGTTCACCCCCGACGAATCGGCGATAGGCATCGGTGAGGCTGCGGGGCTCGAGTGACTGCCAAATCCGGTAAGGGTCCACTACCAGACGAGACATCAGATCGATGGATCGACCCATGCGTTCGAACTCTTTTTCAACGCAGCGAATGTCGAATCGCACATTGTATCCGACAATGACATCAGCCCGGGCCAGAAAGGCTTCGACTTCATCCGCCTTCTCCGGAAATCGGGGCTTGTCCGCTATGTCCGCCATCGAAATGCCGTGCACTGCTTCGGCTCCTTTTGCGATCGGCACATCGGGTTTGAAAAGTTGGTAGTACGTTTCTTCCCGTCCGCCTTCATATAGACACATGGACAACTCCACGATCTGGTCCGTGTCCGGATTTCGACCTGTGGTTTCGACATCAAAGGCGATCATTATTTTGCTCATCGTAGCGAACGATTCCGTTTCTTGAATGGGACAGCGATCTTGGAGTATTTCAGGGTCTGATTGGATGCGAGCGCCGATTCAGTTGTCGTTTATCAGCGCAAAACGAAGGTAATGAGTGCTTGTGACACTCTAGTGTCACACCGGTCTGATACCTTACTGATGGATCTTCAACCAAGGTACGATTCTGAATACCGCTTCGACATATACCAATTATCTCCATCGTCAGATGGAAGCAGCACTTCGCGACGTGGAAGATCGATCCGATTTGAAGGTGATCGTTGCTCCAACCACGACGTCTGCCTCTTCCATCCGTACTGCCCTGGCTCGATCCGGTAGAGGTCTGGTCAATCTTGAAGCGTTGACCCCGGGAGGACTGGCCTTCCACATTTTGAAAGCCATGGACCCGATTGGAGCGCGTCAGTTCGTTGATGGCCTGACCTTGGAATGTGTCATTGCGGGGGCGCTGGCGCGACGGGATGAGAACCCACTGGCTTTACTTTTCTCCCGATCCGTGGCTGCCGTGACAAAAAGCATTGCCTCGGATCGTATGGCAGGTCGGCAAGCGCAGTGGGCCAAAGAGCATTCCAAGGGTGCAGCCCAGAGACTCTACGCCGAACTATTTGAAGAATACGAGGCTTATCTGCGCGTCCATGGGTTGTTCGACCAAGCGAGCGTGCTCGACGAAGCACTGCATCGGGTAGAACGATTTCGTTCGGAGCGTCATCTGGGGAAAGTGCTGGTGGTCCGAGAGACCCCCTTGTTTCCGAAACAAGCCATGCTCTTGGACGCGCTGGCTTCCGACGGGAAGGGCGTCTTGATCGGGTCTACAAGTGCATCGAGGTCGCAGGATTCGGCCGGGGCCTTCCTGAAGGAGTGGGATGCGAGTCAATCTGAGGTGCTCCAGGCCGAGCCGCGTATTCTGCAGGCGGCGACTCGTCGAGAGGAAGTGTTGACCGTTTTTCAGGAAATCCGTGACAGGGGCATAGCCATTTCCGATGTGGAACTGGCTGTGACCGACCTCTCCGTCTACCGGCCTCTGATTCGCTCTCTCGGGCACAGGCTTGGCCTCCCAGTTGCAGCTGCTGATTCGCACGCGGACGGAGCTTTTGTTCAATGGTTGGTCGCCATGTTGGAATGGATGCACAGCCCCAATGAGGCGGATGTGTTGGCGGGAATGCTTCGAACTCATCATCTGTCGGGGGTTGAGGACCCCACGGTATTGGCAACGACACTGGATCAGTTTCCGGTGACCATGTCCATGCTTGATCGTCCTGGATTACATGCTTCGTTGATGGAGGGTGCGAAGCGGAGTTGGACCGATACCGCGCGGGTCGATGAGCTCCTGCGGTTTCTGAAAGCCTTTCAGGCTCATCGATGGCCTGCCAGACTGAGTGCACGCCAAGCTCTCCTACGGCTGAAGCAGAGTGCCATCGCGTTGTGGCCAATGCCTGATGGAACGGCAGTTTGGCGTCATATTGAAGACCAGTTATCTGGTTTTGATGTAGCACCTGATGAGGCGCTGCCAGCGCGATGGCTTGCCAGCAGGATGGCTGGGGTATTGTCAGAGAATGGCAATTCAGCCCGGGATATTGGTACCGAAGTAATGGTCGTTCCTTTTCAGGAAGCTGGATTCGGTCCAAGAAATCACGTTTGGGTTCTCGGGTTGGACGACAAGGCAGCAGCGCGTGTGGAAGGCCAGGAGCGTTCCCATTTTGCAGGATTTGAGGCGGCTCGAGACGAATCCATGAACGGGGTGTTACGGCAGGGTACGGCAGAACTGAGACGACGTATCGGGTCGAACCTAACTTTGTGCGCCCCTTCCTTCGACGTGCAGGATGGGCGATTTCTCTTTCCTTCAGCTGCCTTGATTGAACATGGTGGCATAACGAAGCTGAAGCCGCAACGTCGGGATGCGAATCTGGACCTTGCAGATACCGCAGCAACCGGTCGGGTTCGAGCGGAATTTGAACATGTCAATGCTGGACAACAAGCTTTGGCTGCCAGACGAGCAAGCGAATGGACGGCTTGGGATGGTGTGCTGTCCGCTATTCCTGATGGGGAGAAGCCGAATCTTCGGGCCTCAACGTCCCGGTTGGAGATGCTGGCTGCTTGTCCTTTCAAATTCTGGCTATCGGAAATACTGGAGGTGCCAGTGGCACCAGAACCTGCCAGAGAGTGGCTATCAGCCTCGGATCTGGGACTGATGGTCCACGACTTGTTCGAGCGTCACACGCGAAGTCGTGCGGCAGGGCATTCCGGGACGGGAGCAGAGGATGAAAAAGAGATGCTGTTGCAACTGCGCGCTGCGTTGGAGCGACAGGCTATCCGATCCGGAGCGGAACGTTCAGCCGCCGTGGGTCAGCGTTATGAGGAGTTGGCTCAGGCCGTGGAGCAGTATTTCCAGCGCGAGCGCGCTTTGGAAGGAGAGAGAAAGCCAGTCCATGCAGAGTATCCCATTCACGAACCGAACGATCCTGAATCGCGCACCATCTCGATACAGCTTCCTTCGGGAACGATCCAGTTGAGCGGGCGCATTGACCGAATAGATGAGTCGGTTGATGGCACCTGGATCATTATCGATTACAAGACCGGTTCCTGGAAGGATTTTGTCCCAGCGAAATTGAAATCCCTCGATGCCAAGCTGCAATGGGCCCTTTACTCCATGGCGGCGGAGCGACTCTCAGGAAGGGTGGTGGAGCAGGCCGAATATGTCTTTACTTCCCATCGTGGGTCTGGGTGGGTCAGTGCGGCTGCTCCGCCGCCCGAGGAGGTTATCCTGGACCTGCTGAACCTGTTGTTGGCTCGATTTCGCGCTGGAGTGTTCGTTCAGGCTGCAGACAAGAACGGTGTGTGCACCTGGTGTGATTTCAAAGCTGTTTGTGGAGATCTGGACGAACGGAAAAGCCAACTGAAGGCCAAATTCGAGTGCGGTTCAGATGAGGTTGCCACACTGTTCGAAACATGGGCACACAAGCCACGATGACGATTATCTCCACACATACAACAAGTGATGAGCAAGCCCGACGGGTCTTGCGTGGAGATCGCTTCCTGGCACATCCTGTATCCTCAGATCCGGATGTAGTCTTCGATCGGAATATGATTGTGCGCGCCGGAGCGGGATCAGGGAAGACTTCTATTCTGATCGACCGGTTGATTGTCCTTGTTCGGAATGGGGTGCCTGTTTCTGCACTGGTGGCCATAACGTTTACCAACAGAGCAGCAGCTGAACTGAAAGAGCGCTTTTTCAAGCGTCTCCTGGAGGTACAGTCCGAACTGAAAGAGCGCGAAGGAGCCGAATGGGCTACCGAAAAAGAGCGTATCGATACTGCCCTCAAGCAGAGTGACGAAGCATTCATTGGGACCATCCATTCGTTTTGTGCAAGGTTGCTCCGGCAGCGATCACTCCAAGCTGGCCTTCCTCCGGATTTTCGGCAGATCGAGGATTCGGACGAATTGACCATGCGTCAGGCATTTTGGCAGGCGCGTGTCGAGAGCGCTCACGCTTCCGACGATCCTGACTGGAATGTGCTGCTTCGGGGCGATGTCTCGTGGTCCGGGCTGTTCAATTTTTTCGGGATGTTGAGCAGTAATCAGTCGGTTCTATTCAAAGAAAGCGGTATAAGCAGGCCAGAAGTGACTTCGTCCTATCAGCTGGCCCTGAAGGTGATTGACGCGCTGGAACCTGTCATACCTCCTTCGGATGATCCGGATGTTTTCATGACAGCGGTTCAACGTGCCAAACTTCGGGTGGGACCGGATGAGCAGGATGATTATAAACGCATCCGCGTCTTGAAGGCCCTGATGGATGGGGTCAAAGGCTCGGACGAACCGGAGCTCAATATCACAGCAAGTCGATGGGATCCTGTTCGCACGTCGGATTTGAACAAACAGGCAGCGTCCATCAAGAAAGGAGAGGATGACCTGCTGGAAGGAGGGGCACTCAGAGAAGCGATTCTGGGGCCTATTCGGCAAACAGTGAAATCCTGGGATGCTTGGCTTCATGATGCAGCAACGCGGTTTGCGGGAGCAGCCGTAGAAGCCTATCGGAATCACAGGATCGGTGAGGGATTACTCACCTATGACGACTTGCTGCACGAAGCCACGCGATTGGTCTTGAACTCATCGTCCGCTCGGAACGCTTTCCAGGAGCAATACACGCATTTTCTGATCGATGAATTCCAGGATACGGATCCGGCGCAGGCGGCCCTGTTTTTCGGTTTGTGTTCGCGCTCCCCGAACGCTTCGGATTGGACTTCTTCTCGACTGGAGCCTGGACGGTTGTTCGTGGTGGGAGATGACAAACAGTCGATCTATCGATTCAGGAAGGCGGATTTCCAAGTATTCGCAGCCGTTGCTTCGGCCATTGTTCGGGATGGTGGTGAGGAGGTCAAGCTGAGGGCCAACTTCAGAACCGATGAAGCGCTTTGCGACTGGATAAATGGATCTGTGGGAGAGGTATTCAAAACTCGTGAGGCTCCCTACCAGGCGTCTTGGGAGCCTTTGGAGCCCGCCAAGGGTCGAATTGGTCCTCTCAAGCCTGTTGTTCACCTCGCGATCGGCAAGTCTGGCCAGAAAGCACAGAAGCCACGGGTAATGGCCGAGGCTGCGAGTATTGCTCAACGCATTCATGCTTCCATTTCTTCCGGAGAGTCATCTGCTGGAGATCACATGGTGCTCGTCCGGACGCATTCCCATGTCCCGGTTTTTCTTGACATGTTTTCGCGCATGGGGGTCCCCGTTTCCCTTCCCGGAGGAAAACAGCGTGGCGCGGAGACGGTCGTTCATCTTGTACATGATGTCCTTAAATCATTGCTTGACCCTGAAGACGGCGTAGCGGTCGTGGCTGTACTGCGAGGCCTTCTGTTTGGTATTTCAGACAGGGATCTTCAATCCTACAAGAGCAGCGGAGGAAGCTGGGCTGGTCGATTGGCAGATGCTGCTCATCTGGATGGCGCACCATCTGCCGTGAAGCGGGCCGCCAGGGAATTGGCTGAGTGGTCGAACCTGTTCAGAGATGAGCGTCCCTCTATTGCCTTCGAGCTCTTGCTGGCTCGAACCGGCCTGTTTGGTGCTCTGCGCGGCGAACCCAATGGCGCCCTTAAGGCTGGGACGCTACGGCGTATTGGAGCGCTTTTGTCGGCCTGGGAGGAAAAAGGATTATCCTTTGCCGCCTGTGTACGAGAATTGGGTCGTTACCGCTCCGGTGAATTGAATCTGGAACCATTTTCCGTCGCAGAGCCCTTCGGCACGTGCGTGAGGATATTGACGGTTCACTCCTCCAAGGGGCTGCAGGCACCTTACGTCTACCTTGCGGATTGCTTGCCTCCTTCATCCCATCTCACCTCGCTGCACGTTCGACGGGAGGGGGGGAGATTACTCGGTGATGCGCTGGTCGTAAAGGGTAGTCCGCCGTTTGAGTCGTCTGAGCTTGAGCCGGCTGGCTGGAGCGCTGCGTTGGAACAGGAGTCACTCTTTGACCAGGCGGAGACCCATCGACTTTTGTATGTCGCGACCACCCGAGCCGAGAAACAGCTCATTGTGTCTTCCCATGCAGAGGCCGGAAAGGGGAAAGGGAGTTGGGATGTGCTGGGAGACTACTTTGATAACCCGCTGGTTGAGCGCGTGGATATTGATCCTTCTACATTCGATTGGCCTGCGATTGATGCAGATTCTGATCAAAGGGAACAGGTCACGCCAGGTGGATCGGGAACGGTAGATTCCTCACCGCTTGCAAGGCCCGCCGAGTGGACGCTGAGTCGCCCATCAGAGACATCTGACGAAGAACCGAATCATTCATTACCCGGCTCCGGGATTGGCCGCTCCGCCGGAATGCGATACGGGAGCGCTGTTCACGCGCTTTTTGAAGCTGTTGTCGCTCGCAGAAAGAGTGGCATAGATGAAGAGGATATCAGCGTTTTGGCGAGTCAAGTCATGCAATCGGAGCTGGAAGGGATCTCGGAGGAGGAGGATTCGAGAGGCAAAAAAACAGACCGATCGGGATCGGCCGCTCGCTCTTTGCAGGCTTTCATCCGATCCGATCTTTGGAGGGATTTACAGGCCGCTGATCGGGTTCTGACAGAGGTACCTTTCACCACACAGTCCATGGATGAAGAACTCGCCGTTGTGACCAGCGGCGTGGTGGATTTGGCGTTTCGTTCGGACGAGCAATGGACCATTGTGGATTACAAGACGGACCGTGCCGATGAATCAACGTTGATTGAACGGCACGCATTGCAAATCAGGGCGTATGTTCAGGCATGGAAAACCCTGTTTCCAGACGAACCGTGCAGCGGTTTGATCTGGTCGACGGCACTGGATCGACCTATCCCGATCAACCTTCAAGACGATTGATGGCTTTTTTATGACGAACCTTATCCTGATCGGAATCCTGGGCTTGGCCATCGGTGCCGCTTTTGCCTGGCTGTATCTGAAAGCCAGCTATTCTGGCGTGCAAGCCCGCGCCGAAGAATTGGAAGCATCGAGGAATCATGCGGAGCAAGAATTGGGCACACTGCGCGAAAGTCAGTCCACATTACGGGCAGAATTGTCAGCAGAACGTGCAGCACGTGAGCAGGAAATCAAAGGGTGGCAGGAGAAGCAGGATGCGCTGGTAAAGGCGCAGGAAGAGCTTATGAAGCAATTCGATGCGTTGTCTCGCAAGGCTCTGGACATGAATAGCAAGAGTTTTCTTGAACTGGCCAAGACCCAGATGGAGAAAATGATCACGGACGTGGACCAGAAGGAAACGAAGCGAAAGCTCGAGATGGAAAAGCTGGTGCAGCCGCTTTCCAAGTCGCTGGAGGATGTGTCCAAACACGTTCGAGAGGTCGAAAAGGAACGTGAAAAGGCCTACGCGTCAATCACGGAGCAGGTGAAAGGACTCTCCGAAGCACAACTCGCCATTCGAAAGGAAGCCAGCAATCTGGTCAATGCGTTGCGTCGACCTTCCGTTCGCGGTCGCTGGGGTGAAATGCAGTTGCGCCGCGTGGTTGAAATGGCCGGTATGTTAGACCATTGTGACTTCGAAGAACAGCATACCGTTCATTCTGATAACGGTAGATTGCGGCCCGACATGATCGTACATCTGGCAGGCGGTCGGACCATTGTTGTCGATGCCAAGGCACCGCTGTCAGCCTACCTGGATGCAGTCGAGACAGAAGATGAGGTGGCACGCGAGCAGTTCATGAAAAAGCACGCTGAGCAGGTCAAGACGCATATCCGGCAGTTGTCGACAAAGGCCTATCAGGATCAATTCAGCAGTACACCGGATATGGTCGTCCTTTTCCTCCCGGGAGAATCATTCTATTACGCAGCTCAGGAGATGGACCCCTCCCTGATAGAACAGGGGGTTGAAAACAATGTGGTGATTGCTACACCAACAACACTTATCACTCTTCTGAAAGCTGTGGCCTACGGTTGGCGCCAGGAGCAACTGGCCGAGAATGCTCAGAAGATATCTCAGCTAGGCCAAGAGCTGTACGATCGTCTCCGGGTACTCGCAGAGCACATCAACAAAGTGGGACGCGGCTTGAACTCGGCCATGAACAGCTACAACAGCGCCGTCTCTTCCATGGAGCGACGGGTACTGGTCTCGGCCCGCAAATTCAAGGAGCTGGGATCTTCAACGTCCGCTGAACTCCCTGAAGTGTCAGAGCTGGAAAGCGTGACACGTCAGCTTGAACTGGGCACGGGAGAAGACGAATGACGGACGCTGATCCGGGATCGACTCGTGGTTCAATAGCGGTCAGGCCGTGACAGGGATCATGGCAAGACGAGACTCAGGAGTCTCCAGAAGCAGGTGAACCATCTCTTTCCACGCATCCATTTCGTCAGAAACCGTGGCCTTCAGTTCATCGATGCGTTGCTGAAGTAGTTCCAGTTCTTCGTCTCTTCGCTGGCGCATCTGCTGCAGGGTTTCCTGACCGGCGTCCCGCACCTGCTGGATGGTTTCGTCGCGCGCGGTTCGCATTTCCGCCATCTTTTCGTCGCGAACGGAACGCATCTGCTGGATGGTTTCATCACGTACGGCTCGCATTTCGCCAACCTTGGCGGCTTTGGCCGTGCGAACGTTGTCAAACGTCTCCTTCTTGAGACGCTGCAGTTTGTCCGAGGCGGTCTTCAGGCCGTTCAGGTTCTCAGTCAGCGATGCCGCTGCATCCTCTACACGTTGGCTCCACGAATCCACGTCAATGCGGTGTTTGAGCTCTTCGAGACGTTCCATCATGAGATGGCGGTCAGCTGCGACCAGACGACGTTTGATGGTAAGCTGGTTGACCTTTTTGAGGTCCCGAGCGAGGCCAATCTTGCTGAGGGTCCAGATTGCAATCTTCGCCGGATCGAATTGCCACCAGCGCACGCCATTGCGATAATCGCCGGCAAATGTGTGATGATAATTGTGGTACCCTTCTCCGAACGTCAGAATGGAAAGGATGAAATTGTTAACGGCGGTATGCTCTGTGCTGTAAGGTTGTGATCCCCACATGTGGGCCAGGGAATTGATGAACCAGGTACAATGGTGTACCAAGAACATTCGCAGCAATACCCCAATGACAAACGCGCCGAACGGATCACCCGTAATGGCCCAGACAGCGGCCCAAGCCAACGTGTTGGCTACCACCATCAACGATCCGAAATGCTTGTGCTGAAATTGCAGCGTCGGACGTTTCCACAAGTCTTGGATAATGCGCGGATTAATTTCGGGACGCTTTCTCAGCATCCAAAGCACATGTGAGTGCCAGAATCCTTTGGGTGCGCTGTACGGATCCAGATCGGTATCGACGTGACGGTGGTGGATGCGATGATCGTGAGACCAGGAGAAAATGCTGCCCTGAGTGGCAACCGTACCCCAGAATGCGAGGAAAGCCTCAATCATCGGATGGGTCTTGTACGTCACATGGGCATACAGCCGATGGTAACCCATGGTGATGGCTAGCAAACACAGGGTCCACAGACCCGCTGTACTCCACACCAGACTGGCGGAAACGTCAGCCTGGATCAAGTAGATCGGTAGCAGGATGACGAGTAGCAGGTGGTACCCACCGAGAAAGAGTACGTTGGTCCAATCGAGGGACCGGGAGCGCGCTGGGGACGCAGGGGCCTGGGACATGAGATCGAGGGCATTCTGGCGAGCCGGACGGGCTGCGCAATTATCGCGACCTAGAGGGAAGGACACGGAAAGCCCAAAGATACGGAAGGTTGAATCGGGTCACCACTCCGCTGATCGCTTAGTATGCACCTGCGGAGTTTGAAACTGCCCGGAAGGTGCGGACGAGGATGACAATATCCAACCAGATGGACCAGTTTCGGACGTAATAAGAGTCGAACTGCTCCATACCGTCCGTACCTGCATCTGAGCGCCCGGAAACTTGCCACAGACCTGTCATTATCCGAGGACGCGGCGAGCCTTTGTAATGTCTGGCTGGCGCACCTTGGGGTCGTCCTCAGGCAGCGGGTGATAACTGATTGTGCTGCCGCTACCAGTCAGGGCAACAATCTCTTCGGCGAACTGGCCAATTGTGATTTCATCTGGATTGCCGATGTTCACGGGGTCCGTTTCGTCGGAGTGTAGCAGACGCACGATGCCTTCGACGAGATCGTCGACGTAACAGAACGAACGGGTTTGAGAGCCATCTCCGAAGATGGAAATCGGCTCTCCGGACAATGCCTGTTTCATGAACGTTGGCAACACCCGGCCATCGTCCAGGCGCATTCGCGGCCCATAGGTATTGAAGATGCGGATAATGCGTGTCTGTACACCTAATTCGCGGTGGTACGACGCCATCAGGGCTTCCGCAAAACGCTTGGACTCATCGTAAACACTACGTGGCCCGATTGGATTGACATGCCCCCAGTAGGATTCATCTTGGGGTTGAACCAGCGGATCACCGTATACCTCACTGGTCGACGCTTGCAGAATAACGGCGCCAGACTTGTGAGCTACGTCCAAAAGGTTCTTCATCCCGAAGGAGCCGACATCGAGTGTTTCAAATGGAAACTTCAGATAGTCAATCGGAGACGCAGGGCATGCGAAGTTCAAGATGTAGTCGTAACCGGAGCCGAGGTCTGCCGACGAGGAGATATCCTGATGTAGAAAAGTGAAATCAGGATTACCCAATAGGTGATCCACATTTTCCAAGCGATTTGTGAGCAGGTTGTCTACACAGGTAACGCGGTGGCCGTCTCGAAGGAAACGATCACACAGGTGGGAGCCGATGAATCCAGCCCCACCTGCAATCAGGGTATTCGGCTGTTTGGAGGGGGGTGCCATTCAGGCCTTGTCGATAAAATAATGATTGATGTCGTTCTGGAAACGTCCAAAACACGCTCCGACGAGCTGCCGGAATGCATTAATGGACCTATCTCACATCGTTTATCGACCACATCCCGAATTCCATAAGGAAATCCGTCAACTAAAAACGGTAGGGATATGCATTACGAGGGTCGCGAAAAATCACCTACATCGGTGCAGTGCCCAATTTGGTAGAATGACCTCCGAAGCCGATCACTGCCACTGATTATGGCTGTTGAGTCGGCGCATCACCTCTCAGTGATGATTGGTTCTGGGTGAAGCTGCCCGGTCTCCGAAGGAGGCCGGGCATGCTTTTTTTGCCAGGTTCAGGTCAGCGCGTCACGACGACTGGTATGGTGCGATCGAACGCCGTGCCACCGAAGCTTTCGACACGTAGACGTAAATAATAGACGCCTGCTGCGAGGTTGCTCACGTCGTAGGTGCGCGAGAGCCATTGATCAGCCTCTTGGAATCCCGTTTCGAAGCGGGATAGTTCGCGACCTCGGCTGTCATGCATGCTCAAGGTTGCGAGGCCTTCGGCAGACATGTAATAGCTCACTTCGAACGACTCATTGGCAGGATTCGGAAAAGCGCTTGTCATCAGAAAACGAGCCGGTTGCGCGATGTCCAGCTCGACGCGTGCCATTTCTTGCCGACGACCGTCGGCACTTGACGCGATCAGGATGTACGTGACATTGGGCTCTCCTGCCAAGGAAGCGTCCGTGTATGATGACACCGAGCTTGGATCAAGCATGAGGGTATAGGAACCGGATTGCGTGATCCGCTCAATCTCTACCGTGTCAAAGCCAAAGTTTTCCGTGATGGTCCACTGAAGACTTACCGCCCCTTCGCTATCAACCGAACCCGACATCACGGCTTCACCCAACGGTTCGTTTCCTGTGACAAGAACCTGGCTGACGCGTGTTATCAGCTCCGGAATACGGGCATAGTTGTTGTCTCCTGGACATGCAGTCTGGCTGAAGTCGCGGTGGCCTCGGATGAATCGTGGCTGTACGCCGTATCGCTCGCTCAGGAATGCGAACAGGTTAATGTAGGTTGCAAAGGCTTCTGGCGTAATCTCTTGCTCGCAATTCGAACCCGCTGGAGGGTGGTAACACCCCATGATCACAACGCCGATGTTGCCTGTGTTCGCTCCACCTACATGAGCGCCTTGTGCAAGAACGGGGACTTGGTTGAGCGACGTGCTATTGTCCATGAAGGGACGACCCTGATACAAACGTCCCCCTCGATCAATTCCAAATTGGTACCCTATGTCGCTCCAGCCGCGCACATTCTGATGTAGATCCTGCATCGCGCGCATTTGTGCTTTTCCTTCTTCCTCGGTCTCAGCTGAGTAACCGGCCGCATGGTGCCACGTCATAAAATCGTAAGAGGGCCGAGCCAAATTGACCGGAGATCCCCGGAAGCTCTGGGCGCCCCACGCCGCACGCATAATAAGTGGGGGAGGAATGATCGTTCCGGTCTTGGCACCCACCAGCGGTTCAACGTCAGACGGAATCTGCTCATCTGCGTGGGCTGTGGTATCGAAGAACCCTACATCCCGAATGAGAAGCGCGCCATGGGTTGAGCCATATGCCCGAACCTCAAAGCGTGTAGCTGTAAAGGCGCCCTCTTGTCGAAACCCCGCTACAGCTGTGCCACCTGTCGCAGACGGGACCAAAACCATGGTCTTCCATTCTGAGAATGGATTCTGCGGATCGAATCGAACAAGAACCTTGTCTATTTCATCATCGTAGCCGATTTCAACAGCAATGCCGTTCACTGGCGCGAATGGAACCGTTCCAGCTTTTCCAACGGAAAGCTGCTTGCCCAACTGTTGCGACGGAAGATCTTCGGTCGCAACATGTACATCCACCAGGTCGCCCAGAGCTTGAGCGGACGATGGAAGCGAAGAGAGAAGGGCGACAACACCCAGCGCAAAGAACGCCGCGAGAAAGGACCTATTCAGCATTACGAATCGGTTGGGTGATCAGAATGTCAGATTGAATGTGTACCAGTGCGTCTGTTCCAGTCGCCCGAAGTCTGCATAGGCGTAGTCGAAGCTGGCGCGGGTGGAACGATCGATGCGCATGTTCAATCCGACACCCCAGGTCAGTCCCTGTTCTCCGTCGGTCTCGAACCGGTTGCGATATCCCAATCGCAACGCCAGAAGGTCACGGAAAGAATATTCCATCCCCGAGTTGACGTACTGAGCGTTGTCATTCGGTGTAGCGGCGTCCGTTGTGACAAGCACGCGATGATCAGCCGTGTTGATTGCATCCCAGGCCAGTCCAACCCGGAACAGGAGCGGAAGCGGGAAGCGATCGAGCAAATATTCCGTATTTACCACTTCGACGTTCCCTTGCTGATTCTGGGCCGGATCGACACTGAAGATGATATCACGGCCGCTCATTTGCATCTTGGGGCCGAAGTTCGACATACTCGCTCCGAGACGAAGATCTTCATAGGGCGTAGTAAAGAGCACGCCGATGTCAAAGGCTGTAGCCGTAGCGCTGCTGTGCCAGATCTTTTCTCGAATGTACTTGACCGTTGTGCCGATGGAGAACCGGTCTGTCAGGGCTCGGGCGTAGGAAATCTGAAGTGCGAGATCTTGTTTGCTGAATCGTTCTCCTGTTCCTTCGGGCTCCGTCACGGTGCGCACTTCCATCTCGCCTGAGTCCAGAAACAGCAGGCTGGCAGCAAGCGTCCCCATGGAGCCCAGATTGAATCCAACAGCCGCATGGCTGTATGTGATGTCTGCCAGATAGCGCGTTGTAGAAAGCTGCAATGCGCCTCCCTGAATCTTGCTCAAGCCCGCAGGATTCCAGTAGAGTGCCGAGAGATCGTTGGCCTCTGCCGAGAAGCTGCCTCCCATGGCCACGGCCCTCGCACCGACGCCGATTTTCAGGAACTGTGCCGCAGTTGTGCCCACCTTGGTAATGGTTTCAGATTCACCTCCTCCGCTCAGCTGGGCTTGCGAGGGCAGCGCTACGAAGGTAGCAAGGACAAGGGCGAACAACGGTCTCATGAACTGCGCAGTATTGAATTGGATAGCCGTCATTTGATCACCGCAAATTTTCCGATGAACGAGCCTTCGGCCGAGTCCACGTGATAAATGTAGAGCCCGTAAGCGATGTTCATATTGTCTTTGGTCCGCAGATCCCAGAACGCCTTTCCGTCGTCGAGCGTGCTGTAGTGATTTATCGTGTCGACCAGTTCACCGGCCAGGGAATAAATGCGGATGGTCGCTTCAGCCGGTACATTGGCAAAGTAGAGGCGGCGATCACCCCTTTGGGAACGTGATACCGGGTTGCGCGGCTCCAGCTGGTTGGTGGCTACATAAGGATTGGGCACCACGTAGATGTCGTTCAATTCTTGTGCGACCAGGTCCGCATCCGTTCTTGCGGCGATGGTCTTGAATTCAAACGCATCGTCTGCACCAAAAGGCTTTCGCGTCGCCATGTAAAAGACGTCTCCCGATCCCGGCGTAGCACCCAGATCGTCAAAGGTCACCTGCCAGGATGCGAGCAAACGGTCATCTACGATGTCCAGAAATATGATGGTCTCGTTCACATCCCATTCGCCGTCTCGGTCAAGGTCAGTCACGAATACATCGATGGGCTGATTCCCGTTGGTGACGTTTACGACTCGGAAGGGAAGGGGAAGATTGTTCGAGAAGCCTTGTGAGACGATGCTATTGTCGAAAGTGATTTCATAGTCGAACGGCTGGCGTGTACGCCCGGGACCGGCCCGGGCGGTCTCCACGGCAAATGTGATGCCTTGCCCGCCGCTTGACCAGCCGGTATCGCTTTCCTCCACCTCAAGGACGTCGTCTGTCACGAACAGGTGCATGCCATCAAAGACAGGATTGGCTTCCTCGCCTTGAAGGAGACGACTTCCCGCGATGGGCTGGTATTTGAACATGGCGGTGAGTGAATCGCCGTCCGCCACATTGGTACCAATGACTTGAACAGCCCCGGTCTCGGGCACCAGTTCGTAATCGGTCCCCTCTACCAGAACAGATCCGTCTTCACGTGCGAGGACAAAGGACCCTTCGCTGATATTGCGGAACCCAAGCGCGCTCGTCTTGCCAACCAACGCACGGATCTTTGTTGTTATGGTGCTCTGGTCCTCAACCGAGTACCCAATTCCCGAGGGGGAGTCCTCGAACGTCAATCGGTAGCGGCCGCCACTTTTTACCGACATCTCGTCGATGATGCGAACCGAGATCTGCCCGGTACCAAATCCGCTCTGACGTTCTAATCCACCTGCTGCTTCGATCGATGGCGCCATGTACCCTGCAACACGCGGTCGGGGTATGACACTCGCCGTATTCGTATCGAAAATGTACGAGTCCGTGACCGGATTGAAGGTCACGGTCTTGGCCGTTTCCGAAGGCGGAATGCCGTTTACAAAATCCCCATCACTACCTGGCGCATACCCACGATCATAGGCAGTCACAGCGTAGTAATAGGTCTGGCCGTTGATGACATCCGTGTCCTCATACGTGTGGAACAGCCCGGTGTCATCGCCCAAGTCGAACGAGACGCCGCGGTTCTGGAACGGGATGGGGCTGGGACCTGAAAGGCCGTTATCCAGGTCGAACTTCGCTTCAACACCCAGTTCATTCCGCAGGGGCTGGAAGAGGAATTTGGACCCGTTTATATCAGTAATCACCTGCTGGTCACTGAATTCGTGGTCTGTGGACCGGTAGATGGCATAGCCCTCGAAATCCAGATCCCGGGATAATGGGTCGACCGAAGCTTCGGCCACATCATCCCAATACAGGGTGACCTTGCCGTCGTCCGCCACCGCGCTCAGAGTGGGCTTCTCTGGAGGACGCGCGAATCGGTAGCCGACATCGAAGATTTGCTGTACTGTTTCAGCATTGAGGCGCAGGTCGGACAGGTTTTCACCGACCAGTAGCGCGATTGAGAATCGCTTCGTTTCACCGGCGCGCAGTGGGAATTGCCCGGAGCCGTACAGGAACACATAGTCGCCAGGCTCTGCAGGAATCTCGTCAAAGCGTCCAGGCGTCACCCATTGGTATACCCGTTCATCATCACTGATCGTGGAACCTGCGAAGCGGGGGGAGGCAAACGAGGTCAGTCCGATCATATCGGACTCATCAATATCTGTGAATTCGAAATTTGGCTCGCCCGGTTTCGTGATGTCGAATTGGTCGCCGGCAGTGGGGAAGCCGTCATTTTCACCCTGGTCTCCCGTGCCAGGAATACCATCAATGCCAACATCATCGCGTTCCGGATCCCAGTCGTTATCGTTATCGATGCCGTCGGTCCAGGACTCATCAATCATCCCGTCTTCGTCGTTGTCGATGCCATCGCCTGCGTAAAAGTTGCCGTTGATGATTTCGTTGCCCAGACCGGGGCTTTCGAGGAACTTGTAACCGAAGTAGCCAGGGATACGGCCGGGCACGTCACCAACGAGGTTGTTGTCCCATGCAAAGACCATGTTGCGTTCGGTGTCGAATGCTGCCTTGTCATCCGCCCAGTCCCCGGGACCGCCCACGTGCGGGTCACCCCACATGCCAAAGGTGACCTTGTCCAGATCCACTTCGCTTTTGTTGGAAATCTTGTAGACCAGGAAGATGGCGTCTTCCGCGAGCGGATTGGCCCACTGATACAAGCGAACTTCCACTTCAAGGCCCAGCCCACGCTTGGTGGAATCCGATGGAAACGGGTAGTACTGGAATTCCCGGTTTGCGTAGTCATTCATGAAGTACAACGCCTCTTTGTCGGCGTTGGAAGCTCCTTGCTGAAGAGCACCCGGCCAGACATACTCTTTCAAGTTGTCGTTGTACCAGCTGTCCGGCCACGAATCAGGACGACCATCCAGGTTGTTGTCGGCAGCGTCAGATACAGGAATTTGGTCAGATTCAGGGCTAACGACCTCGAGCCCGGCAAATGAACCGACAGGCTGTGCACAAGGGATGGGGTGCCAGCCCCAGCGCTCAGAGCCATCCGGGGAGACTTCGCCTCCGTTTGAAGCGATGCCGTCGGAAATGATATGCATGACGTAAACGGGATTGCCGTTTTCATCGACTACCGGGGCCCCGTTTTCGTCAACCTGTACGACGCTTTTCGGATCACGGCGACCTTCGTCTACGATCTCGGCGGCAACAAATGGTCCGAATTCATATCCGTATCCGAGACCATTCCAAACGATGTCCGTGATGGTGTTTCCCGGAGCAGAAATGGAGCCGAAGTTGAGGATTTGGGTCGTGATGCGGTTTCCGTTCAGAATGACATCTCGTCGATCCGTATTGTCTTCAAAGCAATCAGAAATTGCTGCAGGGCCGCCTTTTGCCGACTGCCTGTTGATCCACTGTCTCAAATCCCGATAGTCCTGCCCACGCTCACGGTCCTGAGCAAGGAGGGAAGAGGGAGCTGCCAGGAGAAGTCCCAGGAATAGCAGGAAAGCTGCGCGATAGTTCATTCGACTCGATGCGAGTTGACGTGTATAGTTCATGATCAATCAGAAGTTGACCGTGGCGCCAAGACGGACTTCGCGCGGGGAGCTGTAATAGTGCGGCCGGGTGTTGTATTCATCCAGATCCGCGATGCCGGGAAGGCCGTAAGCAGGCTCCCATGAGGCATGGACCCCACGCTCACCATTAAGCGAGTATGTCGCACGACCCGTATCAGAGAACACGGAGCGCTCGTTCAATACATCCAGGACGTTGAAGACCTTTGCAAACAGACGCACCGACGCGTTGCCTTTGACTTGCACATCGTAATAGAGATGTGCATCCAATTTGATCAGGTTGGGCTTTCGCTCCTGGTTCGGTAGCTGGTCAATCTTCTGGTCAAAAAGCTGGGGCGTGTACGGATACCCTGTTGAGTATGACGAGATCAACGAAGCGCCCCATCGTCCCGGATCGGTGAGCGTCACGGTACTGGAAATGATATGTCGCTGATCGAATGACAGCGGAATCAGCTCCAGTTCGTTCTCGCGACCCGATAGCGAGTTGAAGAAGAAGGCATTCGTCTGGTTGTTATTGCCCTCTGCGATCTGAAACGTGTAGTCCACGGTCGCAGACAGCATGCCTTCACGGGAGCGGCGCTTGGTGAGAGCAAACGTCACCCCTTTCACGTTGGCGTAGTCGCGATTGAGATAGATGTTATAGACATCTTCTCCTGCAATCGTGCTGAAACGGATGGTCTGCAGCGCGAGATAGTCACGAATATCCTTATAAAACCCAGTGATATTGAAGGCAAGGTCATTGGTAATTCCCTGCTGGAGGCCAAACTCGTATTGGACCGTGCGCTCAGGACGCATGTTGGTATTTCCGAACGTGGGCTGGCTGTTGACCCCAAACTCAAATTCTGGATTCAGATACAGATTACGCAGGCGTGGCATCTGGGCGAAGTGCCCGTAGGAAAAGTGGATGATACCCGTCTCGGTAATCGGGAAAGAAACTCCCAGACGAGGCATGATCAATTGCGTGGCTTGCGCGTCGCGGGCGATCTCTTCGAACTCACCTTCTTTGACCGGCGGTTCGAGGATGTTCGGGAAGTACAGACCGTTGGGTTGGAAGTACTCGTACCGAAGCCCAGCGTTGATGATGAAGTCGTCGAATTCCAGCTTGTCCTGGACGTAGGCGCTGAATTCGAATACCCGCTGATCTTCATAGGCGTCATGGGCAGGCGTGGTGACCTCTGGAACCGTTGGCGAGCGGTAGGTGTCCCCATCATAAAGGATCACGAAGTTGCGACGATCCAGCGAGTGACGGTTGATTTCAAAACCGACTTTGGTTTCGTGGATCAGGCCAAACTGCTGGGTCAGGTCACCCTTGATGCGCAAGGATGAAGAAGCTTCCCGCGTATTGCTCTTCTGGTCCCCGCCGAACAGAAATTGGTTGCCCGGAAACCCAATAATGTTGCCGGAGGACACATAAAGCGGATTTGACGGGTCCTCATACAAAAACGTCCGCGATTCATTCGTTGCGTGGGATATTCGGATGGTATAGAATGCGCGTTCTGTGAGTGTCTGCGTCCAATGGAGGCTGTGATTGTAGCTGCGATTCCGGTTCGTCCGGGTGCCATTCGGGTTGTACTTGTAGGCAAAGCTGTACAACTTGCTTTTGGCACCGTCCGTCATGAACGAATATTCCAGTTTTCCACCGGTGATCGGACGCATGCTGAACTTGGCGATGAAATTGCCGCTCTCTCGCGGATTGAGCGCCGTGTCCTTACCGGGTAGGGGATCGTCCTCACCGAATTCGTACCACGGCTTGCCATGGAGTTCATAGTACCAGGCCGGACCGTTGTAGTCGGGGATGTATTCCCGGATGGTATCCAGCAACTGCGGGCTTCCATTGAAGTTGGCCGAATCGGAGGGCAGGAATAAGTCACGACCAAAGATGGTCCCTTTATTCTCGTCGTATCGACCGGAAAGGAAGAAGCGGATCTTCTTATAAAAAGGTAGGGGACCCGAAAGCGTACCCTCAGCCGTGTACACATTGAGCCCAAGATTGGACGTATTCGTTGGCGTTCCGAAGATATTCGAGTGCTTGGTCACGTTATCTCCGCCATAGAAGCTGAATGATCCGCGGTAGCGTTCATCACCCTCTTTGGTGACCAGGTTCACGATTCCAGACATGGCCTTGCCGTATTCGGCATTGAACGCACCGGAAATAACCGTCATTTCCTGAATGGCGTCGGCTGCCACGGTCGTGGCCAGACCATTGGTTTCGAAGGGGTTTCCGACACTCATGCCATCGACCAGATAGGAGACCTCATTGGAGCGACCGCCTCGAATGTGGATCGCCCCGTCGGGACCCTGGTTGACCCCTGCTTGGGTAACTAGCACACCGAAGAATCCTTCGACAGGAAGGGCTTCGATTTCCTCTGCCACGACTGTTTTTTTCGATGAGGTCAGGTCCTTTTGAACCAGCGGCCTTTCGGCTTGGATCACGATTTCCTCACCCTCAATCACTTCCTCGGAGAGTTCAATGTCATATCGCGTGGTTTGGCCGGTGGTCACCCGGATGCCGGATACCACTTGCGTCGAGAATCCGATGTAAGAGAAGCGGAGCGCATACTCCCCTGGTCGCACATTCAGGATGATGTAGTTCCCATCCACATCGGTCGATGTACCCTGTGTCGTGCCATCAATAGACACGTTTACACCTATCAAGGCCTCACCGGTCAAGGCGTCTATGACGCGTCCGGCAATCTTGCCCTGTGCGTGCACAAGCGGTGCGGCGAACAGGATAATGAGCAGGAAGAGTGACGTTTTGCGCATGGATTCTGCGAAATGAGTCTGGCTAAGGACAGTCCCTTGACGGAAATCCGTCGAACAACATTCCATTCGCCCTTGAAAATACCGTTCTCAAAACGGTAGAAGTAAAAAAATGGGGAGGCCCTCGCGGACCTCCCCATGATTGGAAGCAGGCCGGGCTACTTCAGCAATACCATGGTTTTGGTATGTGCGAAGTTTCCAAACTTCAGCTGGTACATATAGGTACCGCTGGCGACCTGGCCGCCTGCATCACTGGTTCCGTCCCACTGGAACTCGTGTACACCCTGCGAGAGGTACTGATTGTCAACGAGTCGCGCGACGACACGTCCCGAAACGTCAAAGATGGTCAGAGAGACCGCTTTGTCGCGAGGCAGTTCGAAACGGATGTTCGTCGTTGGGTTGAACGGGTTCGGATAATTCTGCTCCAGAACGTAGTCATTCGGAATGATCACACGCTCGTCCTCAATCGCTACTCCTTTCACGGAGGAGGACAAGACGCGCATGAACACACGAACGGGGTTCGCCTCGGATGAGACCAGCGTACGGGTGTACGTGGAGTCAGCAGGGTTGTATACCTCAGTGAAGGTGTAAAGTGAGTCGTTCTGGCCCTGGAAACCGAGTGCTACCTCATTTTCCCCATCACCGTCAACGTCGCCCAGGAAGGCGAACTTGGATGCGAACTGGGGCCCTGTGGTCCCATTTTCGCGATATTCAGTGATGACGCCTGCTGAATCTCGGGTCACTTTGTCGAACGCATCGGTGCGATCGTTCGGGAAGTAGACTTCGGTGATCTCCGAGTAGTTGGCCGGATCTTCA
>CALIKL010000068.1 GCA_938018055.1 uncultured bacterium
GGTGGTCGTAAAGGCACTACTCGACGCAAGTTTGGGTCCCGCGGAGCAACAAAACGCTGGGCCTTCGTAGGTGGTCGTTACATCAGCAACCGGCAGACCATTAATATTGGTGCCATTAAACGCGATCCAAAATACCTGCGCATTGACCGTTCGGTTTAAGAAGAAGTCCTTAGACCCATCACCGTTGCCATCCATTAAGAAACCATCGTAGGTTTCATTATCGGATCCGGGAGTCAAGTCAACTTTGTAAGTCGCAGCGTTTACCTGATCACCAACTCTCTCTGCAATTAAAACCCCTCCCTCATCTCCATCATTACCAAAGTGATAGATTTCGGGGTTTCCATCTTCATCTACATCACCAACCTGTAGCGCATCATTGCCCCCGGAATATGGCCACGCGTTGACGATATCTGCATTATCAAACTGATCTGCAGGGCCATTTCCTGCTAGGTTATGGAAAACCTCAATCCCCTTGATATTGCCAAACACTCTCACTCCAACGACGTCCAAGTTCCCATCGCCATCCCAGTCAGTCGACGAAACAGCATACCATGCCTTTCCTTGGCTTAAGTACTCGTGACCAAACGTAGCGTCACCGTTGTTACGAAAAAGTCCGAGTGACTGAGATATCACGGAGGCTACGAGAACGTCCTCATCGCCATCCCCATCGATATCTAGGACATGCACAGCTGAGGGACTGTTGACATGTGACAGATCTGCATTGATCTGGACAGGATCGGAGAAAGATTGAGCAGCTGATGAATACGATACCCCCATAAGGAGCAAAAATGCGGCTATGAATTGTAAGTGCTTCATATTGGGGCAATACAAGATTTGATACCTTTCAAGAATAAGACGTCAGAATGCCTCAAACAAACCCCTTAAGTAGCTCCTTTTCCGCCTGGGATTAGCGGAGGAGCGAAATACTGCAACTTCTTAATACCTTTCTTAACCTCTGTCTGAAAAAAGCTCTCAAATCATTGTAAAACTGGTTTTAAACATAAATATGTTACCCCAGTCCTGGGCACATCGACAAAGGCTGTCGCAAGGTATCTTGCGGCAGCCTTTGTCATTTTCGCATGCGGCCCATGACCTGGATTCAACACGAACTCCTTCTTCGCCCTCGCAATCGCGGGTTTCACCTCGTCACTGAGGAAATTGTATCCGCCATTCCCGAGCTGATCCAGATGCAGTCAGGTTTGCTGCATCTGATGATCCTCCATACCTCGGCATCCCTGACCCTGAATGAGAATGCCGATCCGGATGTTAGGCACGATTTCAAAGCTCATTTTGAACAGATAGTGCCCGAACGTGCCCCCTACTATAGGCACACGCTTGAGGGAGATGACGACATGCCTGCTCACATCAAAGGAACCCTGACCGGCTTCGACCTGACGATTCCTGTACGAAATGGTCGACTTTGGCTAGGGACTTGGCAGGGAATCTACCTGTGCGAACACCGCGATCGAGGGGGTACAAGAAGAGTTGCCGCGACGCTTATCGGAAAACGTCGCAGTTGATTTTCGCCGTCGGTTGGCAGCCCGATAAAGACAAAAAGAGAAAACGCCCTACCTGGTCAGCAATTGAACTGCAGATTCTCATTGTCTCGGTGGTGAGGGGATGTTGAATCGATATATCTATTAGAGATCCTACTTAAAAGGCCCCGGTTCGCATGCGAACCGGGGCCTTTTGGTGGGACACATGATTCCCCTATACCCTTGTGACTCATGTGTCCGGTTTGGCTCTCCTCCGATGAGAGCACTGTGGTTTGGCCTTTCGGCCTTCTAGTCAGTTGAGCATCCCAAATCCTGTTGAGATTGTTCGTCATTCACGGTCAGGCAGTTGCCACTTGGTAAGGCCTGCGGTACATAACGCATCAGTTTTGAGTCGTAGAGCCCTGTTTCAAGAAATGCAACCACATCGTCCACTTCCTGCTGGGATAACCCGAGTGAGACGAACTCGGGGGAAATATTGGTAGCGACTGCGTTTTCAGGGATACCTGCGTTTTTGTATTCCACGACCTCCCTGACGGTGCGAAAAGAGGCGCCATGTCCGTAAAACGGACTGTCTGTCAAGTTGTAAAGCTGAGGTGTTTTGAACGTGTAGTCATCCTCTGCATTGCCCGTGAAGCCACCTCGACCACGTCGAGTTGCATCTGGAACCGTTCCGACCGCGAGCCCTGGGGCCCCTTCATCCAGATCCATCATACCCAGAGAATGGAAACTTTCGGAACTCAAAGCCGGACCCGTGTGACAACTTGCGCATCCGGCTTTGTCCCCGAAAAACACCAGCGCGCCACGCTTCTCCGCTTCCGACATGGCTCCAGCGTTTCCTTTCAGCCAGCGTTGAAAAGGAACCTCATTTGCCAGAATCGTCCGTTCAAATGCGGCAATTGCCAACCCTGCGTTTCGTCTGGACACGGCATCGTCAGAATCGCCGAAAACCTGACGGAAATAATTGGCGTACTTGTTGAAATCAATCACGGCCGCCTCGCCACCATCCATTCTGTGCACGGCCAATCCTTTAATCGCTTGGACTTCCAAACCGTGGAGGCCCTCCTGATTCAACTGCACAAAATCCACTGATGAATTGCCGAAACCTGCATTCCCAGGGCCACCGAACTGGCCGTTCCACAGCATACGCACCTGGTAGGCCGTATTCATCGAACTGGGCGTTCTGATCGGCTGAATGTCCGAGCTCGTCCCGTGCGCATTAACACGCATCGTGAATCCGCTTCCACCATCCGCTACGCCCTGAGCTAAGCCCGCCTGAAAACCAGCTTGAGCAAAGTGGCAAGACGCGCAGGAGAATGATTCTGGATTTCCTGTGCCAGACATTACCGCCATAGCGGTTTCATGATACAGAAGCCGTCCCAGCTTGACCTTGTTTGAAGTCAGCGGGTTGAGTGGATCTTGGGGGATCTTGTCGAACTGGGAGCTGCGGGGCATTGCGAAATGGTCGATGTCGCCCGAGGGTGAAACCTGCTCCAGCAAACTGACCAAATCGTCCGTCAGCCCGTCACCCGTCTTACCCAAACCATCTGCATACGACGACCCAGAATTCTTCGCCGCGTCAACGCCAGACAACATGTCTGACTGACACCCTATCATAGAGAGGGAGACCAGAAGGACGCTAATAAGCTGCAGTCGCAGGCGAGGGAATATGGTCATCGAAGGGGGCGGGGTAGATTCGGAGGGTGATGCGGGAGAGAATCAAGGTGGGGCATGATTTCGCCGCCACCGTTGGATATCCTCACACTCGCACCCGCGCCCGCACGTTACCCGTGTGAGCACGGCCTGACAGACGCTTTTCGACTAAACCCTCTTTTTTTTCGACCAAACCCTGGAATTCTTCGACGAATCTCTTGCATCGTAGAATATTGATGGCTGGTTTTTCCAAACCACCTATGCGTTTTGCAAGCCCGTGATAGGTCGCGTATCCTTCGTCTCTCCTTTGTCATTCCCGGAATCCCGGCATAAAAATGCTTAAACGAATACTTACGGGCTCTCTCCTATTGCTTCTTGTTTCGGGTACGGTGCATGCTCAGACCTATGCATTTACCGGTGCCCATATCATCCCCGTCGATGGACAGGAGATAGAAAACGGCACATTGGTCGTCCGGGATGGAAAAATCGTATCCGTCGGTCCAGCTGAGGTTGTAGAGATCCCCCGTCGCGCCCAGCGACACGACGTGTCGGGAATGGTCATCATGCCAGGCTTAGTGGATACGCATAGCCACATCGGCGAGCCCTCGGGCGGTGACAGGAGCGCTCCAATGCAACCCGAAACCCGCGTTCTTGACTCTATCAATCCGCGCGATGCTGGATTTCAAAAAGCGCAAGCTGGCGGTGTTACCACCGCCAACATCATGCCGGGCTCTGGACACTTGCTTTCTGGCCAAACGCTGTACGTGAAGTACAGGGATGCGGATGTTGTTGATGATTTGCTGATCCTTGACGAGGATGGGAATTGGCAAGGCGGTATCAAGATGGCCAATGGCACCAACCCGCGGGGCAATGGCCCTTTCCCGGGCACGCGTGCCAAGGCAGCAGCTCTTGTCAGGGCTGAATACATCAAAGCACGGGAGTATGGAGACAAGAAGGCAAAGGCAGCAGAAGCCGAAGAAGATCCGCCGCCGGTAAATCTGGGCTATGAAGCACTGCTGGATGCGATGTCCGGCAAAAAGGTGGTTCACCACCACACGCATCGCCACGACGATATTCTCACCGTACTCCGTTTGGCGGATGAGTTTGGCTTCCGGGTCGTATTGCAGCACGTTTCAGACGCATGGAAAGTAGCTGATGAAATTGCGGCCTCTGGAGCATGGGTATCGTTGATTTCAGTGGACAGCCCGGGTGGAAAGCTGGAAGCGAAGGACAATCACTTCAAGTCTGGTCGCATGTTGGAGGAAGCCGGCGCCAAGGTGGGATTCCACACGGATGACGGTATCACCGATTCACGATTTTTCTTTCGACAGGCCGCACTTGCGGTTCGTGCAGGCATGAGCAGGGAAGGAGCCCTTTACGGATTGACGCTGGCCGGCGCCGAAATGATGGACCTGGGTCATCAAGTAGGATCCTTGACACCAGGAAAAGATGCAGACTTCATCATCCTCTCAGGTGATCCACTCAGCGTCTATACGCATGTCCACGAGACCTGGATTGACGGCGTGCGCGTGTACGACCGATCCAATCCGGACGATCGAAAATTCGCGACCGGGGCATACGGTGCCAGCAACGATCAGGTCATGCACCTTCACCACATCGAACTGGAGGCAGGACAATGAGCAGAACCTTTCTTTCGGTCCTTGCGGCCCTCTTTCTCCTGGCGCCTTTCGCTTCCGCCCAGATCGCCGTCAAGGGTGAGATGGTCTACACGATGGCAGGTGATCCCATCGAAAATGGTGTCGTCCTGATCCGGGATGGCAAAATCGAGCGGGTCGGCTCTTTTGACGTGCCCGATGGCTACGAAGTCATGGAGGCCACTGTTATCACTCCTGGCCTCGTAGATGCCCATACCGTGGTCGGTCTTGCCGGTTACCTGAATCAGCCTCACGATCAGGATCAGGTGGAGCGCTCCTCCCCCATTCAGCCGGAACTGCGTGCTATCGACGCCTACAATCCCCGCGAAGTGCTCGTGGAGTGGGTTCGCGGATTTGGCGTAACCACCATGCATACCGGGCACGGACCGGGTGTTCTGGTCTCAGGTCAAACGATGATCGTCAAGACCAAGGGGAATGACGTTCAGGAAGCGGTCATCAACCCTTCAGCCATGATTGCTGTTACGCTAGGCAATGGGGCTCGGGCCAGCAGCGGATCGCCCGGTACGCGATCCAAGATGATTGCCATGCTGCGCGGCGAGCTCCTGAAGGCTCAGAACTACGACCCTGAAAAAGGGACGGACCTGCGCATGGCAGCGTTCAAGGCCGTGCTGGATGGCGACATGCGTATGCTCATCACCGTCGAGCGCTCTCACGACATCTTGACCACCCTCCGCCTCGCTGAAGAGTTCGATATCGATATCGTACTGGATTCAGCAGCGGAAGCGTATTTGGTCACCGACCAGATCAAGGCGGCCGGCGTCCCGGTGATTACGATGCCGACCATGGCTCGTCACGGAGGCGAACGGGCGAATGCCACGATGGAAGCGGGCATGCATCTTCGCGACGCAGGAATTCCTTTTGCATTGCAGAGCGGATTCGAGGCCTACGTACCCAAGACACGTGTCATTTTGTTCGAAGCAGCAATGGCGGCTGCCAACGGCCTGTCTTTCGAAGAAGCATTGGCGACCATCACCATCGATGCCGCCCGCATTCTTGGCGTCGATCATCGCGTGGGTTCGCTGGAAGTCGGCAAGGATGCCGACATCGCCATGTATGACGGCGACCCGTTTGAGTACACCACACACGCTATCGGTGTCATCATCGACGGCGAAGTCGTGAGCACCGAAGTGCGATAGGACATTCCTGATTACAGAAACGGGGGTTCCGGCTGTGCTGCTGGAAACCCCGTCTTCATGGTCACAGACGTCAGGGCAGTGTATTCAGAAACACTCGGAGAGCGTTTTCTCCCATGATGGCCCGCACGTCGTCCCGGGTGAATCCGTCGGTAAGCAGTGCTTCTGTCAACAGCGCCAGCCCCGCGGTGTCGAAAGGCGTTTGGACCGTCCCGTCGAAGTCGGATCCGAGCGCAATATTCTCGACGCTTTCCGTCAGGTCTCTTATGTGACGCATGGCTGCCACAATATCGGAAATGGAATCGCCACACATGACTTCGGGCCAATACCCGATCCCGATCACACTTCCACGCTCGGCCATGGCCAGGATGTGCTCGTCGGAAAGATTCCGGGGACCAGGACACGTTCCCTGAACACCTCCATGTGAAAAAACGAGCGGGACTTCCGTTCTGGAAAGAATATCATCAAGGGTCTGCGGTGAGATGTGCGCAACGTCGATCATCATCCCTTGGACGACTTGCCGGTCTATCATTTCCTTTCCCAACATGGTCAATCCTGCTCCGGATTGGCCGTGAGCTGAGCCAGAAAGCGCATTGTCGAAGAAATGAGTGGTCGAAGCCATTCGGAATCCGGCATCATAAAGGCGATCAAAATTAGCCAGGTCTGCTTCCATGGCATGCATGCCCTCGATGGCCAGAATGCCTGCGACCAGAGTCGGCTCGTGCCGACGATTGGCAAGGAATTGCTCAAGGTCCGCACGCGTCCGTACGATGAACAGGTCCTGGGAACGGGCTTCTGCATGATGAAGCTTTTCGGACTGGTAAAGGGCTCGTTCCAGCAGACTGCCCCAGGTGCGTACCGGCCAGAGCTGACCTATAACAAGTTTCGTGATGCGGTCTGTATCGCCTTTATTTTCCTGATAGTTCTGGCCCGAAGGTGATTTTGTTACAGATGAAAACACCTGTATATCCACGCCGCCTTCCTGCAATCGAGGCAGATCGACCTGCCCATAGCCCACACGTTTCAGCACGTCTCGATCCCAGAGTGTTTGGTCTGCATGCAGATCGACAATGAGGAGAGAATCATGGAAGGCCTGGATGTCCGCGGGCACCTCATAGGGACCACGATCCACGACCGGATTCATCCGGTTGTCGACGATACGCGGACCAAACAAAAAGAACAGCGTGATACAAAGGACCAGTATCGTCCCTAACCAGGCAAGTAACCGCTTCATGTGCTTTTACGTCTGAAGATCAGTGCGACATCGAAAATGACACTCCGATCAAGTTGTATGGTGATGTCGGTTGAGGGACCGACCCACTGATGGTCATCCACCAAGGTTGATGACACATCCACCCGTAAAACGAGATCGTCTGAGACCCTGGATTCATTGCTGACACCGAATCGAATCATTCGATGCCGGAAGACTTCGGCGTCGCCAAGCGACCCGCTTTCCAAAAGGTAGGGCGTGGTTTGATAGCGACCGAAAAGTCCGATACGGTTTCCATTGGCAAGCTTGCGAAAAACGTAAGCCCGTCCTGGAAGCAACGCACTGATATCGTATTTGGCAGAAAGGCTGCCTTCATAACCCAGAATGGGAATGACTTCCAGAGCAACACCGCTCCGATAGGCCACACCGATCCGGAAGTAGTCACCGCTTTTTCGGTAGCGTTTCATCACCAGCGCGCTGCGATGGAAGGCGTCCTTGGGCGCATCTCTCCAAAACCGGTGGACAGGTCCCATGTCAGCGTGGTGATACCCAAATGCTGTGCTCAAGGTAAACCAATCATTGAGGCTCAAATGCACCCCAGGAAGCCTCAATTGGAATTCGTTCAAGTTGACCGGAGCTGTGTCGAGCTCGGTCGTGGAAGCTCCAGCACGATAGGACAGAAATGTCGAGCCCTGGCCGCGAGAGGACGTGACACAAAGCGACAGAGCCAGAAGTGGCACCCACAGGAATTGATTGAGGCGAGCGTTCATGGTCCGACCCTTCGGTTTGATTTTCAACGGGATGGTTCATCCAAGAACACGCAGGAATGAAAGCAACCGGATCAATGAATCCCATATAACGAGCGCGGGCGCTCCTCTGATGAGGAGCGCCCGCAAAACACTTTCATGGAAGATGAACATTACCTGATCAGCACCATCGACCGAGTAAGTCGAAGACCCGTTCAGATCAGCCTTCTTCAGCGGCTGGCGGAAACGTCCGCAACAGGAAATATCCGGCGACTCCCGCAAACAGGGAGGCCGCCAGAATGCCCGTTTTCGCCCGATCGAGGACCTCCGGATCAGCGAACGAAAGGCCTGCTATGAACAAGGACATCGTGAACCCGACACCGGTGAGGATGGCAATGCCATAAAGCTGTTTCCATGACACTCCTTTGGGCATCTCGGCGATGTTGAGTCGGAGGGCCAACCAGGCGAAAATGACAACCCCAACCTGCTTCCCGATAAACAGACCGGCGATGATGCCCAATGCTACAGGATGCAGCAGGGCGTCAATGATGGACACTTCCCGGAGGTCTACACCCGCATTGGCCAGGGCAAACACCGGCATGATGAAGAATGCGACCCATCCATGCAGTGCATGCTCCATGCGCGCAAGGGGTGTGGCCGCACCTTTGGAAAGAATCTCCAGCGCATTTACCGCCTCCTGATTCTCGCGATCATCCACCTCCCCGATCTTCATGGAATTCAGAAACCCGATCGCTTTCTCCCTGAAAGTGACCTCATCCAGGCGACGACGAGCGGGCACCGTGAGGGCCAACAAGACGCCCGCAATCGTGGCATGCACACCGGACTTCAGGAAGGCCAGCCACAGGACAATTCCGAGAATGACATAGAACCGGGTCTTGCGGATCCCTAAGCGATTACCCAAAGCAAGCAGCGCCACGGTGCCAAAACCAATGGCCAAGGCGAGCATGTTGATCTTGGACGTATAGAAGACGGCAATGACGAGCACGGCACCCAGGTCGTCGATAATGGCCAGGGCTGTCAAGAAGATCTTCAGGGAAACCGGCGCACGCGTTCCGAGCAAGGCAAGTATACCAAGGGCAAAGGCGATATCGGTTGCCATCGGAATTCCCCAACCGTTTACAAACGGCGTCCCTCCGGTAATCAGAACGTACACACCCGCTGGAACCACCATTCCTCCGATTGCACCCATGATGGGAAGCATGGCCTGCTTCGGAGACGACAATTCCCCAACAAGAACCTCACGCTTGATCTCAAGACCGACCAAGAAGAAAAAGATGGCCATGAGGCCATCGTTGATCCAGAGAAGCAGGGGCTTCTGAATCATGAATTCCCCAAACCCGACGGTCAATGGAACCTCCAGGGCACTGAAATAGGTCTCCGAAAGCGCCGTGTTGGCCAGGATGAGAGCCAACACGGCCATGACCATCAGTAGGATGCCCGAAGATGCTTCCAGCCGCAGGAATTGGTGGATGGGCTTGAGCAGTTCGTCAATGGGACGGTTCTTCGGAAAAAGCTGTGGGGAGGCCATCGATGCGAAACAGGGTGAGCGGGGTGAAGAAAGGGAAAATGATAGTGGCGCGGCCACCTCTGAACGGAATCTCCAACCCTCAGATCCTTTGATGCGCGTGAAATCCGCTTCATGGGAATCCTATGGACATTTCTTGTCGATTGGAGGGTGTTTGCCAGCATGGTCCATGATCACTATGATTCACCTCGCTTTTCCATCAATCGCTTCAATGTCATGGCCCGACTCCTCTCCATATTGGTCGCTTTTCTTCTGGCTCTTCCTGTCTCAGCACAGCAATTCGGTTCGGGAGTCATCACGGCAGGTGATGCCTTTCTGGTTGCCGATACAAACCAGCCAACACTTCCCGGGACGGTCTATGTCTATCGCGTCGACAGCGAGGGTCAATGGATGGAAGTTGACCGAATGACCGCAGGCGACCGGGCCTCTGATGGCGACGGGTTCGGGCGTGCCATGGCCTCAGACGGACATCGATTGGCAGTGGCTGGTGCTGAAGGCCGCGTGGATATTTTCACCGTACAGGCAGACGGTGGATTTGTATTTGAGTCAAGTTTGAGAAGTGACCAAGAGGGGTATGGCAGACAAGTTGCCGTTTCGGGAGACCGCATCCTGGTCACTTCGGGATCGGCCGATGACACCGCTTCCCATGTCCAGGTCTGGAGACACAGCCCCGTGGACGGTTGGACGCAGGAAGCAGATCTCACCTCCCCGGATGGTGCTCCAAACGACGCTTTTGGTGCTGCTCTGACCTTTGGCGATGACCATATCCTGATCTCAGCGCCCACAGCGGGTGATGGAAGTGGAGCCGTCTACGCCTATTTTTTTGATGCAGAGACCGAGTTGTGGTCACTGGGCATACAACTGCCCACCTCCTTTCCAGCCGATGGGTCTGGTTTTGGTTCCTCGCTCTGGATGGAGAACAACCTGGCCGCCGTTGGTGCGCCGGGGTTTGCTGGGGGCGCCGGTACGGTGGCGCTCTATGAGCGGGTAGACGGGCGCTGGCAGGCACGCGGCCGACTCAATGCTTTCCGTGCGGATCGAGGAGACCGTTTCGGCTCTTCAATAACCAACTGGAATGGGAGCATCCTCGTTGGCGCTCCCGGATACGGTGGACGGCAAGGCTCGGGTACCGTGTTTGCCTTCGAGATGGGTGTAGAAGGCGTATCGGACAGTCGCATGCTGACCTCCCCTGAGCTTCAACGTCGTAGTCAGTTCGGTGCAGCCATGGCGACATCCGGCTCCGCCCTTCTGGTCGGCTCACCGGGACTCGACAACCGCGCTGGCGCGGTTTTCATCCACCCAGGATCGGAAGCAGGATGGAGCACGCCCTTCATTAATGAGACTTTCGGATACGCCTCCATGTCGGGTGAGATGATCGAATGCACTGAAGGCCAGGTGGATGACTTCCCGTGTGACGGTGTCGACGTGATGTCCTTTGTCTCCATGGATGACCTTGGTGCCGATCGGGGGATCCGCACGAATGACATCTGGGGTTGGGAAGATGAAGAGACCGGTCGCGAGTATGCCATCGTAGGGTTGTCCAATGCGACCTCGTTTGTCGACGTGACCGACCCGTTCAATCCACGTGTTCTTGGTACGCTCCGAATGACGGAAACGGCCAATATGGCTGTCTGGCGAGACATGAAAGTCTATCGCAATCATGCATACATCGTCTCCGACGGTGCCGGACAGCACGGCATGCAGATTTTTGACCTGACACGGTTACGTGATGTGCCCGACGCACCGGTCGAATTCGAAGCTGACGGATTGTACGAAGGTATTTTCAGCGCACATAACATCGTCATCAATGAGGATACCGGGTTCGGGTATTCGGTAGGAAGCAGTGCGGGTGGAACGACCTGTGGTGGCGGCCTTCACATGATCGATCTGAGGGATCCGAAGAATCCCGTCTTTGCCGGATGCTTTGCAGATGGAGAAACAGGCCGGCGTGGCAGCGGATACTCGCATGATGCGCAGTGCGTCGTCTACCACGGCCCGGATGCAGATTACACGGGCCAAGAGATCTGTGTTGGATCGAATGAAACAGCCATCTCGATTGCTGATGTCTCGGACAAGGATAATCCTGTCTCCGTTTCGATAGCGACCTATCCGAATGTTGCCTACACGCACCAGGGTTGGTTCACGGACGATCAGCGCTATTTCTACGTGAATGATGAGATTGACGAAGCTCGCGGGCTGGTCGATGGAACACGTACGCTCATCTGGGACCTGTCAGACCTGGATGATCCCATCCTTGCCGGCGAATATGTGGCCGAGACAACCGATACCGACCACAACCTGTATGTGAAGGGCAACTTGATGTACCAGTCAAATACAGCAGCCGGGCTGCGCATTATTGATATTTCGGATCCTGAAAACCCGTTCGAGACGGCATTTTTCGACACCTCACCTGTGGGTGGTCGCGGCGTCTCCTGGAGCAACTATCCGTACTACGGAAGCGGAACTATCGCGGTCACTGCGGGGCACTATGGGCTTTTCCTGCTGAAAAAACGGGAGGTGGACCTGTAGTTGAAGGCGTTGCACGTGATGGCTGACCAGTCCGGGTTGGAGATTCTGTTCCAAGACGAGCACCTGATCGCGATAGACAAACCGGCCGGGCTGCTTGTTCACCGAACCAAGCTGGATGCCCGAGCGTCCCGGTTTGCGATGCAGCTGCTCCGGGACCAGGTGGGTTTCAGAGTCTACCCCATTCATCGACTGGACAAACCGACATCGGGCATTCTGCTGTTCGCCACATCACCCAAATCAGCTAACGTGATTGCAGACCTGTTTGCAGCACGGTTGATTGAAAAAACCTACCAGGCGGTTGTTCGTGGATGGACGCCGGAACGGGACACCATTGATTATGCGCTGAAAGAAATCCTGGACCGAACAACGGACGGAAAAGCACGTGCGGACAAACCTCCTCAATCGGCCCGCACGACATTCCAGACGATCGCGCGATGCGAAGCGCCTCACCCCGTGGGCCGGTATGAAACGGCCCGCTACTCTTTGGTAGCCATTCATCCCGAGACAGGCCGAAAGAACCAGATCCGGCGTCATTTCAAACACATTTTCCACCCCGTCGTCGGGGACCGGAAATTCGGCGATCGAGCCCAAAACGCCTTCTTCCGTGATCAATTGGGGGTGTCGAGGATGCTGCTCGCTGCCACACGCCTTTCGTTCGTTCATCCGTGGACGGACGAAGCGGTTGTGATTGCCAACGAGCAGCCGTTTTCGGAAACCGTAGAAGAGCTCTTTACCCGCTCCTTGTAACGTTCTTTGAACGGTGTGCTCTCAGGAACTCATTGCCTGATGCATCACGTAACGCAGGTGAATAATCACTTTAGTACTCTACCGATCATCATGGGTTATCTCCCCGTCGTCGGCCGCGTCCTGTTTGCGACCCCCATGCTCGTTTTCGGTTTTGGCCACTTCGGTGCCGCGGCAGATATGGCAGGAATGGTCCCCTCTTTTCTGCCTGCTCCCACCCTTTTTGTCTACCTGACCGGGACGCTGCTGGTTGCTGCCGGTCTGGGTATCGCAGTGGGATTCCAGGTTCGTGAACTGGGACTTGCCCTTGCCGTCTTTCTGCTGAGTACGACGTTTCTGGTATGGGCTCCCCAGCTTGCTGATGGCGGCCAGATGGCGTTCTCCGCATTCATGAAGGACCTCGGCCTTGCAGGTGCCGCAATGTTCGTAGCCTATTTTGGCGCAGGTCCCATGAGCCTGGAATCGAAGAATAACGACTGACCTTTCCTGTCACGCAGCGTGTCCCAGCCTGAAGACTCCTCATCTCGGTGGTCTGTGTGGATTACCACGCCAGTCCTGGTCATCGTGGGCATTGTAATTGCTATGGCGGGCGGGTCTGCGACCCGCCCGCCATACGCCGGTTTATCGGTACTCGTCCTTGGCTGGGTCGTTTTGATCAACGGACTCGCCTGGATTCCAGCCTACTTGAAGCGAACGGAGCGTTTCTACGATCTGGTTGGAAGCGTCTCCTTTATTTCCAGTGCAGCGTGGCTGGGCTGGTGGGTCCAACCTGACGTCGCCGGTTGGATCATGCTGGCTGCGGTCAGTCTATGGAGTAGCCGAATGGCCTGGTTCTTGGTCGGCCGGATTCATCGGCAAGGCAAAGACGGGCGTTTCGATGCCATCAAGACGGATGTAATTCGATTTTTGAACGCCTGGATGATGCAAGCTATCTGGGCCTTCTTGTGTTTGCTACCGGTTACCGTGCGTCTCACTGATGGCCCGCACGCAGGATTTTCACCCCTCTTCTGGGCAGGCCTGATCATCTGGGCAATAGGGTTTGCTGTGGAAGTCGTCTCCGATGAGCAGAAACGGCGCTTCCGAAAACGGCATCCTGATGGCAGCGCGTTCATTCAAAGTGGACTCTGGTCCATCTCACGCCATCCCAACTATGTTGGGGAAATCAGTTTATGGACGGGCATGACGGTCATGGCGCTCCCGGTGGTTTCCGGATCGCTCTGGGTCGTGCTCATTACACCCTTGTTTGTCTACTCGCTGCTGCGCTTCGTATCCGGGGTATCCCTTCTGGAAGCACGTTCGGATGCCAAATGGGGCGGCCAAGAGGAGTACGAGACGTACAAAAGCCGGACGCCCATCTTATTCCCTATGCCCGGGAAGCGTAGGTAACCCATTCGATTAACCATCGCTATCGACATATCGGACAAACCTATCCTTCCGTGATGTACTTCGAAGGCAGTCCGTTGTCGGCCAAGTACTCCATGGCGTCGCAGAAGCGTTCCAGCTCTTCGATCGTCGTGTAGACGTTGGCCGTCACACGCGCTCCTTCAAATTCCGGATGCTTGATGGGCGTGATGATGATGCGGTGCTCATTCCACATGTAATTACCCACAGCACTCGTATCAATTCCCTCGATGCCGACATTACCGATACAACAAGAGAAGTCGGGTTTGAGACTGGTATTCAGATAAATCCGGTCATTTTCGAGCAACCGGGTGGCCCAGTAGTCCCGCAAATAGCGTAGCCGGGCCTCCTTGCGAGCCGCACCAATTCCTTGATGGAATGTCAGCGCTTCGGAGATAGCGATCTGATTGGCTTCCGGGTGCGTTCCGATCTCTTCGAACTTCCGGATATCCTCATCCTGAGAGGCATTGCCAGCTTGCATGGGCCACAAGTCTTTGATCTTGTTTTTGCGCACATACAGCATACCTGTTCCGATGGGAGCAAGAAGCCATTTATGGAGGCTGGTTGCGAAGTAATCACAATCCAGGTCTTCGTGCTTGAACTCAAAATGAGCGAACGAGTGGGCACCGTCCACAATAACCGGAATGCCGCGCTTGCGGGCCATCTGCACCACGCCCTTCACCGGCAGGATCTGTCCGGTGATGTTGATGATGTGGCACATCAGGATGGCTTTCGTCTTTGGCGTGATATTCTCCTCAAACAGCCGAACAATCTCATCCGGATCCTCGGCCGGAATGGGCAGCGGGAATTGCTTCAAAACGATTCCATCACGACGCTCACGCTGCTTGAACGTGTTGATCATTCGACCATAGTCCTGTGTCGTCGTGAGAACCTCATCTCCCGGCTCGAAATCGATCCCATTCTGACAGATTTGGAGCCCTTCACTGGCATTGCGCGTGATGGCTATTTCTTCAGCTGATGATCCGAATTCTCGCGCGAGTCGTTGACGAACACCTTCGGCCTGTGGCTGCAAGATGCGCCACATCGTGTAGACGGGGGCCTGATTCATATAGTCCAAGTGAGCCTTCATGGCTTGCTGGACAATGGCAGGAGCCGGACTGACGCCTCCGTTATTCAGATTTACGAGCGAGCGATCAACGGTGAAAGCCTGCTGGATCTCGTGCCAGAAGGACTCATCCCTGGCGACTGTATCGGGCGCCCGGCTGTCCTCCGCGACCATCTCAAAAAAGTCTCCAATGGACGAAGGGTTGAAAAATGGAGCGGCAAAGGAAGCGGCTACGGGAGCCGAGGCACGGCGAATAAAACGACGACGAGAGAGCATGACGCGCTGCGATCAGTTGAAACGATCCTGAAAGGTAGCAGAAACGTGATGCAATACAAGCATCCCGAGACGGTCTAAATAGACCAAAAGGACCTTACCGAAAAACAAATTCCTTCCGTTCAACCTGATCAGGACGAACGACCGACGAATTCTACACGGCCGTCATTCATGACCGGCTCATAGTACCCTGCAACGATACGCCCCAGATAGAAAATGGCAATCATCGTTATTACAAACACGAGTGTTGCCACAACAGGCATCTTGAACGTGCTCTCCATCCGATTCTCGGCCGGAATCAGTTGCTCCCGCTCCACCGTGTGACGTACAACAGTCTCTTCGCCAATCCTCTCGGCGGCAGTCAGCGGCACGGCTTGCCCGGGTTGATCGACAGGCGTGAAGTACGGGCCGGCCGTCTCGTCAATCCGCTGCGGAGCACCCACAGGCATTGCCATGGAGGTCACCGGGCCTTGAGCCACGGTTCTGACTTCGCCAGGTGTCTGTGAGGCACCCATGGGCATGTCCAAAGATATCGTCGGCTGATCTTTCATAGATGATGGTGGGCCTGTCCTTCATGGACTGGTACGTTATACATCTACGACCGAAAATCTTTTATTTGCGACAGGTTCAGATTTGAAAAACATCCAGTCACGCGTAAAGAATGTTGTTCTCCAGGTAAATGTGGAGGTAAAGATCTTCCTCAAACTGAGCCACCTTGGAGAAAACGATTCAAGGTCGGCTCAACGCAGTGTCAGAAGTTTCGAGTGATGCCGACCCAGGGAATAATGGCCATGCCTTCCCCATCTTTAACGAGCGTGGTGTGCGTGATGCCGGCCAGGTCAATGGTCAACCGGCTACCCCGAAAACGGAGACCTAAACTGATCAATGAACCGCTGCCCTCCGTCGGCAAGGCATAATTCTCGGAAATAAGACTTGTCCGATCTCCCAATGCCCAGTCTCCCGAAAACAAAATGATGGGTGTATCATCTACCTCTCCTCCTCCAAACAGGAATCCCACTCCAATCGAGCCGGTGCGCGCACGGCTTCCGAAGCTACTGACCCCGTAAAGGATTCCTCCGGCATCACTCGACCCGATCAGGGTAGCGGCCAATAAGCCACCAGCTACCGATACTCGCTCCCGCTCCACAATCGTGAATTTGGGAGCAAACCAAACGAGCTGCTCACCCGCACCTGGCATCAGGGAAAGACCACCCGAAAACGTAACTCCTGCTCCCGGGCCCCAGGCCCCGGAAAGGAAGAACACTTCATGGAGGACCACATAGCCTGTGCCTGCCGGGACCGATCGGGCTGTAGGCGCAAAAAGGGTACGCGAGAGCGTTGGATCAAATGGTTCAAAACTGCCCTGGTGCATGCGTCCTTCCACCATACGTCGCCGCTTGATGATGGCCGGGGTGACGCGGATCTCGGATCCCGAAGCAGTCCGGAATTGGACCTCCGCTTCCGATTCCGAAAGGATGGTTCCAACAAGCTTCGAACCATCGTCCAGAAGCAATTCGACAAAAACCACCCGCGTTTGATCGGACGATTCCTGGGCATGGGCCGTACCTGCGAAGAGCAACCCACAGGCCAGCCCCACCAAAAGCAGAAGTATTCTCATGACCCCATGAAAGACACCCCGAGCACAGGATGCAAGCTTGGACCGCCTCGCCCTATTGACCGGTATCCGATTGCGCTTCCATGATCGTACGCTTTGACGCACCCGCCTTCAAGCCGGCGTCAAGCCAGCTCGTTCAGCGAATCCTGCAAGCGATTGACCTCTGCCTCAACTTCAACCAGCTTGTCGCGCTCCTTTTGTACGACGGCATCCGGGGCGCGGGAGACGAACTGCTCGTTCGAGAGCTTGCCTTCGATCGATTTCATGAATCGGCGTTTCTCGTCAATCTCCTTCTGCAACCGTTGGCGTTCCACCTCCAGATCAATCATCCCCTTCAACGGGACAAATACCTGGTTGCGGCCGACGACGACCGAAGCTGCCGCAGCCGGTCGGGCTCCTTCGGTCTGAACCGTCAAATCCGCTACGCGAGCCAATTTGGAGAAGTAGTCCCGATGAGCTTCGACCGGTGCGACGAGGTCGTTTTCCAGCTGCAGAACGGCCGAAATCTCGTGACTTGGAGCAACACTGTACTGAGCGCGCACGTTGCGAATTCCGGAGATGATGTCCTGCATCGTTCCAAAATGCGCAGCCACACCAGTATCCATATCGCCGGGATTGGAGGCCGGCCACTCACTGGTCATGCAAATATCGCCTTCCTCGCGAGGGCGGACATGCGTCCAAAGCTCTTCAGTGATGAATGGCATGAAGGGATGCAGCAACTGCAGCATCGTCTCAAAGAGCTCAATAGCCAGAGCAATCGTTTCCTCACTCATCTTGCCGCTGCCAGAAGGCTTGATGAGCTCGAGGTACCAGTCGCAATAGTCTCCCCAAAAGAGCGTGTAGATCTTGCCGACCGCTTCGTTCAAGCGGTACCTCGCCAGGTCCTCCTCGACATCAAGAATGGTCTGATTAAGACGCGTGAGCATCCATTGCTCAGCGAAGTCCAGTTCTCCGAATGACCGCTGGCGACGGTAGTCTTTGCCGTCCTCCATGAACTGACCGAACACGTTGAACGCGTTCCAGATCTTGTTCGCGAAGTTGCGGCCCATCTCGAACTTGGTCGGGTCCAGCTTGATGTCCTGCCCCTGTGCGCACAAGATAGTCAGACTGAATCGGACGGCATCGGCACCGTACTGCTCGGTCATTTCGAGCGGATCGATTCCATTTCCGAGCGACTTGGACATCCAGCGTCCCTGCTTGTCCTTGATCATCCCCGTGATGAAGATGTCCTTGTACGGGATGTCCCCCATGAAATGGAGGCCTGCCATGATCATGCGGGCGATCCAGAAGAAGAGGATGTCGTAGCCCGAAACCAGAACGGCACCCGGATAGAATTTCTTCAGGTCGGGCGTCTCATCCGGCCAACCAAGGGTGGCGAAGGGCCAGAGCCACGAGGAAAACCAGGTATCGAGGACGTCTTCGTCCTGCACCATGCCCTCTTCGGGCTGATCGATAGAGACCTTGAAGCCGCGGGACTCATCGATCTCGCCGTCGGCGTCCACCCAGTACCAGACCGGAATGCGGTGTCCCCACCAGAGCTGGCGCGAAATGGTCCAGTCGCGGATGTTTTCCAGCCAGCGATAGTATTCGTTTTCCCACCGCTTTGGGTGGAAGGTGATCCGGCCATCACGCACAGCTTCTAGAGCCGGCTCCGCCAACGGCTTCATCTTGACAAACCACTGACGCGAAATCAGCGGTTCGATAATGGCCTTGGAGCGGTGCGAAATCGGCACCGTCGTCTGATACTCTTCGATTTTTACCAAATAGCCCTGCTCCTGCAGATCGGCGACGATCTTCTCGCGGGCATCGAATCGGTCGAGGCCTTCGTAGGCGCCACCATTCTCATTGATCTTGGCATCCTCGGTCATGATGCCAATGATCTCGAGGTCATGCTTGCGGCCGATCTCGAAGTCATTCTTGTCGTGGGCCGGCGTCACTTTCAGGGCGCCTGCACCGAAGTCGCTCTTGACGTACTCGTCGGCGATGATTGGAATTTCCCGATCGGTCAATGGCAGCTTGACCTTTTTGCCAACGAGGTGGGTGTAGCGCTCATCTTCAGGATTGACCGCTATCGCCGTGTCGCCCAGCATGGTTTCAGGACGCGTCGTGGCAATCTCAATATCTCCGCTGCCATCGGCCAGCGGGTATCGGATATACCACAAATGCCCCTTGCGTTCGACGTTGTCGACTTCCTCGTCGGAGAGCGCTGTGTGATCGACCGGACACCAGTTGATCAGGTACTCGCCGCGGTAGACCAGACCTTCGTCGTACAGACGAACGAACACTTCCTGGACCGCGCGCGAAAAGCCGTCGTCCATCGTGAAGCGCTCTTTCGACCAGTCACAGGAGTCGCCGAGGCGGCGTTTCTGCTCCAGGATGATCCCACCATACTCTTCCTTCCAGTCCCAGACCTTCTCGACGAACGCCTCGCGACCCAGATCATGGCGATTCTTGCCTTCCTCTTTCTTGAGCGTTTTCTCGACCACATTCTGGGTGGCAATACCCGCGTGATCCATTCCTGGAACCCAGAGTGCTTCCATACCCTGCATCCGCCGCATGCGCGTGAGCGCGTCCTGCACGGTATCTTGCAATGCGTGTCCCATGTGCAGCCGACCCGTCACGTTGGGCGGCGGCATCACAATGACATGGGACTCCTTCTCGGAATCGTGGCGAGTACGGAAAAGGTCGTTGCCTTCCCAGTACTGATACCAATTGGACTCGATGGAGGCCGGGTCGTATTTGCCACGACCGGTCGGTGAGATATCGAGGGCTTTGCGCGCCATGAATGCTGGAGGATGGTCTAGCGGAATTGTAAGCCCGGAATCTACGGCATTCCGTCCCAGAGCATACCCCAGTGCATTCGAATTTGTGGTTAGAACCCTGTTGGAAGGGGTATTTCGCTCAGATCATGCAGGAATTGGTGGATCGATCGAGCCACGTCTTCTTTGATGCCGGTCATGAAGTGATCCGAAGCGAACGTGTCAAAATCGATATTGGAGAAGCGTTCCTCGAAAGCCCGACGATAGGCCTCTTCCTGGTCGGCATCATCCAGTTTCAGCATCTCGTCATGGCGGCCATATACACACAGGGTTGGAATATCACTTCGGAACCGGGTATTCGGGTGGCGGGGAATCAAATACTCCCAGGAAATCCGGGACATGGCCACGCGATCGTAGTGCAGGATGCCAAAGTGGTCCGGCCCTTTATCGATGTCCGGAAAGATTTCTTCGAATACTTCGGTCGCCGCGGCTCCGAGCGACGAAGGCAGGTGCAAACCGCACCGACGTACATACATGCGGACCGCCTGAATGGGTGTAGCCGTCTGCTGCAGGTGGTGGATGGCGTTGACGAATACGAGCCGGGTGAGTATCTCGGGCTCCTTGTCAAGAACGTGGAAGATGGGCATCGATCCCGAGCAGATGCCCAGAGCAACGAGTGGCGTTTCCGGGAACTCATTTCGCAAGTGGCGAGCGATGTCTAGCACGTCATCAAATGTCTCCAAGAGTGAAAATCGCCCCTCGGACAGGTCGTGACCACGGTAGTTGAAAGAGACCACCCGGTATCCCTGCCGGACGAGGTATCCGAATTGCCGACCAAAAAGGATAAATGACCCACCGATCAAGGGTGGTATGAGCAAAATCCCCCTTTCCTGGCCGTGAGGGTAAAAATGAGCCACCATGATCCGGGTACCGTCGTGGGTAACGAACTGTTTTCGTTCTATTGCCGGTTTGCGCAAGGGAGGCGTAAAAGCAGGAGCTTGCATTGATCCAACTGGGCTCGTTGATGTGATAGCGTCTTCAGTCCAGATGACGCGCGTATCGGGGACCGTTTGGAGACAGCTGGGCGACTCACGGCTTTATGCTGTCCATGCCGGACTCACAACTCACTACGCAGAAACGTGTTTTCGGGGATCTTACAGGGGCGAACTACTTGAACATGGTGTCCACCAAAGCGGATGCTGGCCAGCGTGAATGGGCCTGGCTGCACCCATGATCTGCGGCCGACTAAGAGAGCACCGGGGAATACCCCACTAAACAATTAGCCAACAAGTCCTGTGCAAAAGGACGTTATTGTGGATTGGGGATGACTGCATTATGTCTCTCGACAATGTTGATATCACGGTCCTGATTGAACGATCAGCTTCTGGAGAAGAGTCGGCAAGAGATCGGCTGTTCAGACTGCTGTATGGAGAGCTCAAACAACGGGCCCAACGTCAGCGACACCGATGGCATGGCAACCTGACGGTCAACACCACGGCGCTGGTTCACGAATCCTATTTCAAGCTTGTAGGAGCCAACCAGGATCGGTACAACAATCGAGGCCATTTCCTGGCGACCGCATCACGCGCCATGCGTCAGGTTCTTGTTGACTATGCCCGTCGCTCCAATGCCCAACGCAGAGGCGGAAGAATGCAACGGGTCGAAGCAGAACCAAACGAGTGTATCGGATTACCGGAGTCGGTTTCGGCAGAAATCATGGATCTGCATCGCGGCCTCAATCAACTCGAACGTCTTTATCCTGACCTGTCGCGGGTAGTTGAGTGCCGCGTTTTTGCAGGACTGGATGTCAAGGAAACGGCCGAGAGTCTCGGTATCGGAACGGCCACCGTGAAAAGACGCTGGGCCATGGCCACCTCGTGGCTGGAGACAGAGTTGGCATGAGCACGCCGGATCTTCATCGCCTTGAACAGCTACTCGAGAGGTGGGAATCTCTCGAAGAAGACGACCAAAAGCCTTGGCTGGAAGTATTACGTACCGAAGATGAAGCCACGTGGAACGTTTTTCTCCGCATGTCGGGAGAAAGCGGTAAAAACACGGGTCGACGCAATTTCCCGTCGACTTTGGACTTCGCTCGATCTGGAGGCCGGGAGGATCGGACAAACCATTCACCAATACACCATCCGCAATGTGGTCGACGGCGGAGGAATGGGCATTGTGTATCAAGCGTGGGATATGCGACTCAATCGTATGGTCGCTCTGAAATTCCTGCGGCAGGCTGACCTGGAAGGTATTCTGATGGCCCGCCTGGGACGTATCGAAGACGCATTGCGAACCGCAAATCAGCTTGAACCGACGTCGCCTACCTTGGCAGCGGCGATTCACTTGGAACTCGGCCAAACTGAATGGGCCCTCAGCCAGCTGGAATACGCCGTAGAGATCCGGGACGCGTATCTGACCACGATCAAGGCATGGCCAGGAACGGACCCCGTTCGGGAGCACCCTCGATTCAAGACCGTTCTGGAAAGAATGAATCTGCATGGAGAGTGAGAAAGTCAGCGGCATCGCTGCGGACCTCCGATTATATTCCTGCATTCACCGCTCCGTGCGGCATATCAAAAACAGACCACGTCTCCACCGCCATTCTTGTGCCCCACTCAGGTAAAAAATACGTCGCCGTAGCCGGCAATATCGGAGCTGGAAAGAGCTCCTTGACCCGCATCCTCTCGAGTTACTTCAAGTGGGAAGCCTTCTTCGAGCGTGTGGATGACAATCCGTATCTGTCGGATTTCTATGAGGACATGCATCGCTGGTCTTTCAACCTGCAAGTATTTTTTCTTTCGAGTCGCTTCGAACATCAACGAGCCATCGAAGAAGCTCCTCACAGCGTGGTTCAGGATCGTTCCATATACGAGGATGCGGAAATTTTCGCGCGCAACCTGCATGAAATGGGTCTCATGTCGGCCCGCGACTACGAGAATTATCAGGACCTTTTCGGTGTAATGACTTCTTACCTGCGTCCACCTGATCTCCTGGTGTATCTGCGGGCTGGCGTACCAACATTGGTCAATCATATCCAGTCCCGGGGCCGAGAATTCGAATCCACCATCCGGATCGAGTATCTGCAGCGATTGAACAAGCATTACGAGGACTGGGTCAACCGATACGACCTCGGACCCAAGCTGATCATCGATGTTGATGAAATGGATTTCGTCAACAACGAAGTGGACCAGTCAGAAATCGTGACTCGGGTCGAATCCCGCTTGTACGGCCTTTTTCCCGAATGATGTTCATTGCCCCGGGGAAACGTTTCTTTTTCCTGGCGTCGGCAATAGCCGGAGCCGCACTTGCTATGCGCTGGGGCCTGATCACGCTGATGGTGTGGCTCGCGGTTCTGCTGAAGGCCTCCCCAACCTTTGCTCAGGTATCTGAGGACTCCACGGCGACACCCCGTCTTCCGATTCAGGCACTCAACGCGGACCCATCCATCGAGTTGGGCCTGGCACCCGGAGTGTTCTCCTGGACGTTTGATGCTGCTGGATGGCCCAATGGCTTGTCTTCGCTGGGACAAGACCCGAATCACGTCGCATTGATCTGGAAAGGGGTGTCGATGGAGGATCTCATTTCAGGTCGACCACGGTATGATATGGTGCCCATCGCCACGCTGGAATCGCAGGGATGGGATGGATTCGGACGGAGCATCATGACGCATGATGTACTCGACTCACCAAACCCTGAAACACGCGTCCGGTACGAGTCAGCGGGCGATGGCCTACAAGCTGTTCACGCCTTACATGTTCAGAATCGCTATCGACCAACATCTGATTCTACCGGTTATCGCCTGCAAACTGTTTTTGGATACGCCGGAGCCGGCGCTCAAGGTGAGTATGATGGCAGCGAGTTGCGTAGGGGTAGACAAGTCACGGCCCGTATCGCGCTAATAGGGGCTGATTGGAGTGTCTGGATCCAGGATGTGGCATCGCGGCGCGCCGTCGGGGCGCATGCCGGCGTTGTGCCCTTCACGGGCGCGGGATACGAATCCATTTACCAGCGCCTGGGAGCGACGGTATCCGACCCGACGGCGCGCCGCCGGACCGTCCGGAATGACCTGGAAATGGGTGCTCAAGTGGAATGGGGAGGATGGCTCACCTCGCTCCGAACCCTTCGCACCTCTCAGACCCTGGACTTCGAGGGTAGCACCCTCGAGCAACGTGCCTGGACCACTCGATGGCAACTACGCGCTGAAGCGCGTCGATCCGTCAGGCCTGGGCACGTTACGGTCTTGTCACGCGTCGAGCGTGATGGCGGGTATGGAGGATCAGCCTGGGAGATGAGTCCCAGCGCTCGGAATCGGGTCCATCTCGGTATCAATCTGAAGTCTCCCTGGGGATACGAGATTGAAGTGGGCGCCGAAAACGGAACCATCGCCAGCTGGTGGTATGCCGAGGCCCAGGCAAATCGCGTATTCGGCCGTGTTCACCTGGACGGAAGTCTCTCCCGCAGTGCTCGCCATGTCAGTTTGCTCGAATGGCGTGGCTTTGGAAGCGGCATCGCTGGTTTGAGCAGCATGAACGACCTTCCTCTTCAGGAAGTACGTCTCGCGCGCTTGGCACTCCAGACGCCAACTGGCCCACTGACATGGGGTGCCGAGGCCTCCTACCTTCAAGAACGCGATGCCATCGTGCATCAGGTAGGTGATGACCCAACGCTTGTCAATTCCAGTATTCTTGCCAACACCCGCAGTCGTACGGTCGTCACGCTTTCCCTGCTTTGGCGCAACGACAGGAATCGAGGTATCTATGCCGGTTTGCATGGATCCATGCAGTCCCCGAATGCCTCGACTGCTACGACTACAAGTGCCCTCTGGGAGAAGAGCATGCCGAAACGCTGGGCTTCGGCTCGGCTGGGTTGGAAAGCGTTACCTTTCCAGGGTGATCTGGATCTTGACCTCTTCGTTCGGGGCCGCGCCTGGGAATCGATGCATGGACTGCGCCTGCACACACCAACGGGACTACTGGTTTTGCCCAAAGATGCCAGCACACCGGCGTCTGAAAGCGCGGTTGTCGACATCGGAGCTGAGGGAGATGTTCGCGGAGCCACTTTCTTTTTTGCTTACGAGAATATGTTCTCCGGTACAACGCTTCTGATCGGAAATCTATTGGTACCCGACTACCCGCTTCCCAGACAGCGAATTCGGTTTGGAGTGTATTGGCCGATCGCCAATTGATCGGACAGGTAATGGAGAGCCTGCACCGAGAAGGGAGTACAACCTTTTCCCGAATTGCCGTATAAACGGCCCATGCAAGCACCTGAAGGAGTCAACATATCGGCGTACGAGAAAAGGGCACTGGCAGAGATTGCAGCATGGCGCAATCCGCCGGATACCTGGATGGCGCAGGCCTCGCGAAAGGCTGCGGAATCGTGGAGTACCGTCACGGATCTGGTGACCAAGATTCCGGGAGTGGAATGGGCCATGGAAAACGTGATTACTGGCCTGCTGGAGTTGACCAACGAAATCACCCAGGATTCCGTGTGGACGGAGGCTGTTCTGAAGGATTTCCATGGAAAGGGCTATCAGCTTGCAGGGCTTTCGGCTATCCGGAATCTGGATTTGGAAGACGTGGACAAGGTCCTGTCAGGACTCGACAAGAAATACATCGGTCTGGCCTCAGCGGAAGGCGTAGCCACGGGTGCGGCGGGAGCAGCCGGTATCGTGCCCGACCTCGTGGCGCTGGTCGCGCTCAACCTGCGAGCCGCTGGTGAGACAGCGACCTATTGCGGGTTCGACATGAGCGATCCGAAAGAGCGGCTGTACGCCCTTCAGATTCTGGACCACGTAGCCAACTCCGGCAACTCGACCAAAGATGTCACCTTGGCACCGGCTTTTCGAACGGCTTCCAGGGTAGCCCGTCAACACAGCACGGATTTTATAGAGCAAGTAGGCCTGGGCAATGTAATCGAAGGTATTGTCCGCCGGCTGGGCATGAATCTGACTGAGAAAAAGCTGGCCCAGATGGTACCCGTGACGGGTGCCCTTCTCGGTGGTGGCTTGAACTATCTGTACACGACCAAGGTGTGCAGGCACTGCCACTTTCTCTATCGCGAGCGATTCCTGGAGGCCAAGTATGGCCCCGAGGTTCTCGAAGACTAGGGACCAGGACGCTACCTGTGAGTGAAATGATGGTCGCGCCGTCTCAGCGACGTTTGCGCGGCCCTGAAGAAGAGGGCATGGGTGGATTGGACGTATCGGTCTTCCGGAATCGGGCAACGAAGAAGCCTTCCATCCGATGCGAAGGCATCAAGCGACAACAGGAGGAAACACGCTCATCAAGGGCACCTTTTCCCCAGTCCAGCACGGCGTCGACGCGTTCGGGCGCATCGAACCCGATCGGTTCGATAGACAGGCACGACCCGAATGAATCCAAGGCATGGGCTACGACTCCTTCGTTCTCCTCTGGAGCGAGCGAACAGGTGGAGTAGACCAACGTCCCCCCTGGCTTGAGCGCGTGTACGGCAGAGAATAACAGCCGTCGTTGCCGACGCACCATTTCCTTGGTCTTGGATCGTTTCCAGTACGCATAGCTCTCCGGTTCATCCAGTCGAAACCGTCCTTCGCTGGAGCAAGGAGCGTCAAGAAGGATGGCATCAAAATGCTCCGGTCGGTATCGCCAGACTTTGGTACCATCCTGCAGGAAGACTTTTACATGATTCGCACCGTGACGAGCCAGGTTGTCATCAAGCCGGAATTTTCGCTTTCGGACGATTTCAACCGCCGCGATATCCATCTTGGGATGCATGCCTGCCAATTGGATGGTCTTGGACCCCGGCGCCGCTGCCAGATCCAGAATCAGGTCTTCTGACTCAGGAGCCAGGACACGAACGGGAAGTTGACTCGCCATTCCCTGAACATAGACCCGACCAGACCGAACAGCCTCAGAGGCCAGCAGCTTGGATCGCTCTGCTGCACCTACCCACCCTGCATCTGGCCATGCTTCATCCCGGTGAACGGGTACACCTTCGAGATCCAGGTCATCCCAGGTGCCACCATTCAACGGATTCAGTCGCAGCCAGGTATCCCTGGGTGTGGCGAATCCAGTCATAATCAGGTCCAGCTTTTCCTGGCCCAACATGCGCTCATATCGCTCCAGAAAGGGGACCGGAAAGTCGTCTGGGATGATGTCCATGGGAAACAGTCGCCATTTGACGGGTTGAAGCGGACGCGAAGTCGCCTCAATTCAGCGAAATCGCATTTCTGACATCGCGATTGCGATTTAAGGGATTGTACAAACGGTGCGATATATGTACCATGGCGCGGCCTTCACGAAGGGCCCGTTTCGTGCAATCAGACACAGTATTCAAGGCCGAGGCTTTATTTAGGCATGAGCAACATGCGCGAAGACGACGTAATCCGGTGTTCCTTCTGTGGGCGAACAGCCCATGAGGCAACCTCGATGGTGGCAGGCCCAGAGGTCTACATCTGTGATCGGTGTATCAATGACGCCTCGGGAATCGTTCGTACCGATTCCACGGGTCCGGTTCCAGCCGCAGCCAAACGGCCTGTTGGGGCCAGCCCATCACGGGAGCGTATGTCCCCAGCGGAAATGAAAGCCGCACTGGACGAATACGTCGTCGGACAGGACGCCGCCAAGAAAGCGCTCAGTGTAGCTGTCTACAACCATTACAAGCGCATCGATGCAGCCGAGTATTTCTCGGACTTTCACGATGTCGAACTGGAGAAATCGAACATCCTTTTGATCGGTCCCACCGGGACTGGCAAAACGCTGCTCGCTCGAACGCTGGCCCGCGTCCTCGATGTCCCCTTCTCCATCTCGGACGCCACCGCCCTGACCGAAGCCGGTTACGTAGGAGAGGATGTGGAGTCCATCTTGGCTCACCTTCTGAACGCTGCAGATTTCAATGTCGAGCGTGCAGAACGGGGTATCATCTACATCGACGAAGTCGACAAGGTGGCGCGCAAAGCCGACAATGCCTCCATCACCCGGGACGTATCCGGAGAGGGTGTTCAGCAGGCGCTTCTGAAGATTCTGGAAGGCACCGTCGCTGGCGTCCCCCCGAAAGGTGGTCGCAAGCACCCGGAGCAAAGCCTCATCAATATTGATACGTCAAACATCCTGTTCATCTGTGGCGGTGCATTTGACGGTCTTAACGAGGTGATTTCGCGTCGCATCTCGAATAATGCGATCGGATTCACAGCAGACAGCACGCAGAAAATCGACAAGTTCGACCCTGCCATCTTCCAGCATGTCGAACCGGATGATCTGCTCCGCTTCGGACTGATTCCTGAGCTGGTTGGCCGTTTGCCGGTGATCTCGGCGCTGGATAACCTTTCTGAAGACGCCATGCGCAGCATCTTGCGCGAACCCAAGAACGCCCTGCTCAAGCAGTACCAAAAGCTGTTTGCCATGGATGGCATCGAACTGTCGTTCAACGATGGTGCAGTGGAAGCCATCGTCAAGAAGGCCAAAGCACTCAACACCGGAGCCCGTGGTTTGCGCTCTGTTCTCGAGGACACGATGCTCGACATCATGTACGACATCCACTCGAAAACAAACGTTGCGCGCTGCATCATTACGCGGGAAACCGTGGAGACCAAGGCCGAGCCAACCTTCGAGCCCAACAAGGCCACGGCCTGACACGACCTCTGTCTGGAATAGGCGTCTTTACCGTCGCAAGGCATTCTACTGCTTTCATCCGACCCGAACGCGAGCTAAGTTCGGACCATGGAGCTCAGGGCCACTTTCACGCGCGTCATGGCACTTCCGCGGTATTATCTGCGCGGAATGGTTCGTGAATTGCACCGTCGTCCCGTCTTCCTCTGGGCCCAGGCTATTGCTTTCAAGGTGCTGATTACGGTCGTACCCATCGTGGTTCTGGGAACTGGACTGGCTGCCTACATCCTGCGACAGGACCGTCCCTTTGCAAGCGTAGAGACCCTGATTCGTGACTTCCTGCCCGCCTACCAGTCGGACCAGATTGTCATCTTCCTGTCTCAGCTCCAGTCCGCATCGGGTACGCTGACCCTGATCGGGGCGACTGCTCTGGGTATTTCGGCCATTACCCTTTTCACAACGCTGCGAACGGTGCTTGCCAACGTCTTCCAGGAAGAGTGGCATGAGCATCGAAGCGTGCTGCGCGGCTATCTGTTCGATTTTCGAATGACGCTTCAGGTCGGAGCATTTTTCATCGCTTCGACCTTGATCACCATCGCGCGTAGGACTCTCGATGAGGACGCTGTCGAGTGGATGCGGTCCATTGGAATCGAAAGTGACTGGTTTGCTCAGGGATGGCATAGCGCACTGGATTCGTTTGGTCTCGTGCTGCCGTTCATCCTGAGCGTGGCCATGTTCTTCCAGCTGATCTGGTTGATTCCGATGCCGAAGCCACCAAAGCGCAGCGCATTCGCCGGTGCGCTGTTTACTGCTGCGTTGTGGGAGATCGGGAAAAGCGGATTTACAGCCTACGCTGCGCAATACGCTAACTTTGAGCAGAGTGCGCTGGCGGCTTTGGGAGACACCTTCATCTTCGTGATCGTGATCGTGTTCTGGGCCTACTTCTCTGGTCTGTTGCTCAGTTTGGGAGCCATTGTTACGCTCTTACATGAGCGCAAACATCGCAAACCAGAGATCATGGCGACGTACTACCCGACGGTAGCCTATGATGACGAACACGACCCGGACTCTTTGATTGTAAATCAAGGCTCCGCATCAGATTCGGCTTCTGTGCAAGCATCTGTGCCAGCCGACTCTTCCGAGGCATCCTCTACCGGAGATGGTGCTGAAATTGATGATTCATCGCGAGACTGATCCGTTCCAGCATTATGGCCTCCTCCCCTATCAGCGATTTCTTTTCCGACTTCGGAGAGCTCTGTCGCTACATGGGCCGTTTTTTCTTGCGCGTGTGGAGACGTCCGTTCGAATTCCGGGAGTTGGTTCGGCAAATGGACGAA
>CALIKL010000069.1 GCA_938018055.1 uncultured bacterium
AATGAAGTGGGACGGATCTCTCTTGTCGCCGCATCTACACATCACACCGAACCGGAAATCGACGGGGTCTCCTTGCAAGCCGCGAGTGAGTCTCTCGGTACGCGATACGAGGGCAGGCTGAGTGATGGCTTGGCCGTAAACATCATGGTGTGCGAACCCGACCACGCTGGCCAAGCGATTGCATTCGAAACGGGACCCAGCGAATTTTTTGACGAGCTTTCTGCCGCCTTCGCCGGTGCGCCGCCCGCTTCTACAGAGAAAGCATTCTTCGAAAACGCAGGCCTTCCATGGATCGCATCGGAACTGCGAGACCTGCCGGATGCATCAGGACGACTTGAGGCGCTGTCTGCCATCAACCTGATCACCGTGTCTGATCTGAAGGGATGCCTGCACAATCACAGTACCTATTCTGATGGAGCCCACACTTTGCGGCAAATGAGCGAGGCGGTTCGGGAGCGAGGCTACGCGTATTTCGGCATTTGCGATCACAGTCAGTCCCTCAAGGTGGCCAGTGGCATGGCCATCGAGACGGTTGCAAGGCAGCAAGAAGAAATACGAAAGCTGAACACCGAATTCGCGGACGATGGCGGCACGGCATTCAAGGTGTATTCAGGCGTAGAGTCTGACATACTTCAAGATGGATCCTTGGACTATCCAGATGAAGTCCTGGAGACCTTTGATTTCATCGTAGCCAGTGTCCACGTCGGTTTCAATATGACAGAGGCCGAAGCGACCGATCGCATCATCAAGGCGGTCAGTCATCCGTGCACAAGCATTCTGGGGCACCCGACAGGGCGGCTTATCCTGAAGCGGGAGGGCTACCCGGTGGATCATCGCGTGATTCTCGAGGCCTGTGCCGAGTTTGACGTCTCGGTCGAATTGAATGCAAACCCGTACCGACTCGACCTGGACTGGAAGTGGATTGAATTGGCCCGGGAACTGGGCGTCCTTGTTTCCATCAACCCGGATGCGCATTCCATTGACCAGTTGGATTTGACTACGTGGGGTGTCGTCGCCGCTCGAAAGGGCGGTTTGATGGCGCATGAGTGTCTTAATGCCATGGATATGGCCTCCTTCGAGTCCTGGCTGACGAAACGCAAGAAACGGTAGGAACGCGCATGCCCAAGCGGTTTGGATGGACAGTGACAACGATTGTCGCGGGGCTGTTGCTCAGCGCGGTGTTGATCATGTACCTGGCGTTTTCAGCCGGGCCGGACGCACGTTCTCGAATCCAGTCTGTTCGCGTGGCAAGCGAAGGCACGGTCTCATGGTCGGAAATGGGTGGGACATCAGTGCAGGCTGGCTCCTTTCAAGATGCTCTCTACATGTTGGGCTATGGTCACGCTCGAAGCCGATCCTGGCAGATGGTGTTGTGGCGGCAGGCGGCCATGGGCCGCCTGTCAGAATGGTTTGGACCCGACGCACTTCCTGCCGATCGCCTGATTCGGCGCCTCCGAATTCCCGACGGAGCCGAGCGCGCCTGGCAATCGCTTGATCCAGACTCGCAGCAGTTGCTTGCCGCGTATGCAGCAGGTATTGATGATGCCATAACGGCACGAGATCTGAATCGCGCAGCACCTTTTCTGATTCTGGATATCGAGTCCGAATCATGGCAGGCCGAGCATTCCATCGCCGTGGAACGGCTCTTCGCGTGGCTATCGTCGGCTCCAGACCATGCTGACCCTTCTCTTCTCCCTTCGGATTGGGATCATGCGGATCGGCTGCTTCAACAGCTGCTCGCTTTCCACGGAAGCGCAGTGAATTGGGTGGCGGGAATCCAGCATGCTGGTGAACCCTACGTTTCGGCCCGCCTGGCCACGGGATCGACGGGGATTCCGCTTTTCTCCGAGACGGATATCGATTACGGCTCCGGCCGCTTCACAGGCGTCATCGTGCCGGGTGCACTGATTCCACTGGTGGGAAGTACACATGCGGATGCCTGGGCCCTCACCGGACGATCCCACCGCGAGGTCACGCAGGTCATGGTCCCGGGCTCTGCTGTCCGCACAACCCATCACCGCCTTCGATTTGGAGATCAGGAAGAGGTCGTGGCTGGTCATGAGATGGCACACCGTTTGGTGGTCGACGACCCTCCACGTGCAGACCAATTGCGCTCAGTCCGAACACTTGATTGGAGCGGCTCAATGCATGGATCCGATGCCGCGACCTGGTTGGGGGCACTCTCGGGTGATGCACCCCGACCACGGCTTCTGGTAGGTGAGGGCGTTCGATGGGCAGGTGCGGGATTCACCCCTTCTGGTACGCCTGCTACCGTGATCCAACCGGTCCCGGGTGTCGTATTCGTCACATCGGCTCCTTCTGCATTGAGCCCCCGTGAAACCGTGGCTGGTTTGTCCAGCGCTCCGGCCATCACTTCATGGCTCACCACAACGCTCTCCCTGGCGGCCGAGAATACCCTCGGGCGCGTGGTCTCCAATCTGCCTGACAGCCTGCTTTCCGACCGACGGGATCAGGAAGCAGTGCGCTATCTGACGAACTGGAATCTGGAATACGGAGCTGCCGAACCCGGCGCCTCAATACTGGAAACCCTGCTTTCGCTACTTCCGGATTCTTCGGCGACTGCGCAGGCCTACCGCAGCGCGTTGACCGAAACGGTCTCGAAGCTCGGAACCCGATACGGACCTGATATGAGTTCATGGCGCTGGGAAACCGTGCAAGAGCGCGGCGTAACGTTCCCGGGGAGCGGACCCAGCACAGCTGACGGCGGGCGCCCAGAGGAGCGATTCCTGGACAAGTATCAGCCGGTCTTGATCAGGGCATCTGGTCATCCGCAGTCCTTGGTGTGGGGCTCTCCTCCCAGCCAGGACTCCATGCGCACGACATCTGCCTGGGAGGGAGCTCTGTCCCTGCGGAACGATGTGTTATACTTCCGACGGCCTTCTGTCGACTTCAATCGGTTCCTGGGCACGTTCCTGACAGGAGACCGCCCCCCTGCTCTTCAGACACTCCGTCAATCCGTGCCCGACGAATCCACCACTTTCATTCCTGCCCGCTGAACCGGTATGGATTCCACTCACTCGGAAAACGCTTTTCAACGTTCCTGTGTCGCCATTGGTGCAGATGCCGGTGGAACCAAGGTTGCCTTTGCCTGGAGCGACTCAGAACAATCGTTCAGGTTTGAAGCGCCAAGCGTGAATCTGCGCACAAGCACACCTTCCGAGTTTGCTGCGCATGTCGCAGGTCAGATCAGGATAGGCTTGGCAAACGTACCTCTTGCCACCGATGTCCGCGTATGCCTGGGAGCAGCCGGAGCGGGAACGATCATGGTTGCGCATGCCCTGCGAAATGAACTGGCTGCCCAACTCGGCTTACCAGAGAATCAGGTTCGGGTGGTCGCGGATGCCCATGTGGCGCTGCGTGCTGGATTCCCGAATGGGAATGGCATACTGATTATTGCCGGCACGGGCTCGGGATGCTACGCTCTCAATGACCGCGATGAATTGATACGTGCGGGAGGCTGGGGGCCAGGTCTGGAAGACCCTGGTAGCGGCAACGAACTGGGACGCTCGGCAGTGAAACATCTTCTTTCTTGTCTTGAAACCGATTCAACGGATCCCCTCTCTGAGGCCGTAGCGAACGTAATGGGACTGGATTTCCCTTCTGTCGGTACGGTTCTGGACACGTTTTACGGGGCCGATTTCCAAGCGTCGAAATTGGCTCCGGCCATCCTGGACCTGAACGAAGCCGGTGACCTCGAGGCCAGCCAGCTGGTACGAAGGCAGTGCGTCTCTCTTGCCGGGCAGTGCCGTCGTTTGATCCAGTCCCTCGACCCTGACACACAGATTCAAATTGCCGTGGCCGGCGGCCTTTCGCATCGCGACAGTTACATGCGCTGTCTGGCAGAAGCCATCAAAGCCGTTGCCCCAGGTACCAACGTCAATCGCCTTCTGCAAGAGCCGGTCGATGGCGCCCTCTCCTGGGCGCTTTCCGAGCGGGTTCAAACGTCGTCGACTTCGTAACTGGAATCAGGCGGGGTTCTCCTCCCGGAGGATTCGCACCTTGCCGAACCGCGCCTTTTCGAACCACGCCTTTTCGAACCGTACCATTGATAGCGCCCTCGACGCAGTGGACGGTCAGACGCGCGGACCGGCATTGGCAATCGCCTCGGGGGATCCCTCTCGGTACTGCTCAAAATTGGAAGTGAAGAGCCCGGCGAGCTTCGCTGCCGTCTGATCGAAGGCGGACTGATCATTCCACGTGTCACGAGGGACGAGCACTTCCGAGGGCACACCAGGTACTTCACTCGGAATGGCAACTCCGAATACCGGGTCCTCCTGGGTCTGGACATCATCCAGATCACCATTGTGGATGGCATCGATGATCGCGCGCGTGTGCTTCAGGCTCATTCTCTTGCCCGTTCCGTAGGCTCCTCCTGTCATACCCGTATTGATGAGCCAGGCTTTGGCACCCTGTTGCTTCATCTTGGCAGCCAACATCTCGGCATATTTGGCAGGATGGAAGACAAGGAACGCATCTCCGAAGCAGGCCGAGAATGTGGCTTGCGGCTCATCGACACCCATTTCCGTGCCCGCAACTTTGGCCGTGTATCCCGAAATGAAGTGATACATGGCCTGTTCAGGTGTCAGCTTCGAGATCGGAGGCAATACGCCGAATGCATCATAGGTGAGGAAGATGATGTTTTTCGGATGTCCGCCAATACACGGAATCTTGGCGTTATCGATGAAATCGATCGGATACGCAACGCGGGTGTTCTGTGTGATGCTGGTATCGTTGAAGTCCACGATATGTGTTCTCTCGTCGTAGACCACGTTCTCCAGCACGGAGCCGAAACGAATCGCATTATAGATCTCTGGTTCCGTCTCTGCAGAAAGGCCGATGGCCTTGGCGTAACAGCCACCCTCGATATTGAACACGCCATTATCCGACCAGCAGTGCTCGTCGTCGCCAATCAAATGACGATGTGGATCAGCTGAAAGCGTGGTTTTTCCAGTGCCCGAAAGACCGAAGAACAGGGACACATCGCCGTCATCTCCTTCGTTGGCCGAACAGTGCATGGACAATACACCCTGCTTCGGCATGAGGTAATGCATGACGGAGAAGACCCCTTTCTTCATCTCGCCGGCATACTCCGTACCCAGAATCGTCAACTCGTTGCATTCGAAATTCAGGTCGATGCTCGTTTTCGACGACATCTGCTCCGTATGCCGGTTGGCAGGAAATTTTCCAGCGTTCATAATCGTGAAATCCGGTTTCCCGAAGTTCTGGAGCTCTTCCTGCGACGGTCGAATGAGCATGTTGCGCATGAAAAGCGCGTGATAAGGCCTCGTACAAATAACACGGACTTTCAAGCGATACTCAGGAGCCCAACCTGCAAATCCGTCAAAGACGTAGAGGCGTTTGACAGCGTTGAAATAGTCGATCGCACGCTCGCGATTGATCTCGTAGTTGCTGGGCTTGAGCGGGATGTTCACCTTGCCCCACCAGACATCGTCGGTCAACCCGTCAGTTTCGACAACGCGCTTGTCTCTGGGACTGCGACCCGTCTTCTCGCCGCTTCGTAGCATGAGCCCTCCAAGGTTGGAGATGGCCGCACCCTCGTCGTAGAGGATAGCGTCCTGGTAGAGCTTTGCGCGGGATAGGTTGCGAGAGATGTTTCGGTTCTCGATACCGAGATATTCAAGCGAGAAATCGTCGCTCATGGCAAGGATATGGGTGACCAGACATCAGTGATTCCAGAAAGGTAGCAAAAGCGCTTCCGGGGATGGGTGAAATTAGCCCCAAGAGACACGGATTACATACGCCTGATGGGAGACGGTTCGGGTAAGAAAGGATTTCAAAACTGACACCAAACGAATCCGGGCCGGGGCGCATGCGCCCCGGCCCGGATGGTGCCGCTAGCGACAACCTGGCGGGTTGGTTCTATCAGCGGTTTTGTCGGTTTTCGATCAGTTCATCCACGACTGATGCGTCAGCCAAGGTAGACGTATCTCCTAGATTTCCGAAATCATTGGCAGCAATCTTACGAAGGATGCGTCGCATGATTTTGCCGGATCTCGTCTTGGGAAGGCCCGGTGTGAACTGGATGAAATCCGGTTTGGCGATCGGCCCGATGGTGGTTCGGACATGCTTGACGAGTTCGGCACGGAGCTCGTCCGAAGATTCGATGCCGGCATTCAGGGTTACGTAGCAATAGATACCCTGTCCCTTTACGTCGTGCGGGAAACCCACCACTGCAGACTCGGCAACCGTTTCGTGCGCAACGAGGGCGCTTTCGACCTCTGCCGTTCCCATGCGGTGACCGGACACATTGATCACATCGTCCACGCGACCCGTAATCCAGTAATACCCGTCCTTGTCCCGACGCGCTCCGTCGCCCGTGAAGTACAGATTGTCGAATGTTGACAGGTAGGTCTGGTAGAAACGCTCGTGATCCCCGTAAATCGTCCGGGCTTGGCCTGGCCACGAGTCCTTGATGACCATTACGCCTTCTGTGGCTCCTTCAAGCTCCTCCCCTTCATTGGTCAGGATGGCGGGCTTGATTCCGAAAAACGGCACGGTCGCCGAGCCCGGTTTTGTCGCAATCGCCCCTGGAAGCGGCGTGATCATGATGCCCCCGGTCTCGGTTTGCCACCAGGTGTCGACGATGGGACAGCGACCTTCACCGATCACCTCATGGTACCAGCGCCAGGCTTCCGGGTTGATAGGTTCTCCAACCGTACCAAGCAGCCTTAACGAGGACCGGGAAGAGCTTTTGACAAAGTCATCACCCTTCTGCATCAGTGCGCGAATAGCGGTTGGCGCGGTGTAGAACTGGTTTACCTGATGCTTGTCCACGACCTGCCAAAAACGAGACGCGTCGGGATAGGTTGGAACGCCCTCAAAAAAGACCTGGGTGGCACCATTGATGAGTGGGCCGTACACGATGTAACTGTGCCCGGTAATCCAACCGACATCTGCCGTACACCAGAAGACATCGCCTTCTTGGTAATCGAAGACATATTGGTGGGTCATGGAGGCCCACACCTGATAACCTCCCGTCGTGTGTAGCAGCCCTTTTGGCTTACCCGTAGACCCGCTTGTGTAGAGAATGAAGAGCGGGTCTTCGGCATTCAATTCTTCTGCCGGACATTCATTGGAAGCTGCGGCCATGGCATCATCCATCCAGATGTCGCGACCAGCTGCCATGGGCACCTCACGGCCACTGCGACGGGCTACGATGGTGCAGGTTACGTCTGGACACTGCTCCAAAGCCTTATCGGCGTTGACTTTGAGCGGCACAAATTTGCCCCCTCGCTTTGACTCATCCGCGGTGATGAGCACTGTAGAGTCACAATCCAGAATGCGACTGGCCAGAGAGTCCGGGCTGAATCCACCGAACACCACCGAGTGAATGGCTCCAATCCGGGCACATGCCAGCATGGAATAAGCAGCCTCGGGAATCATCGGCAAATAGATGGTGACACGATCCCCTTTCTTGACACCGTTTGCCTTCAACACGTTGGCCAGGCGACTGACCTGTTCGTGCAGTTGTCGATAGGTTATGTGCTGGGCCGTTTCGTTGGGGTCGTCTGGCTCGAAAATCAGAGCCGTTTGATCCCCGCGACGCTCCAGATGTCTGTCGAGGGCATTGTAGGCCGCATTCGTCGTTCCATCCTCGTACCAGCTGATTTTCACATCGTCCTTGGCCCAGGACGTATTCTTTACTTTCGAGTAGGGTTGGAACCAATCAATTCGCTGGCCCATTTCGCGCCAGAAAGAATCCGGATCTTCAACGGACCGGCGATACATCTCATCATATGCTTTACGGGAGCCGATCAGTGCGTTGGCTGCAAACGCTTCAGGTGCCGGGTAACGATCTTCCATGACTAGAAGGGATGTGAGTGATATGTCAGTAATGCGGTGACGAATTTAGTAACCCCTACAGGGCTCTGTGTAGGGAATTCCCTCGTCGGAAAGAAGGTCCCTCCTTCCCCGCTCTCGCGAAGGGAGACCCTGCCAAACCCACGCCTTAGTATCTTCGTCCAGAATCTTTTTTTGTCCCATCAGCACGTGATTATGCCGTCCTCAGCTTCCCGAATTGTCGCCATCACCGGAGCCGGTAATGGCATAGGTCGACTTCTTGCACTCCGGTTTGCTGAACGCGGCGATCACGTGGTAGGCTTGGACATCGATCCCGGTGCGCTGGCCGAGGTGTCCGGCGAATTAGGAGAGGCGTTTACTGCCATTCAAATGGATCTGAGCGATGTAGACAGTATCCGGGAGGGGTTTGCCGTTGTCAGCTCGGAGGTGGGCCCGGTAGATATTCTGATCAACAATGCTGGCATCGTTTCAGGGAAATACTTGCTGGATTATTCAGCTAAGGACATCCGACGTACGATGGCAGTGAATGTCGAGGCCCACTTCCATACGGTACGAGCCGTGTTGCCGGATATGATCAGGCGCGGATCCGGGCATATCGTGACGGTGGCCTCAGCCGGTGGCCTTTCAGCGACAGCACGTCTTTCGGCATACAGCGCAAGCAAGTTCGCAGCCGTAGGATTTGACGAGGCGCTTCGCCTGGAAATGCGGCGCCTGGGACACCCGATAGACACCACCTTGGTCGCCCCGTTCTATATCGATACCGGAATGTTCGACGGAGTGAAGACCCGTGTTGCTTTCCTGCTTCCCATATTGAAACCCGACTATGCCGTTCGCCGGATCATGAAGGCGATTGATCGTAAGAAGCGGCGCCTGATTATGCCCCGCTTCGTGTATATCACCTTTCCTCTGCGCTTGCTCCCGGTGCCGGTATACGACTGGCTCGCTGACCTCTTTGGCGTCACACGAACGATGGATGAGTTCATCGGACACGATTGACCTAAGGCCGGTACTCAATCCTGATCGATAAGGTGGGCCACTCGCTCCCCGATTATGGCATTCGTTACCCGGATTTCGTCTGCAGCTACCAGGTCATCGGGGGTTAATACGTTCTCGCTCACGGCATGCTCCAGCATGAACGCCCGACGCCCAACTCCAGCGAGAAGACCACTTTCCAGAGGCGGGGTATACCAGTGATCTCCCCGCCGAATGAACACATTCGTGCGTGCTCCCTCTGTCACCTCTCCTCGCTCGTTGATCAGCAAAGCATCATAACAGGACTGCTCGACAGCGAATTGAGCCGCCTGATTGTAGGGCCCTCGATCCGTAGTCTTGTGTCGATATCGTGGATGCGAAGAGGCTATCCTAACCGGACTGATACAGATCTGGAGTGAACCGGCAGGCATCATCTCCAGCTCTCGAAATGAAATCGAAACCTCCCCTTTGTGTGAAAGCAACAGTCGCAGACGGCCGCCCTCAGTACGGATTCCTTCAAGAGCATCATCAATGGCTTGCCTGACATATGTGTCTTCAAAGTGGAACCCCAGCGAAGCCGCAGATGCCGAGAGCCGATCCAAATGCCACGTAAGCCAGGGAATACCACGAGCGGCATCGACCCGCATGGTTTCGATAAGCTGAATGTCTTCATGGTCGGGTGAGGAAGAGAAAAACCGCGTCTTGAGCAGCATTTCGCGGTATTCTTCGTCGGGGTCCGAGTCCCAAACAATACCGCCGCCCGCGCCGAGCGTCAGATCCCTTCCCTCCAGCACGGCCGTTCGGATGGCGACAGAAAAAACGGACCGACGCTCGGCGCCGACCCCTTCTACAAATCCAATCGCTCCGCAATACACACCCCGTGGACCTGCTTCCAGCTCCGCAATACGCCGCATGGCACGCAGTTTGGGAGCACCTGTGATCGAACCGCATGGAAACAGCGCCTCCACGAGGGCAGGAAAGTCCGCTCCTTCTACCAACTCTGCTTCGATCCGGGAGGTCATCTGATGCACAGAGGGTAGCGCTTGCACGACGAACTGTTCTGGCACCCTGACCGAACCTGCTTTGCTTACCATGGACAGGTCGTTCCTGAGCAGGTCTACAATCATCAGATTTTCTGCCCGGTTTTTCTCGTCCAACGCAAGCCAATGCTGCAGATGCCGATCTTGCTCAGGCGTTCCGCCGCGTGGCGCCGTTCCTTTCATGGGCTCGGTCTCGATGCGCGTACCTCGCTGCTGAAAAAAGAGCTCCGGAGAAAAAGAAAGGATAGCGGCCTGTTCAAGCCGGATGAAGCTTCCGAAACCAACTGGCTGCCGCTCACGCACCGTACGGAAAAGGGCCTCTGCGGTGTCTGTGTATTGCCCTCGTAGTCGCGTGGTGTGATTCACCTGGTACACGTCACCCTCTCGAATCAAATCACGAATTTGCACCACTCGGGTCGTGAATTCCTGTTTCGACTCTTGAGGATGCAGGTCAGGAATCAGCGCGTGATCACCTTCTGCTGCCCATCGTTCAAGCACTTGGGCAGGAACGGAAGTTGCATGCTCATACACTCCGAACCAGACCAACGGCAATCCGCCCGGCAAAGCCTGATCCGTCCTCAATTCGGAGAATCGGGATTCCCATTCGGCATGACCGGCCTCGTAGCAAATGAACCCAGCGACGGCATGGCCTTGTGCTGCGGCTGACTCAACCGCTTCGAGAGCGCGCCGCACCTCGGCACCTGTCCGGGCAATGATCTGACGATGCGGATCCCGGAAGAGCAGGGATTGCGACCCCGGTCGTCCGCCCGCACCGTCCAGCAATACCGTACCGGGCGCAGCAAGCGCATCATTCAACAGAGCGATGAGGTCGTCCACGGATGCCGTGTTTCTTCGCTAGTAGTCGTCGCCGAGGGCGAAAACAGGTTTGCGTTTCATCCACTGACCTCGCGTGAAGTCCGGAAAGGCCTGCGGGGCGCTCCCGGCCGCGATCGAAGCCTCGGAAAGCGGCGTTATGGCGCTCCAGGCTGCAGCATCGTAGGCGTCCAAGGGCGTATTCACCCCGCGCTTGATGGACTCGACGAAAGCATGATCCACGAAAAAGTCCATCCCGCCGTGTCCAGAGCCAGTCGCGCGGTCGGCATATTTCTTCCACAGTGGGTGGTCATACTGCTCGAGCATTTCGGCCGCTGGCGTCCACTGATGGTCTGGTGTTACGCCCTGGATCATCAGCGAGCGATTCACATCCATCCAAATACCTTTTTCTCCCTGGACGCGGAAACCGAGCGAATACGGACGCGGCAGGTTGGTATCGTGACTCACAATGATCGACTCCCCATTCTGGGTCCGGAGGACGGTCGTGATCACGTCGCCCAGCTTGAATTCCACATCTGCATTCGGGTGATCCTCACCCGCCTGATCGACGATGTAGTTGTGCAGGCCTCGTGCTTTCGAAGCCGTTGAAGTAAGGGAGACGAATCGGTTGCCGCGGTTGATATCCGTGTAGACCGCGACCGGACCAATGCCGTGTGTCGGATACAGATCACCGTTGCGATGGACGGAATGGTCTGTTCGCCATTTCGCTTCCGAGAAGGCGTTTTCTCCGAACTCGACGCCGCCGCCGTAGGGTTGCTTGCCGTTATTGAATTTCACCGCACGGAGATCATGCTGATATCCGCATTCGAGATGGATCATCTCGCCGAACAGGCCTTGTCGAACCATGTTCAGAACGGCCATCACGTCCCGACGGTAGTTCACGTTTTCGAGAATCATGCACGGCTTGCCGGTCTCCTCATAGGTATTGACCAGATCCCAGCACTCTTCCAACGTGTTGGCGGCAGACACTTCCACGCCGGCGTATTTACCTGCCTTCATGGTGTCGACCGCCATGCGCGTGTGCCAGAGCCACGGCGTGGCGATGAAGACACCATCGATGTCATCCCGCTCGAGCATCTCTTCGTATGCCAACTCGCTGCCCGTGTATTCAGCCGCAGCCGGGCGACCGACATCGCTGATCATCTTCTGTGACTGCGCCAGCGCATCCGGGTCGATATCGCAAATGGCCGTGACCTGACAGTCATCTCTTCGCAAAATGATGTTCAGATGATTGCGTCCACGAAGACCCACGCCGATGAAGCCGATGCGCGCTGTTCGGTCGTCCTTACCTGAAAGAATGGCAGCCGCCTTGCTTTCGACATTCTTGGCGAGTGCTTCGCCTTTGCCCATCGTGGCGCCCACGCCGGCCAGGGCACCCGCACGGAGAAAATTACGTCTTTTCATGGCTTCGATTCTTTAGTGACCGATCGATGGACCGGAGGAAGGATGATCGGGTCGGAAGTTAGTTGGAGCGCGGCCCAAAGTCACGCGCCAAACGAAGGTGGTTTTGTGCTGTTTGTCTACCTTGGGGCGGCCCGCGCCCGAATCAATCCCTGTCTCGCGACATCCCATGCAGCTTTCCACACTCGACTGGCTCATTATGGGCGGTTTTTTTACCGTCTCTCTCATCATTGGACTATCGGTCTCCAAGCGATCCGGAACGAGCTTCCGATCCTTTTTCTTGGCTGGACAATCCATGCCTTGGTGGTTCCTCGGTATTTCGATGGTGGCCACCACCTTTTCGACCGATACACCGAACCTTGTGACCGATATCGTCCGCGGTACGGGTGTCGATGGAAACTGGACCTGGTGGGCCTTTTTGCTTACCGGAATGTTGACGGTATTCCTGTATGCCCGCCTGTGGCGCCGATCCGGTGTCCTGACGGACGTGGAATTTTATGAAATCCGCTACTCGGGACCTGTTGCTGCTTTCCTGCGCGGATTCCGGGCGGTCTACCTCGGAATCGTCTTCAACATCATCATCATGGCCTCGGTGACGCTGGCTGCGATCAAGATCGGGAGCGTGATGATGGGCTGGACCCCGCTGGAGACGGTCGTGATTGCCGCAGTGATCACCATGGTCTACTCGGCACTGGGAGGCCTGCGTGGAGTCGTACTGACAGATATGATCCAGTTCGCCATGGCCATGGTCGGCAGTATATGGGCAACCATTTACGTACTGAATTTGCCAGAGGTTGGTGGCTTGGCCTCCATGCTGACCCACGAGAATGTCCGCCCCGCCCTGCAATTCCTGCCGTCCTTCTCTGAAGCTTCCATGGAGGATCTGATCCCAGTCTTCCTCATCCCGATCGCTCTACAGTGGTGGGCGGCTTACTACCCAGGTGCAGAACCGGGTGGTGGCGGATACCTGGCGCAGCGCATGCTTTCGGCACGCAATGAACGAGAAGCTGCCAGCGCTACGCTGTTGTTCAACGTCCTGCACTACGCGCTCCGCCCATGGCCCTGGATCCTGGTCGCGCTGGCTTCGCTGGTTGTCTTTCCCGATCTCGCTTCCATTGCTGAACGCTTTCCCCACGTGCCAGAGAACGTGGTTCGGAACGATCTGGCCTACCCAGCCATGCTCACGTACTTGCCCGCTGGCTTGTTGGGACTGGTCGTAACATCACTTGCCGCCGCCTACATGTCAACCATGTCGTCCCAGGTCAACTGGGGATCCTCCATCGTTGTCAATGATCTGTACCATCGTTTCGTCAACCCGCAGGCTACGGAAAGCGAACAGGTATGGGCCGGAAGAATGGCTACCGTCGTCTTGATGGTGATCGCCTGTGCATTGGCCCTTTTCCTCGAAAACGCCCTTCAGGTCTTCAATATCATTCTGCAGATCGGTGCCGGTACAGGTCTGATTTTCATTTTGCGTTGGTTCTGGTGGCGAGTCAATGCGGAATCGGAGTTGACAGCCATGATCGTCTCTTTCGTCGTTGCCCTGGTATTCACATTCACCGACGGCATGGGACTTGAAGGCTGGCAACAGCTGCTTGCTGGCGTCGTGATCACCACCATTTCCTGGGTCAGCGCCGCATTCCTCTTTCCGTCCACCGATGAAGAGACGCTGCGCTCATTCTACACCAAGATTCGTCCGGGTGGTCGTGGTTGGACTCGGATCGCCGAGGGCGTTGGCGCCAATGCTCAGGAAGATGGATCAGATTTCCCGCTCGCTATCCTTGGAATGGTTCTGGGAGCTGGCATGATCTACGGATCGCTCTTTGCAACGGGGTATACGTTGTACGGTCAGACAGGAGCAGCCCTCATCGTAGGCGCGTTGGCTGCGGCTTGTGCGTTCGGGCTCTTCCGCATTTGGCCACACATCCGATTCGACTGATCAGTGACGCTCGTTTAGCGCGCTCATTACTCGAATCAATCCAGGGTCGCCAGGTATCCTGTAGGAGAAGTCCAGGCAGGGATTCCAGGTTCGTCTCCCAGGATGACCATGTCGTTTGCTCGATGCGGGAATGCTTGCGCGTAGGCAGCTTTCCAAGCCTCGGCAAAGTGTTCGGCTGCCTCCGAAGACACGAGTGCCCAGACGGCACCGCCGAATCCAGCCCCAAAACTGCTGGCCGCGAGCGCCCCGAGCTCAACCGCTTTCTCGGCTAGGGATTCTGTTTCCGGGATCTGGTTATGCAACCATTTCGCGGCCATGGCCTGAGACTCTGAAACGACCTTCTTGAATGTGTGCCAATCTGCCGCGTCAATAGCCCGCAGCGCTTCAGGAATCACATGGTCGACTTCGCGCTCAAATTGCTGGAATCGATCCCACAAATCATCGTCCGGAATGGCCCAGCGAAGACTTTCCCGGTCAAAATGCGGGGCAGTCATCATCGCGCCCATGTGTGGGTAATACTCATCCAGATCTTCCGAATACAGTTTGGCCACCGCCTTTGCTCGCTCACTAGCCCGGTTGTAGGCATGCTTTGCCTCCCCGGTTTTGCGCGCTTTCACGCCGCTACCCGCAACGATGAATGAAACAGAATCAGGAAGCGCCACCCGGGCATGGCACCGAATAGGCTGGTAGCCGAAAAGACTCAACATCCCAGCCTTCGAGCACAAAATGGCGGTATGATCCTGAGACCCGCCCCGCGTCCCGACCCCATCATCTCCTTTCCATTCCCGCCAGTCCGCTCCCGATTCAATCGCCCCGGCAAAGCCGGCAAGATCTTCGCGTGAGGTGAAGGGCAACGATTCTTTACCGAGCTCTCCGAGCAGGGCCAGCAGCACGGTGATGATCAAAGCACTGGAAGAACTCATTCCGGACGCAGAGGGCAGATCGGAATGAATGATGACCCGAATCCCGACCGGAGGCGCTCCGAAATGACGAATGACGCGACTCAGCACAACGCTGGGATAACGCGTCCAGGAAGCCTGTGGAATGGGATTGTCGTATCGAAGTTCAACACGCTGTCCGCGTGACGCGTCGTCAATGATCAAGCTGCGACCCGCGTGACGCTGCACAAATACAGCCATTCCGTGTATCGAAGCACAGGTCAGGCTGTCTCCGCCAGCGTAGTCGGTGTGTTTTCCAAGTACTTCGATTCGTCCGGGGACCCAGAGCATGTGGTCGGAAGACTCGCCGCTCACCTGTTCCAGATGAGCAAAGCGGGATGAAACGTAAGCCGGAGTATGGTTCACGATTGCGAGGGCTACAGACCCGGAAGCTGTGTTGGGACTTCAGAAACGGAAGATGGATAGAGCAACCTTACGATGCCTGGACACGGTGGATCCGGCATCACCTCGATCAGATGGTAGCACAGGGCACCTTTTTCCCAAGATGGGTCATGGTATCGCTTTAGGTACCCTGGCAGGGATAGGCATTAAAAAGGGGACGGCCTCCGTGGGCCCTCTGCTCAGGCAGCCCGGAGCCGTTCGTGTCAGACGGCAATAGTCTTCCAGGTCCCCTTCCGGAACAGCTGGCCGCTCACCAAGGCTGCAATGACCTGTGCGAAGGCAATGGCCCAGAAAACACCCGATGTGCCCCACTCCATGGGATACGCCAGAGACCAAGCGAGAGGCAACTGGACTACCCAGAAACAGAAGAAGTGAATCCAGGTCGGTGTCGTCGTATCGCCGGCCCCGTTGAATGATTGCACCGTGACCATGCCAATGGCCCATATCGGGTAAATCAGCGTCAGGATACGCATGGACTCAATACCCACGGCCCGAGCTCCCGGCGCTTCAACAAAGAGCGCGACGGTCTCCGGCGCCCATATCCAAAACACCAAACCCATGATGGCCAAAAAGCCCATATCCAGCAGGGTACAGTACCATACGGATCGTTCTGCCCTCTCCGGTTGTCCTGCACCCAGGTTTTGACCAACCAGTGTCGCTGCGGCGTTGGATATGCCCCAGGATGGCAAGAGTGCAAAGATGATGACGCGAATGGCGACCGTGTAGCCGGCGAGCGCATCGCTGCCGAATCCAGCCATCAGTCGCATCACGGCCAGCCAACTGGCCGTTCCCACCAGATACTGCAGCATCCCGGGGCCGGCAATCTTGATCATGGTACGCTGGACCGAGCCATCCAGCTTACAATGCCGGCTTTCGAGCTTGACACGTGATCCGCCGCGCATGAGCAGCCACACCTGATATGCAACACCTATACCCCGTCCGATGGCCGTTGCCACGGCTGCACCCGTAACTCCCATCTCCGGCACGGGACCCCATCCGAAAATGAATATCGGATCCAGGACGATGTTCAAAATATTGGCCAGCCACAGCGCCTTCATGGCGGCGCTCGCATCGCCAGCGCCTCGAAATATGGCATTGAACAGGAAGAGAAGCAGGATAACCAGATTGCTCCCGAGCATGATGGCAGCATATCCTGAACCGATGTCCCGCACGGCATCCGTGGCACCCATCAGGCCCAGCAAATCAGGAGCATAGAAAGCGCCCAATATGCCCGCCGGAACAGCAAAAGCGACAGTCAGCACGATGGCTTGCCAGGCGGAGCGGGCAGCTCCGTCCGGATCCTTCTCCCCAATCCGTCGAGCTACCATGGCTGTTGCCGCCATGGAAAGACCCAAGCCAATGGCAAACACGATGATGATCAAGGCTGCCGTCAGACCTACGGCGGCGACCGCTTCGGATCCCAAGCGTCCCACGAAGAAAATGTCTGCAATCTCGAAAACCGATTGCATGAGCATCTCGAGGACCATGGGGACGGACAGTACGATGATGGCGCGCCAGAGGCCGCCCTTTGTATAGTCTCGGCTGCGCCCTCTGAGCGCATCCGCAATGTCCTTCCACAAGGGCTGCTGGTCGGGGGTAGTTGTTGAAGTAGGATTATTCGTCATTCTGAGGTCGAAAGGCGGGTACTGACCAGTACGTGACGTCTTGAGTTCGATAATCCGTGTCGTTCACGGATTATGATCCTCCCCGCAGCGTGGAAACGCATGAGGTACACATGCGCCATGTGAGCCACCCAAGGTAGCAGTCATTTTGACCGGAATCGTCAAATCCAGCCCAAAAGCAGCCTTGCCGATCCCTGAACCGATAACTAATTTGCGCGCCCATGAATCGGACCGTTCATACAGCGTTGCGCATGCTGCCCTTGGCATTGCTGCTATCCGCCATTACGCTTGGCCCTACCCGTCTGGCGTTGGCTCAAGCGAGTGGATTCCATGACATAGGGCGCGAAGATACGACAACACACGAGGCTGCTGAGCGGCCGTCCCTCGTCGATTGGGCGGATCACGATTCCACTCATGCGAGTGAGGTGTATCGCGTTGCAGACCAGGATGGCGACGCGGCACCTGATGACGAAGCACACGGTGTGGCAGGGTATGAAGATGGAGCTCATGACGCAGATCACGGCCAGGAGCACGGCCCCCTGCCACCCATCTGGTCGGTCATACCCTTTGCGCTCATCCTGATTCTGATCGGGACCGGCCCGCTCTTTTTCGCGCATCACTGGCATCATCATTATCCCAAATATGCCATTGGCCTCGGACTGGTTGTGGCCGCCTACTACATTTTCGCGATGGACTCCATCCTGCCGATGGAGCACGCGATTGCCGAATACATCTCCTTCATTGCGCTGGTTGCCTCATTGTTCATTGCTGCCTCCGGGGTGTTTGTGAATGTGAATGTTAAAGGGACACCGAAGAACAACGTCATCCTCCTTTTGATTGCCTCGGTGATAGCCAATTTCATCGCTACGACGGGGTCTGCCATGCTGTTCATTCGCTCTTACATGCGACTGAACCGGGGGCGTTTGAAGGCTTACCATATCGTGTTTTTCATTTTTCTCGTCGCCAACGTGGGAGGCGCGCTGACTCCTATCGGAGATCCTCCTCTCTTCCTCGGATTCCTGCGAGGCGTTCCGTTCTTCTGGACGTTTACCCGTGTCTGGTTCATATGGCTGCCCGCCACGGCAATGTTGCTGTTCATTTTCTACGTGATCGATTCACGCAACAAGGATGAGAGCCCCGATCCACTGCCCGGACAAAAGACCGTGTCCCTCTCAGGCACGAAGAGCTTTATCTGGGTAGGCATCATCATCGTAGCCGTTTTCATTGATCCAATCATCTTCGATTGGGTACCGGACCTGAAAAAGCTGTGGCATGTCCCGTTCGGGATCCGTGAGATCATCATGCTTACCGTTGCATTCCTGGCCTATATCACGGCTGACCAGGAGTCCATGGAAAAGAATCAATTCCACTTCGAACCCATTCGTGAGGTCGGTTGGCTGTTCCTGGGAATCTTCGTCACCATGCAACCGGCGTTGCAGCTGATTTCGAACTTTGCCTCCCAGAATGCAGACTCGTTGACCGTCACCACGTTCTACTGGGGAACCGGTCTTTTATCAGGCATCCTGGACAACGCCCCCACATACCTGAATTTTGTTGCCGCCGCCATGGGCAAATTCGGGCTGGATGTGAACGACCCGGAATCGGTTATCGCTTTTGCCAGAGGAATTGAATCGGTCATCTACCTTCAGGCCATTTCCGTCGCGGCCGTGTTCTTCGGAGCCATGTCCTATATCGGCAATGCACCAAACTTCATGGTCAAGGCAATCGCAGAGGCCAATGGCGTCGAAACGCCCTCGTTTCTGGGCTACATGACGAAATACTCCATCCCGATCCTGTTGCCGGTATACGCGGTGATTTACATCCTCTTCTTCAGCGGCTGGATTTTCTGAACCGAAAACAACCATGGGCACTTTTGATCGCACACCCCTCAGCGAAGAAGCCATTGATCAGGCTCTGGATGGCCTTGATGGCTGGGCTTTGAAGGATAATACCCTTCACCGAACGTTTCTGTTTGCCACATTTCGCGAGGCCATGAGCTTCATGGTGCGTGTCGGCTTCGAGGCAGAGGCGCTGGATCATCACCCAGAACTGACAAATGTGTACAACAGGGTCAGGGTATCGCTCACCACGCACGACGCAGGAAACAAGGTGACGGAGCTGGATGCCGAGTTGGCTCGTCGCATCAATCATTTTTCCTGGATCTGATCCTGCGTATCTTACTGATCCATCAACCACTGAAACGCACCGATTGTAAACTATGGCTCATACGCTTCCTGATCTTCCTTACGCGCACGCCGCTCTCGAACCCAACATTGACACCCGTACGATGGAAATCCACCATGGGAAGCACCATGCGGGATACGTCGCCAAGCTGAACGCTGCTCTTGAAGGTCACGATGACCTCGCTGGCAAATCGGTTGAAGCGTTGCTTCGCGATATCGATTCGGTACCTGACGCGATTCGTGGTGGTGTCCGCAACAACGGTGGCGGCCATGCAAACCACTCGCTTTTCTGGTCTGTCATGTCACCTGATGGAGGCGGCGCTCCATCCGGAGATCTCGCTGGGGCCATTGACGCCGCGTTTGGTTCGTTTGATGAGTTCAAAGCCGCATTCTCTGCAGCCGCAGGAACGCGTTTTGGATCAGGATGGGCCTGGCTCGTCGTGAAGGCCGACGGCTCGCTGGCCGTTTACTCTACAGCCAACCAGGATAGCCCGTTCATGAGTGGTGACACGCCCATCATGGGTCTGGATGTTTGGGAGCATGCCTACTACTTGAACTACCAGAACCGCCGCCCTGACTACGTTTCCGCATTCTGGAATGTCGTCAACTGGAACGCGGTATCGAGCAACTACGCAGCAGCCAAGTAAGGCGCTCAGCTGAAGCTCGCGAGCTTGTATGGCTCAAACCTTTAGCAAGGCGCCGGCGATCCATATCGCCGGCGCCTTGTGCGTTTTGTAGATTGGTGGCTCGGTACGTCAACCTGGTGCCACGCCCCGCTCACCGTAACCCGTCCCCCTTCCATTTTGGATTCGCCGATCCAGATTCCCACACTGCACGTTCCTGAGGACGTGTACTACCGGTCATTCGTTTTCTCGAATGAAACGACCCAGGACTGTATGCACATTCTCAACGACCGGGAAATCAATCGACGGGCTGGCATGGGCCATGAGCAGCGCCGGCGCAGCTTCACTGCTGGACGAATCGCGTTGCGGACCTTGCTGGCTGATCATCTGGACATTGATCCGGTCGATGTCCCACTCGTTATCGAACCTTCGGGTAGACTTGCCTGCCCAGAAACAGGCCTACACCTTTCCCTGGCTCACTCGGGAGATGTAGCAATCGCGGTGTGTAGTGCGCGTAATGTGGGTGTCGACCTGGAGCAAATCCGTTCCAAGCCGGCTTCACTGCTTGACTACATTCTTGCAGACGAAGAACGAGAGCACGTCCATAACCTGGATCTGGATTCGGAACGTACCCTGTTCCTGTGCTGGACGGTTAAGGAAGCTGTCCTGAAAGCCAATGGCACCGGACTGCGTCGCTCTCCCCGTCTGGTTCGCACAAAAATTGACACGGCTGCGTCTCATGCCGAGGTACGCGACCCGGCCGATGAATCGTGGGATGTTCACTTCGGCCTTTCTGATCACTATGCCGCAGCACTTGCGGTCGAACGGCGACCACGCTAGCGGCATTGACGCCTCTGCAGATCGTTATTCGAGGCACATAATCAAGATTTTCGGGAGATCGATGCTCACTTAACGGCGTTATTATTCGTTCCTGGTTCGCAAACCTCCCCGGCTGGCCTGCGTAGTCAGTACATATCGCGGCGCCGGGCAGCCAGCCCGTTACACTCGGTCTCCCGGCCTTCCACCCGATCGTCATCCAGTACCGATCATGTCTTCCATTCCTACTCCGGCCTCGTCCGAAAGCATGTCCCAAAGTGCCCTGCCGACATGGCACGTCCCGGTCCATCCGGTCCGATTTGTGACGGCAGCCAGCCTGTTCGATGGCCATGATGCGGCCATCAATATCATGCGACGCGTCCTGCAGTCAGCAGGTGCCGAGGTCATTCACCTTGGCCACAACAGATCGGTCAAGGAAATTGTGGACACGGCCATTCATGAGGACGCCCAAGGGATTGCGGTTTCTTCGTATCAGGGCGGTCACAACGAGTACTTTCGCTACATGGTCGACCTGCTACGCGAACGAGGCGCGGGGCACATCAAGGTATATGGCGGCGGTGGCGGAGTCATTGTACCCGAGGAAATCGAAGAGCTGCACGAATACGGTGTAGCCCGCATTTTCTCTCCCGAAGACGGGTTGGAATTGGGTTTACGCGGAATGATCGATGTCATGATCCGCGAGTGCGATTATGACGTCAGCCAGCTTGAATTGGCCGATGCGGCCGAAAAAGCCCAGCTTGTTGCTCGCGGGATTTCTCAGGCAGAGGCCCTGAGTGCCGGCGGCGATGGCGCTCCGGATCAGGATTACGGTACACCTACGATTGGCATCACGGGAACGGGAGGTGCCGGAAAATCCACGCTCACCGACGAACTGGTTCGCCGCTTCGTAACGGACTTCAGCGATCTGGATATTGCCGTTCTTTCCGTCGACCCCACACGCCGCTCCACGGGCGGAGCACTGCTGGGCGATCGCATCCGGATGAATGCCATTTACGACGAGGCGGGGCAGAGGGTATACATGCGTTCCCTAGCAACGCGTCAGGCCAACCGGGCCACAAGCCAAGCTCTGCGCGATGCCATCACGGTCTGCAAAGCAGCCGGATTCGACCTGATCATTTTGGAGACGGCTGGAATTGGTCAGAGCGATACCGAGATCGCCGACATGACCGATCTCACACTCTATGTGATGACCCAGGAATTTGGCGCTCCAACGCAGCTGGAAAAGATCGGGATGCTGGATGCAGCGGATTTTGTCGCGCTCAACAAATTCGAGAAACGAGGAAGTGAGGACGCCCTCCGCGATGTGCGCAAGACCATGCAGCGCAACCGGGGCGCCTTTGACACGGCGCCCGATCAGATGCCCGTCTTCCCGACGATGGCATCACATTTCAACGATCAGGGTATTACAAATCTGTATCTGGCCCTGCTTGGCGCCTTGAACGAGCGGTTTGATTTTGGTCGGCAGTCCGGCGTTTACGCCTCCCAGCCAGTGGCCAACTTCAAGTCCGATGCAGAGGCGCTGATTCCTGCGAAACGTCAGCGTTATCTCGGAGATATCTCTGATGCGTGCCACGAATACCGCTCCCACGCAGAGGAGCAGATCCGCATCGCCCGTAAATGGGGCGAGGCCAATGGAGCGTTGCAGCAGGTCGCCGAATGGAATCCGGAAGATCGGGAATTGCTGGAAGATCGCCTGACCAAGATGGCCGCTCGCTGGTGGGATCGCCTGGACCATCGCTCTCGCGCCATCCTGGAGGGCTGGGACGCCCTGGCCGAGCAGTATCGAGCCGACGAGCACACCTATTCGGTCCGTGGACGCGACTTTACCGTTCCGCTGCATACCGAGTCGCTGTCCGGCCTCAAGATTCCTAAGATTGCCCTGCCCCGAACAGAAGATCCCGGTGAGCGGCTTCGCTACGCCCTGCTGGAGAATCTCCCTGGCTTCTTCCCGTTCACGTCGGGCGTCTTCCCGTTCAAACGTACGGGCGAAGATCCGACCCGCATGTTCGCTGGCGAAGGCAGCCCGGAGCGCACGAATCGCCGATTCCATCTGGTATCGGAAGGTATGCCGGGCAAGCGGCTTTCTACGGCGTTCGACTCGGTCACGCTCTACGGATTCGACCCGCATGAGCGTCCTGACATCTACGGCAAAGTGGGCAACGCCGGCGTTTCAATCTGTACGCTGGACGACATGAAGAAGCTGTACTCCGGCTTCGACTTGTGCGATCCTTCCACGTCGGTCTCCATGACCATCAATGGCCCTGCGCTCATGCTGCTGGCCATGTTCTTGAATACGGCGGTCGATCAACAGATCGAGAAACACTTCCGTTCGGAAGGGACCTGGGACGACGTGTACGCGCAGATCCAGTCCAAGCTTGGCTCTGACGCCCCTGTTTATTCGCCAACGGGCCCGACAGGCCCAGAATCCGGTTTACCGCGCACACACGACGGCACGGGACTTGGACTGCTGGGCACGTACGGCGCGCAGCTGGTCGAATGGGGCATGCTGGACGGCAGCACCTACACGACCATTCGAGAATCTACACTCAAGCAGGTCCGCGGGACGGTGCAGGCAGACATCCTGAAAGAGGATCAGGCCCAGAACACCTGTATCTTTTCTACCGAGTTCGCCCTTCGCATGATGGGTGACGTACAGCAGTACTTCATCGATAACGGCGTACGCAATTTTTACTCGGTCTCCATCTCCGGCTATCACATTGCAGAGGCAGGGGCCAATCCGATCAGCCAGCTGGCATTCACGCTCTCGAATGGCTTCACGTTCGTTGAATACTATCTGGCTCGGGGAATGCACATCGATGACTTCGCACCCAACCTGTCGTTCTTTTTCTCGAACGGCATGGATCCTGAGTACTCGGTAATCGGACGTGTAGCCCGTCGCATCTGGTCGGTCGCCATGAAGAACCGATACGGCGGCAATGAGCGCTCCCAAAAGCTGAAGTACCACATCCAGACATCGGGCCGCAGTCTGCACGCTCAGGAGATCCAGTTCAACGACATCCGTACGACGTTGCAGGCCTTGATGGCCATTTACGACAACTGTAATTCGTTGCACACCAACGCCTACGATGAAGCCATCACGACGCCGACCGAAGAAAGCGTACGGCGGGCAATTGCCATCCAGTTGATCATAAACCGGGAGCTGGGACTCGCCAAGAATGAGAACCCACTGCAGGGTGCGTATATCATCGACGAACTGACCGACCTGGTAGAAGAAGCCGTCCTGATGGAGTTCGAGCGCATCAATGATCGAGGCGGCGTGTTGGGCGCGATGGAAACCATGTATCAGCGATCCAAAATCCAGGAAGAAAGCCTCTTCTATGAAGGCAAGAAGCATACGGGTGAGCTTCCGGTCATTGGCGTCAACACGTTCCGGGGTGATGGCGAGGAAGCCTCAGAAGACGGTCCCGTTGCACTGATGCGCTCCACCTCAGAAGAGAAAGATCGACAGATCCGGAATCTGCGAGCCTTCCAGGGCCGTAACCCGGAATCGGGCCAAGAGGCACTCATGCGGCTCCAGGACGTAGCACGCAGCGGTGACAACACCTTTGATGCGCTCATGGACGCGGTGCCTGTTTGCTCCTTGGGTGACATCACCCATGCCCTGTTCGAAGTGGGCGGTCAGTACCGTCGCAGCATGTAGGTCGGAAAAATCAATTTCGGGCTGTCACCTTTACGAAAACCTCTCGTAGAGCCTGCCATAGACTCCTGAAACCCTTTTCATGGACCTTTCCATGCGCACATTTTTCGTCATTCTGGCACTGGGAATCATGCTTTTCGGCATCTACGGATGCGAAAATGATCAAGCTCAGCGTGAAGACTTTGTCGTCACGGAAGAAGATGCCCGCGAAATCGAGCGGGATATTGAACGAAGCGTTGACCGCGAACTGGAACGTGCTGAAGAGGAAATTCGGCGCGCGCGCGAACGTATTGAGAATGAGTTGGACGAGGTCGAACTATCGGACGAGGAAGTCGAGCGATTGAAAAAGGATGTCGAAGAGTCCGTTTCACGTGGATTAGCCCGCGTCGGCAAAGTGCTCGAGGACATCGGTACCCGCATTCAGGAAGACTCGGATGTGGAAGTCATCGATTTCCGCCAATTCCGGGAGATCTTCCCCTCCGAGTTGATGGGTATGGAACGCATGGATTGGAGCGGTGCGAACAAAAGCGCGCTCGGCATGCGGTTCTCAAAGCTTGAGGCGGAGTACGAAGGACGCGACAAGAGCATGGAGATCGCCATTCTCGACCTGGGCACGATGAAAGGACTGGCCGCGATGGGCTTTGACTTCATCGACAAGAATATCGACGAAGAAGATCGGGACGGCTTCAAGCGCACTCGTCAGTTCGAAGGATGGCCCGGCCTGGAATCCGTCGAGTATCACGAAGGACATACCGAAATGCAAGGTGTCCTGATCGTGAAAGAGCGGATCGTGATTGCCGTGAATGCCGAAGGCAGCCGCCTGGACAAAGATTTCCTTGAAGTGCTGTTCGACGACCTGGACATCCGTGATCTGGAGCGCGCCATCCGCTAAAGACGGCTACCGCGTCTCGTCCGGACTGCGGACGGTATTACCCTGCCCTCTCTTCTGCTCGCGTGGATCCGCACCGGACCTGCGCCGTACGAGGCGCTGAACCTGAAAGCGTCTCTTGCTGCACGTGATCCGCTCCGCATTTCTTCCTGCTCTCCTGCTTGCCACCACCCTTCTCGCATCGACGGGTGTGCCAAGTGCTACGGCACAGCCGGTCCCGCCCGCTGAATCGTGGGAGGCATCTGGCGGCACCGCTTTTGGACTCTCCATGCTCTTGCCTGGCTTGGGCCATCGGTATGTGAATGAGAACAGCTGGACGGGATGGGCAAAAACCTATGCCGCGGCGGACGTCAGCCTCTGGCTGAGCCTGATTGGTGGCGAATGGCGCCGCAACGACCTGGTCCAGTCCTACACGACCCTGGCCAGCGGTTCAGCCGATGCCCTGGTTGATGGCAAGGATCGAACGTTCTTCCTGAATCTGGCTTCGTTTGAATCCTCGGATGTCTACCGGGAAACGATGCTTCGCAACAGATCGTGGGATCTGATCGACTATGTTGATGATGCGGCGTTTCAATGGGAGTGGGACTCCCAGGAGTCGTTCAACCGTTATCGGGATTTGCGTGATGACGCCGAGTCGCTTCGACGCCGTCGCTCCATCCTCATTGCCTCGCTCGTTGCCAACCGATTGATTTCGGGCGCGATCGCGGCGCGAAGCGCCGGACGATCGCGCCGGTCCCAGGTGACGGCTTCACTGGCTCCGCCCGTGGAATCGGCCCCTGTGCTATCTCTTCGCGTCCAGTTCTGAGAAGGTGACTCCTGGGGAGCGACGCCTCTTCGCGCGGGATTCGTATTGGTTTCTTGACTCGCGTTCGCAGATCGGGCTATATTTGCGGCCCTCGATTCAGTGCGCAGGCACTGGCGGATGGGTCCGTAGCTCAGTTGGTTAGAGCGCTACGTTGACATCGTAGAGGTCGGTAGTTCGAATCTACTCGGACCCACACAAACCCCAAGTAAGTCGTTGTGCTGCTTGGGGTTTCTTTTTATGGGTACAACATAGGTACAACAAAGTGCCTAAAAATTGCCCGTTTCAGTATCCCGGAGTAGGGGGGTAAGGCGAGTATCAGGGGCTGCGGTTACCACCGTCAGAAACGCGTCTGGTTTTCCCAAAGCCAAATCCAGACTCATGCCTTTGCCATGTCAACCTCCAGCATCCCGAAGACGAGGTGATACTCTCGCACGGGACGCAGCGGTAAGCGCAGCAACTCAATGAGGCAGTCCTTCCACTCAGACTGCCACGGATGCGTATCCATGAGGACACACAGGCTTTCTACCCGCGCCTCTTCTGCGTTGATCTTGGCCTCTATGGCATTGATTGCCATTTGCCAAACAGCATCCTTGATCCACGT
>CALIKL010000070.1 GCA_938018055.1 uncultured bacterium
ACTTGCGCATCGTAAAGCTTGGACAGCGTGCCGGTGACTCTGCCGAGATGGCCATGGTTGAATTCGTTGATTTCAACGACGTCAAGCCGTTTGGTTCGAGTAGCGGATCCAGCAAGAAGACGCGCCGTGCTGGCCGTCGTCGCGGAGGAGCTGCTGCTGCAGCTGCTCCCGTTGTTGGAGAGGCAGTAGAAGCAGTTGCCGAAGAGGTAGCCGCTGAGGAAGCACCTGAAGCGGAAGCTGCTGCTGAAGAGCCAGCCGCCGAGGAAGCACCTGAGGCGGAAGCTGCTGCTGAAGAGCCAGCCGCCGAGGAAGCACCTGAAGCGGAAGCTGCTGCTGAAGAGCCAGCCGCTGAGGAAGCACCTGAAGCGGAAGCTGCTGCTGAGGAGCCGGCCGCTGAGGAAGCACCTAAAGCGGAAGCTGCTGCCGACACGGGAGAAGATGCTGAAGAGGCCTCAGACGACGAGGACAAGGAGAAAGACGGCTGACTTCTAGAGCCTTGAAGACCTTGAAGGGGCGGGCGCCTGTGGCGCCCGCCCCTTTTTTATTGCCTCAGACTTTGGATATCGTGGGGCAGGGGCTAGAATGAGCGCCCAACTGTCATATACCGAGCTATGTACAGAACGTGCTATGTAGGAACAGCGCGGATTGGGGTGGTATAAAGTTCCAGTTATGATCGAAGCTTCTTCCATATTGCAAGGCAATGGCCTCCAGGTCGAGACACAATACTCCGTTCTGTTGGAGGAATTGCTTGAGCTGTGTCGCAAGAATTTGCCGAGTGTCGACGAGGATCTCGTTCGTCGCTCCTTCAGGGTCAGTTATTGGGCTCACCGTAATGACCGGCGTGCGTCTGGGGAACTCTATATCGCTCACCCGCTGGCTGTAGCCCGGATCTATGTCGAGCAGATTGGTTTCGATGACGTGGGCGTTGCGGCGTGTCTCTTGCATGATGTGGTTGAGGATACAGAGATCTCGCTTGACTTCATCGCAGCCACTTTCGATAACAAGCTGGCAACCATCATTGATGGTTTGACCAAGATGTCTGGTGCCTTCGAAAACAGGGATATAACCAAAGCCGAAAATGTCCGAAAGCTGATGCTGTCCATGGCATCGGACATACGCGTGATTTTTGTCAAGTTTGCCGATCGCCTGCACAACATGCAGACGCTGGGCTCCTTGCCGGCCCACAAGCAGTTTCGAATAGCGAGTGAGACGCTGAATCTATTCGCTCCGCTGGCACACCGCTTCGGATTTCATTCGCTTAAGAATCAGCTGGAAGACCTTTGCCTGGCATACATCCATCCAGAGGAGTATGACGAGATCACAACAGGTCTGCGCAACACGCAGCATGAACGTGATGCCTTTATTGGTAGATTTATTGAACCTCTGCGCGAGCGCCTTTCCTCTGATGGATTTGAGTTTGACATCTATGGGCGGTCGAAGAATCTGTATTCCATCTACCGAAAAATGAAGCGGCAGGATAAGCCGCTCAATGAGATCTTTGACATCTTTGCTGTTCGGATTGTCCTGGAGGGGGAGGGGTCGAAGGGAAAAGAGGACTGTTGGCGCGTCTATTCCATTATCACAGATCTTTTCAAACCTATCCCTGAACGGTTCCGTGATTTTGTATCTGTACCGAAGTCCAATGGCTACCAGAGCTTGCATACAACGGTGTTCGGACTAGATGGACGACGTGTAGAAGTCCAGATAAGGACGCGCGAGATGCACGAAATCGCCGAAAAGGGGGTTGCGGCGCACTGGAAATACAAGGAGGAGATCAAGTCAGACGACAAAGAAATGGATCGTCTCCTGACCTGGGTTCGTGACTTGCTGGAAGACCCAGAGTCGGAAAACGCCACGGAGTTTGTCCGCGACTTCCGGCTGAATCTGTATGATGAGGAAATCTACATTTTCACGCCGAGAGGAGATCTTTTCACGCTGCCCTCCGGTGCTACGCCGGTGGACTTCGCTTATCTCATTCATACGCAGGTAGGATCGCACTGTATCGGTGCGAAAGTGAATGGAAAGATGGTTCCGTTATCCTATAGCCTGAAAAGTGGCGACCAGGTGGAAATCATCACTTCCAAGAAGCAGACACCGAACCCGGACTGGATCAAATTCGTCGTTACGCAAAAAGCGCGCTCCCGTATCCGGCATTGGATCAATCAGAAACGCCGCGAGGCTCAGACGCTGGGGCGAGAAACGTGGGATAAGCGTTCTGTACGGGCCGGATTGGAGGTTTCTGATCAGGAATTAGCCAAGATTGCAACGCGACTGCGATTCCCCAATCTGGATCAGCTGTTCTTCGAAATCGGATCGGGATTGTTTGATGTCAATGAACTGATCCGAACAGCCACGACTTCCCAGCAGGAGGTGATGGATGCCCGACAGGAAGAAGACTCGCTGCGGTTGCAATATGAGACCTTCCTGGACAGCGCCCAGTCCACGGGTAAGCCTGCCCTGCTCATTGATGGTGAGTTGCATTCGGACATCAAAACAGATTATGCGACCTGCTGCAATCCGATTCCTGGAGATTCGGTTTTTGGTTTCCTTTCCCGCACGGGAACGATCAAGATCCATCGAGTAAGCTGCCGTAATGCACCGAATTTGATTCTGAATCGGGCAGACCGAATTATCTCGGTCGAGTGGAGCCGCCAGAGGGATGTTCAATTTGTCGCAGCCCTTCGGGTAATGGGAGAAGACAGGGTAGGCATACTCAGCGATTTGACCCAAGTCGTGTCCAAGAACCTCAAGACGAATATTCGGTCCATCACCATTTCAACAGATGACGGCGTCTTCGAAGGCAACCTGGTGCTTTACGTTCAAGACCTCGACCATCTACGCCGATTGATCGATCGTATCAAACGGATCGAGGGTATTCACGGCGTGTACCGTTTTGAAGAGCAAGGTGACGCACCGTGACGGAATAAGCGGTGATTCTGCGTCTGCTGCCGGTCAAAGAGTCCGTGTGAAGTCACCGGAATGCTGAATTTGCAGAGAAACCAGCTCAGGTTTCTTTTTTAAAGGCAATAAACTGTTGAAATCCTTGATTTTCGGGAGGAAGGTCCGTTACTTGTCGCGCCCTCAAATAGCGCATCTGAAGACCCGAATTGGACATGTCCACAAAACCGAAAACGCTTACCAAAAAAGACGTTGCCCGACGCGTTTCGGACATCATGAATGAGCCGATTTACAAATGTGAGCCATGGGTTGGCGCGGTCATCAGTTCGATTGGTCAGCTGATGATGGAAGCTGATCCAGATATCCGTATTGAGCTCCGCGACTTTGGCGTGTTCGAGGTCAAGAAAACCAGAGCCAAACCCAAAGCGCGCAATCCCAAGACGAATGAGACGGTATTCATTCCCAGCCGCCGCAAGACGCACTTCAAACCGAGCAAGCGCATAAAGGCTGTTCTACAGCAGCCGCTTTCAGAGCTCGCTTATGACGTTCCTCAAGGAAGCGCCGACTATGTTTCTTAGGTGGTGTCTGAAGACGTCCTGTTGGTGGACTGATCCGTTGGAGGGTGCATCCGCATGCGGATAGTCGGGGTAGACTTTGGGACGAAGCGGGTGGGTCTGGCAAAATCGGATCCCCTCGGGATGTTTGCCCAACCGGTTGGAACGTTCACTCCCTCGGAGGCACTGGACGTGCTTGACGAACTCAGCCGTGTCGACGACGTGTCTACTATCGTCATAGGGTGGCCGTTGGAAGAGGATGGAAGTCACGGAAAGATGATCCAGCTCGTAAAGGAGTACATCAATCGTCTTAGAAAACGGATCCCGAATGTAGAAATCGTCCGGCGTGACGAAAGGAGTTCCTCCGAGCGCGCAAAGGAACTGATTCGATCCAGCGGGCGTCCATCAATGCGAAAAACCGGCCGGGGACGGATCGATACTGCGGCGGCCGGAATCATTCTGCAGGAATACTTGGACGAAGTGCACTGATACGCCTTCCACGTCCAAGGTGGAATTTGTTTGAGAGCCTTCTTCAACTGACAGTTATCCATGATTCTTCCTATCTACTTGCTGGGTACAGAGATCCTGCGAGAAGAGACGCAGGTTGTTGAAGACGACTCGCCCGAAATCCAGCAGCTGATCGATGACATGATCGAAACCATGCATGCAGCTCATGGCATAGGCATTGCGGCTCCTCAGGTTGGGCGCTCTGAGCGCATATTCATCGTGGATGTGTCCTCTATGGAAGAGGACTTTTCCGAAGCTGGAATCGAGATACCCGATCAGCCCATGGTGTTTTTGAACGCTGAGGTCATCGATGAAGCAGACGTGGACTCAGAGTTCGAGGAAGGGTGTTTATCTATTCCCGACATTCACGAAATTGTATCCCGTCCCAAGGGCTTGACGCTGCGCTATCACGATCGGACATTCACCGAGCGTGAGGAATCGTTTGGAGGAATGCTGGCCCGGGTAATACAGCACGAATACGATCATGTTGATGGTGTGCTGTTCATTGATCATTTGTCAGCGTTCAAACGGCGACTTCTGAAGCGGCGCTTGCAGGACATTCGGGAAGGGCACACAGAAGCGGATTACACGGTTTTCGCTAAGGATGTGGGCGTGATTGAACCGGAAGACACGGCCTGAGAGTCTGGCAGGCTGCCCGGCGAGGATCCCGGCGCAATAATGACACTATTGGTTCGAGCGTGCAAGACCCATGGCCAGCAGGAAAAGAGCGGCCTGAACCAGTACAATCATGGCACCTGTTGGGACATCCAGGGCCACGGATAGGACCAGTCCCAGAACAGTCGACATCATCGCCAGCAGCACCGCAATGCGCGTCATGCCACTGAACGTAGACGCCAGTAGCCGAGCCGTTGCAGCAGGTACGACGATCCAGGCTGCAACAAGGAGGATTCCGACCACCTTGAGAGAAACTACGATTGTTGCTGCCAGCATGGCGATGAGCAGCATGTCATGGGACCGAGTGGATTTACCGCTCACGCGTGCGGCTTCATCATCGAATGTCGCGTAAGCCCAGTCGCCCCATAATCGGGGCAGCGTTGCAGCACCCGCCCCAACCAGGACCAAACTGGCCCAGATGTCTGCAGGAGTGACCGAAAGCAGCGAACCGAAGAGATATGAAAACGCATCTGCATTGCGTCCGGAAGCGAGTGACAGGAACAGGATTCCGAGGGCGACACTGACGGAGAAGAAAATGCCGATGGCCGTATCAGCAGCCAGTCTGGTGTGATCCTGAATCCATGCAATGCCAACGGCTACGAGAAGGGTAAACGGAATGGCGACCCATAACGGCTGGACTCCCAGCAGCAAGCCGAGCGCGATTCCCCCAAAGGCTGCGTGCCCAAGCCCCGCTCCGAGGAAAGAAAGTCGTCTTTGTACTACGAATACCCCGTAGTAGCCTGCCAAGGCTGAAAGCAGCAGGCCAGCAACGAGAGCGCGCAGCATGAATGGTTGCAGGAGCACTTCAGTCATGGGAGTGTCCTCCGCCAAAGACGCCGTGGGCATGTCCTTCGTGTCCAAACGTCTGACGCACGACTTCTTCGTTGATGGCTTCCCGGGCTGGACCGTAGCTGATCATTTCCCGATTCAGGACCAGGGCGTGGGTGGCATGGTGATAGGCCACGTCCCAGTCGTGTGTCACCATCACAACAGTGGCTTCGTGATCACTGCGAAAGCGCTCCACACACTCGAGCATGTCTGCAGCCCCTGCCACATCCACTCCAGCAGAGGGTTCATCCAGAACCAGGGTGGGAGGGGTGGAAATCATGGCGCGAGCCAGGTACACCCGTTGGATCTCTCCACCGGAGAGGTTTCTGATCTGCTGCCCCATCAAGTGGGCAGCTCCAACGGATGCCAATGCCTCGCTTACAATCTCGCGACACGCTGCATCGATTCTCCAGGGCCACCTCAGCTTGAGTGCTGTGGCTACCAATTCCTCCGTAAGAGCCGGGAACGTGCGATCCAGCGTCTTGATCTGGGGTACGTAGCCAATGGGCGCGCCCTCGGGTTGTAGTGATACCACGCCCGTGTGGGGCTGCAATCCGAGTAGGGCTCTGATGAGGGTTGATTTCCCGCCACCGTTTGGGCCAATGACAGCCAGAAAGGCACCCTTGGGCAGAGAGAACCCCACGTCATTCAAGATGACTCGGCCTGAGGCGACGACAGAAAGATGATCAACCTGAATCATGGAGCAGAAGTAGATGCATCAGGCGAGTCGGTGGTAGACGGCTCTCCTTGTGCTTCGGGCCGGACCGATTCCTCTCCAGGAGTCATCAGAGCCGTGTGCAGGCCTTTAAGATAGTGTTGGTACATTGCAGCACCGTACCCAAGTGGATCTACCTCAATGATTTCCCATGATTGCTCACGGGCAAGTCTGCGCTCCAGGGTGTTCTCGAAGGCGGACTGCACAATCAGATGGCGACAGCCTCTGGCATGGGCCTCACCAACCATGCGGGCCAGCGAGGTTGGAGAAGGTTCGACATCGGCGGAGACGGATAGCGGCCCAACGAAGGGAAATTCAAACCGGGTCAAGAATTGGTCCATGAACGGCTGAGCCGTCACAAAGCAACGCACAGACCCATCACCGTCGGGTTTGGCCGAATGCAAGGAATCCTGAAAGGCGGACAATTCGGACGCGAACACAGCTGTTCTGCGTCGTACAGCTGGACAGTCTGCGGAAAGTGCTTCACACAACGCATCAGCCAGTCCGGGAAGCGCGTCCAACACCGCTTCAGGGTCATTCCATTGGTGAGGATCCATTCCGGTTTCGTGTGAGTGAGGATCCTCGAATCCTGATGCAGAAGGACCTTCGTGCGAAAGGGAGTGATCCCCAAACAGCGATACACTTGATTGAGCTCTGAGTCCGCCCATCCATCCATCCACAAAGGGGTGCGCGTACACGACCAACGTCGCTTCGCGAAGCGCAACCATTTCAGAGGGACGAGGCGCATAAGCATGAGGGGAGACCCCACCTTCCAACAATGAGGAAACAGGGATATCGCCGACAACCTGTTCGACGATCAGGCTGATGGCGTCAAAACTGGCGAGAATGCGCGGCTGCTTTGGGTCCGTGGGCGCCGTGCATCCGAAACAGCTTATGGTGACGCAAAGGAGGGTCAGTCGGGAAATGATGCGGATCATGTATTCACCCCTCAAGGGCACGGTATCCTTCGGCAATCCATTTCGACGTTTCTGAGAACGGCCGATAGGTACACCCCAAGACCTTTACAGAGCGGGTATTGTCGTAGCAGGAAATTGACATCGACAACCGGATAGTCTCGCGCGTGATCACACTTCTGCGTCGGACAATGAAGGTACCGAGCTCGAAAAGGGCCGCCGAGCCCATCATGAGCCACGTTGGCAAGGTGCGGGTGGGAGGCGTGACATCGAGATCAGATCCCATGGTCGCCAGGATCTCTTCCCACATCAAATTATGCCCCGCCAGGATATATCGTTCGCTCGTCCGACCGTTCTCGAACGCGCGTAGACACCCTGCCGCTACATCTCTGACATCCACCACATTGGTACCGCCTTTCGGCACAAAGGGAATGCCTCCTTTCACCAGCCGATCTGCGATCTGCATAGTGTTTTCCGATGGTCGCCCCACGCCCATGATCAGGGACGGGTTGACTATAACCGCATCCAGACCCATCGCGATACCCCGGTGTACCTCCATTTCTGCACGATGCTTTGAAATCGCATAGCCTGTGTTCATGGAGGAATCTTCCCATTCCGCCGATTCATCCCGACAACCCGCGTCTACTTCAGAGCGGCTGAGGGCGGCAATGGAAGAGACATGGACCATACGCTTGATGCCTGCGCGAATGGCTGCATCGACCACATTGGCAGTACCATCCACATTGACGGACATCAACTGCTCTTCGCTCTTCTTTCCCTCAAATCCCAGGAACGCGGCGGCGTGAATAACACCTTCTGCATCCTTCATCCCGGATTCCAGCGAATCCGGGTCGAGTACGTCCCCTTCGATCCAATCGATGCGATCGGCTGCGGCACCGATCAGGTCCATCTTTGAACTGCTTCGACGAATGGCACGAACCTCGTGACCAGCATCAAGCAGGATGTGAGCAATGTGGGAGCCCAGAAACCCAGTTGCTCCAGTAAGAAAAAATGTCACGGACTACTCGAATTCTATGAGGAGTGTACCTTTACCCACGGCATCTCCAGGATTGACATGAATAGCAGAAACGATTCCTTCTGAAGAGGCCTTGATGTCGTTCTCCATTTTCATGGCTTCCAGTACGAGCAAAGGGTCACCCGACTGAACGACAGCGCCTTCTTCAACATGGACGGCCAGCACAAGGCCCGGCATGGGTGACTCGACACGGCTATCCTTGCCCGCGCTGCCTTCGTCTGCGCCCCATTCTGCAAGCAATTGGTCGCGGTGATCGGAAACGACAACCGAAACAGTTTGTGCAAGATGGCTCACGGTGACATTCCGACGATCATGCGCCTGAATAATTACAGGAATACTGCGTCCATTCCGCATCAGCAGAAAATGAGGCCCGCGAACATGGGTCAGCGTTGTCCCCGAAGCTGCGAGCTCTTCTGGATCAATAGCCGTCTCGGTCCCGTCCTCAAACTGGACGAGATAGGGTGGCAAATGGTTTGGGTGGGATGCTGACATGGTGATTGCGTGCTGCAGGTACCGGAAGATACGCCTCCGAGTACTCTGACTTTGGACTCGCATGTTCGGAATACTCGGATACGCAGACAACGATCTTGTGTCAATCCATCCATCGTTTCGTGGTATTTTCAACCGATTGGCCGAACGCCGGGCCCCCTTCTGCATTTATGATCCCATTCAGAACCACGGAGATCACATTGGATTCGATTCAGACCATCGGAATTTTCACCTCGGGCGGTGACGCCCCGGGAATGAACGCATGCCTGCGAGCTGCCACGCGCAAAGCCATTACCTCAGGGAAAAAGGTCATCGGAATCCGCAGGGGATACCAGGGGATGATCGAGGGAGACTTTGTTGAGATGGACAACTCGTCGGTCTCAAACATCATCCAGAAAGGAGGGACCATTCTCAAGAGCGCCCGATCTGAACAATTCAGGACAGTCGAGGGGCGTCAGATGGCAGCAGACAACCTGCGCGCCAAGGGAATTGACGGATTGGTTGCAATCGGCGGAGACGGAACGCTTTCCGGTGCTGCCGTCTTCTACGAGGAACACAAGATTCCGCTGGTTGGATGTCCGGGTACGATTGATAATGACCTTTTTGGAACAGACGAGACCATTGGATTCGATACGGCCCTGAATACCGCTATTGAAAACATTGACAAGATTCGTGATACGGCAGATGCGCATGATCGACTATTCCTGGTCGAGGTCATGGGACGGGATGCCGGATTCATCGCTTTGAATTCGGGAATTGGCGGAGGAGCGGAGATGGTGCTCATTCCTGAGACGCTGACCGATATCAGGAAAATCAAGTCCCATATCCACTCGTTGATGAGTGAACAGCATCGGTCGTCTATCGTAGTGGTTGCCGAAGGAGAAGAATTGGGCGGTGCGTCTCAGATCGCATCCGAACTTCGCGAGGATGAGGCTTTTGCCAATATCGATCTGCGTGTCTGCATCCTTGGGCATACCCAGCGTGGAGGATCGCCGTCAGCCCGCGACCGCGTCCTGGCCAGCCGACTGGGGGTCGCTGCTGTGGAGGCATTGATCGATGGTCACGCCAATGTGATGGTTGGATTGATTGACAATCAGATTCGTTTGACCCCTTCTCGCAACGTCTATTCCCGCAAGAAGAGCATTAACTTCGAGTTGTTGGGTTTGACTACTCTTCTGAACTGAGCCGATCCTGAAGAACTGAACGAGGCGTCAAGAATCGTGTCGGACATTCCCCCTATTGGTATAGTTGAGGGCAAGAAGCCCCACATTGAGCGCATGTTTGACAGCATTGCGCCGCGTTATGACCTGCTCAATCGCATTTTGAGCGGGGGTATCGACCAGCAATGGCGTCGCGATGTCATGCGCGAAGTGCTCGCGGTCAAGCCCGGTCGTCTTCTCGATGTAGCGACGGGGACGGCTGATTTAGCGCTTCTGGCCGCTCGAAAAGGAGTGCCCAAGGTAGTTGGCGTAGACATTGCTAACGAGATGCTCGAAGTGGGCCGCCAGAAGGTGCGCAAGGGCGATCTGTCCGATCAGGTTTCCTTGCAGAATGGAGATGCAGAAAAACTGCCTTTCTCCGATCAGCAGTTCGATGTCGCAACGGTCGCCTTTGGTGTGCGCAATTTCGAGGACCTGGGAGAAGGCTTGCGACAGATATGTCGCGTGTTGCGCCCGGGAGGCACGTTGGTCGTCCTCGAATTCAGCCGTCCAACCGCTTTCCCTATCAAGCAACTGTACAGCTTCTACGGCAAGTTCATCCTGCCCGGCATTGGTCGCCTCATTTCAGGAGACTCGACTGCATATACCTATCTGCCTGAGTCGATTGCCGTTTTTCCTGAAGGGGATGAATTCCTGAGCTGGATGAAACGAGCGGGATTCTCTAAGTGCCGTGCAAGACGACTTACCTTCGGCATTGCCTCGATGTACGTGGGCGTGCGCCCTGAATGAATCGGGTGAGCGCTGATGACAGATCAGTGTCTGTATTTCACCATGCGGCATTCGTTATAACCGCCTGAGTTGTTGTACGCTACCTCATCCATGAGCTTGCGCATGATGTGGACCCCGAAACCACCTGATTTGCGCGTTTTGGCGTATTTAATAAGATCAGGCTCCTGATAGGTCTTCTGATTGAACGTCTGGCCTTTGTCCCTGATGCGGATCGTGAGCTTGTCCCTGTTCAGAATGATGGCAATGTCGATGGGTTGTTCACTCTGACCTGCGTAAGCATGCTCAATGACATTGGTGCATGCCTCATCAACGGCCATTTTCAACTGCTCGACCTCCATCTCATCGAAGCCCGCGCTGGTCGCGTGCATCGTAACAAACTCGCGCACGTCTTCAAGGAAGCGCGTCGAGCTTGGAATGGTCAATGTATACGTCGAAGATGCCACGAGTGGGAAAATCAGATATCAATCAGCGGAAGGGGACGAGAACTTGTCGACAGCACCTTCTTCAGTTTCCACGATGTCGAAAAGCATCGGGAATCCGAGCAGATCAAAGACGTTGTAAACCTTCGGCTGAAGGGCTGCGATCTTGATGTCGCCACCGCTTTCACGGACTTCTTCGATATAGGCCATGAAAACGCCGAGACCGGCACTGGAGATGTACATCAAGTTGGCGCCGTTGACCAGGATGTGCACGCGGTTGTCTTTCTGGCACTTCTGGATGGCGGCCTCAAGCTCGGCCGCGGTATGGGCATCGAGTTCACCTTGCAGATCAAGGATCTGCACAGCGCCGCTGCTTCTGAATCCGACGGAAAAATTGCTCATGGGTTCGAGTAGGCGTTTGGTTGGGGTCTTCCGATGAGAAGTGCGTCAAAGATAGGGTGTCAATGCGATTCTATTAGTACACACTCGGTGCCAGTCAGCACCTCAAGTGGCAAACCATGCCACTTGAGGACCACCAGGGTCATGTCATCATCATAGTCTTCAGCGCCCAGGAATCGACGCAGATCTCGCAATACGGCAGCATGGATTCCCTCGGCATCATCATGGCGGTATTCGTCTACAATAGCCAGAAGTCTGTCATAACCATATTCCTCGCCTGATACGTCGCGGCTTTCAACAACACCGTCCGTGTACAAGACGAACACATCACCAGGCGCGAGGTCAATATGTTCTTCGACCAGGCTCTTTCGGAACAGATCGCCACGATCAAGGCCCAGCCCAAGGCCGGGAGTACGGATGAGTCGACTCTCGCCCCCTAGTCGAACGGTTGCTGCGGGGCAGTGACCAGCCCGCGCAATAGTGAAGGTCTCTTTCTTCAGATCCAGAATGCCATAGATAGCGGAAATAAAGACATTCCGATCCAGGCTTTGTGCCAAGGCTAGATTGGCGTGATGAAGGAATTCAGAGGGAGAAGACGCCAGTCGACTCACAGACTGGAAAATGCCCTGCATTTCCGCCATGTAGAAAGCGGCTGACGTGCCCTTTCCGGACACATCCCCGATGATGACTCCATAGCGATCATCATCCAGCTTGACGAAGTCATAGTAGTCTCCGCCGACCTCTTGAGCCGGTACGCTGGAAGCCGCCATGCTGGTACCACGCAAGTTTGGGGCCTGCTGTGGAAGCAGTTTGCGCTGCACCTCGCGCGCAATCGAAAGCTCCCTGGAGAGTCGTTCTTTTTCTACCTGCTGTTCGAAGAGCCGTGCATTGTCGATGGCCACACTGGCTTGCGCTGCAAAAATGCTGATGGTCTCAATATCATCGCGTTCGAAACCATTGACGACCGACTTGGATGCAAAAAGGGCTCCTATGCGCTCATCACGGGCTACGAGAGGGACCACAAAAAGGCTACCCAGTCCATCACTTGAGCGCACATTCAACCGGTGATCCGCCGCAGCCTCGCGAATCAAGAAACCATCAGTATCCTCTGAAAGGGCATCCACGAGCTCTGAGCAGTCCATGAACAGCTCTATCTGATCCGGCGAAAGATTCTGGGCTGCAACGACATGCTGTCGAAGAGTGCCCGTTTCGGGATCAGGCATGACAAGCCAGGAGGCGTCGGCAGAGCCGGCTTCAACAGGAGAAGCTGCAATGGTAGCGAACAGGCGATCAGCGTCAAATACCTGACCCACCAGCGCCGCCAACGTGTGCATGGTTGCGCGCTCGCCCGCTCTTTGCTCGTAATCCCCAGACGTGGGCAAATGGAACAAGAGCGAAAGGAATGAGGTGACGCAATAGATCATGCCGAAAACAGCAGCCTGCTGCGTGAATGTTGCCAGCGGCATGAAATAGAACTCCAGGTATTCCAGGCCCCTGGGCACCATTCCAAACGAGTTCTCAAAACCCGTTCCCAGTGAGAACAGAATGAAAAGCCCCAGCAGGAAGATCAAACCCAGCGTCGCCAGTTTCTCCTTGAAACTGAGGAAGACAATCCAGGAGAGACGGAATGCATTAACGACCATGAACACGGCAACAATGACCATTGCCACGTTTTGCCAGTCATTTTGACTGGCTCCCGGCTGCATGAACAACGTCGTCGCAGATGAGGCGATCATGAGCCCAATAAGCAGCTTCCAATTCCGCTCGCTGGAGTGAGAACGCTTGACGAGGATCAGGGAACGCAGTCGCTGAAGCAAGAGGAAGCTGAACGTGACCATCGCCAAGGACACAATGCCCATTTTGACGATGGTTGGAAAGGTTAGAGCGACCCCGGTGTCCAAATCAAATCCTATTCCCAGATCGAAACCAGGAGCGGAAATTCGTCCGAACCGGGTGACCGTTCCAGCGACGATCATGAGCACACTTCCGCCGACCAGCAAAGTCCACAACTTGCGAGCGGGTGACGTGTCCTTGAAGCCTTGTATCTGTCGAAGCAGGAACCACCATCCGCCGAATCCAGCGGTAGTCACCGCGGCGTACAACAGAAACAGGGTTGTGCTGGCAGGCTGTTGTGCACTCCATTGCTGGAAGTGAAATCCCATGGTCGCCAGCCAAGCCGATACCACCAGTATCCCGTTAAGGATCAAGGATCCTCGAGCGGGCAAGAGCCGCTTGGTCACAGATTGCGTTGTTTTTTCCAGCGAGGTGTCTGGCATACCCGGGGGGGAGCAGGGAATCGATGAGCCCTTGTACCTGTTCGAACGAAGCTTTGTTACAAACCCGATTGATCTTGAAGGTACGCAGTCGCTCCCACTCTGTGGAGGGGGTTTATCTGGTCATGAATCCGAGCAGGAAGAAGAACGCTGCAGCGGCAAGACACGTTTGCGGGAATGCAATAGGGTCTATTAGTAACTTCACCCCTGTGAGCCCGTACTCTGGTGAGTGGTGAATTCTATCCTGCTTCCAGTCGAAACGAACTCGATCCTCTATTTCAGAGCGCGCTGACAAACACCATGTACGTGGGATCCGTCGGTTTGCGTTTTCAGCCCTTCATCCTATGCGAAACAAAGGCTTGCGAAGATTCCAGCTGTTCCTGCTTTTTGTAGCTGCCATGCTCATTGTCTGGCGCATGGTGGCTTCTCCGGCAGGTGTGGGTTTCGTTACGATGTCCGACCTCGACGAGCGAGAGCTGACGTCCCAGTATTTCGAAGTATTGACTCCGGCAACGGTGACCATTTCCGGGGAAGTGTCATTCGAGGATGATCGGGTGGGGTCCGACCTGGCCGTCGTAGCGTGGATCTTGGGAGGGGCTAGCGGCGACGTAGTTTGGCGTACCCGGGTGGACAACGTTCAGCGCGAAGGCGTCCGGGCGATGGTGGAGGATTCGGTGCGCCTGGAGGCCGGCGACTATGCTGTTTATTTTTCGACACTTGGACCAGACGATAGATCGTACCGGGAGGGTTCGGCGTTTGGCCTGAAGCCCCATTGGACGAATTACAAGGACTTCTGGCACCTCGATCTGCAGGCACCTGATGGCAGCGTGGATGTGGACCCCAAGATGCGCCTGACATCAGTGGGAGGGGAGACCTCCCTGTTTCAGATGGATCTCCGAGCGCGCCGCTCCAGCCAGCAGCTCATGATTCATGCATCCAGATCCTCTACCCTCCGCGCCTTTGGAGGCTTTACACGATGCAATGGCGATTGTGACAGAATCACCATCAAGGAAATACCAGATGGCGTTGTAGTGTGGTCGGTGGAGAATGAACAGGCAGAAGCTGCCGGTGGCAGTCGTGTCAATCATTGGCTTTATACGACAGTCGAATTAGAAGGAGGAGTCTACGAGATCGAGTTCATTCCCGGCAGACATGAGGGAGCCTGGTCCGAGAACCCTCCATGGCGAGCGGATGACTTTGTTTTTCGTATGGACCCCGCAAGCGCGGGGACGATCCGGCCAATAGACCCCTGGGCGTTTGGTCAGCCGATTGTGGAACACCTCGGCTTGGGCGATGGGGAATTACGTCGAACGCGGATCACGCTGGAGGACTCGTTGGATGTGATCCTGTATGCCATGGGAGAGATCGGTGGACAGGACCAACGCTACGACTGGGGCTGGATTGAGCGTGAAGGAGGCGCAAGCGATGTAGTGTGGGAGATGACCTACGATAACACCTTGCCTGCTGGAGGCGATTCTGATAACCGATTGGCCAAGGCGATCTTTCGATTGGGGCCGGGCAGTTATGTGGCTTCTTTTGAAACCGACGGGTCTCACTCCTATGCTGGTTTTAATCGGGGGCAGCCAAGAAATCCGGAACGGTGGGGACTGGCCGTATTTCCCCTTGATCCTGATCAGCTGACATCTGCAAACGTGCAAACAGAAACGACCGAGCGCCCGGTGCAGGAATCGGACTGGCCATCGCCCGCCGGTAGTATGATTGAGGATGTGGATGCGTCTCGATTCCTTGTGCGTTCAACGCGTCTTGGAAATAGCGCCGACGTTACCACGGATTTCACGTTGTCCAATTCTACCGACGTTATCCTGATGGCCTTGGGAGAACTGACGTCGACCGCAAATTATGACTACGGCTGGTTGGAGGATAGAGTCTCTGGAGAAACCATATGGCGTATGGAATGGAACACAACACTCCCTGCTGGTGGGGACGACTCTTATCGCCGCGCCCACGTTGAATTGACCTTGCCTCCCGGCTCGTACAGGGCCCGATTCACGACGGACGGGAGTATCTCCTGGGAAGGGTTCGGGGATGAAGCACCTGATTATCCAGAGGACTGGGGAATCGCTATATTCACGGCCGATTCCTGACCACACAACCACGCCCCATGTCAACGATTGCGTTTCGTTTTTCCTGCCCTCTCGAAGCGCAGGACGAGTTGGTTGCCTGGTTGGATCATGCCGCCGTTACCGGTTTCCTTCAGGAAGACGATCACCTTACCGTGTATGCGGCTTCATCGGATGCACCGGTCGTTCGAGATTTGCTCGTATCGGCTCGCCCAGGACTATTGGCAGGGGAGATCAATGAAGAATCCATTGCCGATCGAAATTGGAATGCTGAGTGGGAAAAGACGATCCAGCCCATCCTGGCGGGCCCTTTTCGCGTGCTCCCGACATGGAATGAGTCCGCTTCACTCGAAGGCATTCGAGACATACTGATTGATCCGAAGATGTCCTTCGGTACGGGGCATCATGAAAGTACCCGACTGCTCTTGGCGGCAATGCCAGAGCGCGTATCGGAAGGGGATCACGTACTCGATGCAGGTACAGGAACAGGCGTTCTGGCATTGGCCGCTCTGATGTTGGGTGCACAGCATGCGGACGCCTTCGATAACGATCCGATCTGTATCGAGAATGCGTCAGAGAATGCTGAGCTGAACGGTATGGATTCCCGGCTCCATGTTTTCCTGAGTGATGGCTCCGAACTGGGTCAACATGTTCAGACGTCCCGCTATGACGTCATCACGGCCAATATCAATCGCGAGGTACTTCGCTGGATGGTCCCCTTGCTCGCAGGCCGATTGAAGCAGGGAGGATGTATTGGACTGGCAGGATTGCTGGTCTCGGATGGACCATTGATGAGGTCGGAGATTCAGGGCTGGGAGATGCAGATCATCCACGAATCTGAAGAAGGCGCTTGGTGGAGCGTGTGGATAGAACCCGCGGCAACAGGATGAACCGATGGAGAAGGGTCACTCCGTAATCACCCTAAAAACGGACGTGCGCGACATGGAAAGACGATTGGCGACCATCGATATCGGTACCAACACCGCCCTGCTTTTTGTGGCAGGTTGGAAAGACGGCGCCATGCAGGATCTGCATGGCGCCTCCGGATTTGTGAGACTTGGGGAGGGTGTTGATGCTTCACGTCGTGTTGGACCTGCCGCGCTTGGGCGGCTTCGCTCCGTACTTGAGCACCACATGAAAGAGATGGCGCCATGGAATGTTGAGGAGCTCATTGTTACTGGGACCAGCGCTTCACGTGATGCCGCCAATGCAGACGATATCAGGGCTATTGTAAGGGAAGTCACTGGCTCGGAACTGCGCATCCTGAGTGGTGAAGAGGAGGCCCGAACCACATTTGAAGGAGCAATGGCTGGTTTGGAAGGATTCGATACCCTGTGGGATAGCCTGCATCCGGAGACGCGACTCACAGTGATCGATGTAGGAGGTGGGTCCACGGAGTTTGTTCAAGGCGTCAAGAGATATGCTGCTCCTGAATTCGCCTGTAGCCTGGATATGGGTAGCGTTCGCATGATGGAACGTCATTTCAATGTGCAACCCCCGAGCGCTGCGGAGGTCGCCTCGGCATCAAATGATTTCACCGCCATGATGGATGTTGCATTGGTTGGAGCTCAAAAGAGCGAGGTTTGTGTCGGGGCCTCGGGGACGGCTGTCATTCTTTCTCTGGTACATCATGGCCGCGATTCCATGCAGGACATGCCCGGAGGCAGCCATCTGACTCGCGATGATCTTGAAATGTGGAGCGAACGCTTGCTTGCCATGACCCGGGAAGACGTGTTGGCGTTGATTCCACGTCATGGGAAGGGTCGGGAAGACGTATTTCCAGCTGGCGTGCAGATTCTCAGACTGGCCATGGAGAAATTGGGCGCGCACATGCTTTTCGTTTCCCCATACGGGGTTCGACAAGGCGTTGCGATTCGTCATTTCCGAAGATCCGGTTAGAAAGCACAGTCTCTGGAACTGTCTGGGCGCCAGCATTTAGGAAAGGGATACCCATTAACCGGACACCGGTCTCATGTCGCAGCCCACGTTTTCTTCAGTTCTGGATGCCCTTCGTTGTGTCGTTGATCCAGTCAGCGGCAAGGACCTGGTCCGGCTTGGCTGGATTCGCGCATTGCAAGTGGCAGAAGGAAGTGTTCGCTTTACGCTCTGGTTGGACGATCCAACGCATGTCTTTGCCGCCGAAGCCCCGGAAGCTTGCCGACAGGCGCTGGCAGATGTCTTCGGTACTGCTCTGAGCGTTGAGGTGTCCGCAGATAGCGAGATGATTGGATTGGGCGCTGATCTGTCGATCGACGGTCAGGACGCTGGAGCAGCTCCTGGAGACGGTATCACCAACATCATTGCCGTGGCATCAGGCAAAGGAGGTGTGGGCAAGAGTACGGTTGCTAGCAACCTTGCGGTGTCCCTTGCTCAGCAGGGATACGACGTCGGATTGGTAGATGTAGATATTTACGGCCCCTCTGTTCCGACCATGTTCGGTGTCGAAGCGGCCAAGCCAAGGGTCAACGAGCATCGTCGCATCTTGCCAGTCGAAAAGTATGGCGTAAAGCTCCTATCGATGGGTTTTCTGGTGGATCAGGGCAAGGCAGTCATTTGGCGAGGCCCCATGGTCACCAGCGCCGTACGTCAATTTCTGGGAGATACCGAGTGGGGGAAGCTCGACTTCTTGATCATGGACCTTCCTCCAGGTACAGGGGACATTCAGCTCACTATTGTTCAAACGGTCCCGTTGAATGGTGCGGTCATTGTCTCCACTCCGCAGCGGGTCGCCCTGGCCGATGCTCGAAAAGGGGTAGCCATGTTCGAGCAGGTAAACGTCCCCGTACTGGGAATCGTAGAAAACATGGCATATTTCTCGCCGCCGGAACTACCAGAGAAGAAATACTACCTGTTTGGTGAAGGCGGTGCCCGGGCTTTGGCTCAAGAGCTTGACGTTCCGTTGCTGGGTGAACTGCCCCTGGTTCAGGCCATCCGGGAAAACGCAGATGACGGAACACCCATTGTAACCGATACTGAATCCGAAACCGGAAAGGTGTTTGCCCAGATATCAGAAGGGCTGGTTCGATCTGTTGAAGAACGCAATGCCGTTCGACCTGCCACGCAAAAAGTTGACATCCTGCGTGGTAATTGATTGGTGAACCTGGTGAGATCAACCGAGTATCAGACGCCCAACCCAGAATCATCGTCCCATGGCAGTTCTCGAAGGACCTGAACTACAGAGAGAAGTAGAGGCAGCGCTCGATACGCTCCGCCCGTATTTGGAGGCGGACGGTGGTTCGGTACGCCTGGTGGATATCACCACTGAGGGCGTTGTAGAGTTGGAATTGCTTGGCGCCTGCGAAACCTGCCCGATGTCATCCATGACATTGCGAGCAGGCATCGAGCAGGCTGTAAAGAGGAGTGTGCCTCAGATCACACGCGTTGAGGCGGTCAACGTTTAGTCCTGGCGCTTCCTAGTTGAACCCAGAGCCGGTAACCTCCGGACGGGTATCCTGATTGGCTATCTGCCATGCCGTGGCAAAGATGATGTGGGAAATCTTCGCCATCCGCTCGTACTCGATCTTCTCAGGCTCGTCGTCTACACCATGGTAGTCCTCGTGCGTGCCAGTGAAGAAAAAGATGAACGGAATGTTGTTCTTCCCAAAGTTCCAGTGATCACTGCGACGGTAAAACTGGTTGGGATCGTCCTTGGAGTTGAAACGCTCGTGCAACTGGATTTTGGACTCGAAGGTCTCGTTCGCCCGGATATTGATGTCGTGTAATTCCTGTGACACCAGATTCGACCCGATGATGTAGACATAGTCGGTATTCTCATCTGGGTGGGTCGGATCGATGCGACCAATCATATCAATATTGAGGTTGGCAACAGTCTGATCCAATGGGACGATGGGTTCCCTATCGGTGTACCACGCAGATCCAAGAAGTCCTTTCTCCTCTCCAGAGACGTTCATGAACAGGATACTGCGACGCGGACCGTGTCCATCCTCTTTGGCTTTCGCGAATGCCTCGGCAATTTCCAGAACAGCGACTGTACCGGAACCGTCATCATCGGCACCATTGAAAATTCCATCGTCCTAAGCGGGTTGCATGCCAACATGGTCGTAGTGTGATGAGATAACGACATACTCATCTTTCAGGATCGGATCAGATCCCTCAATGAAGGCGACCACGTTTTCGGTTGACACTTCATGCACCTGGTTTGCGACAACCGCACGAAGCATCGTGTCAGATTCGAAGACGACAGGCGTCATCGTGTCGTCAATCTCCGTTTTTATCTCGGCCATATCGCGACCGGTGAGTATGCTTGCGAGCTCGGCAGAGACATTCAGGATGGTCGGAAAGCGACTGCGCGATCCTCCGGATGGAGGCTGAATGGACAGGTTGCCGACACCAGGATCTGATGATGCCTGAAGCATGGCGGCATCGGAGACCAATCCTCCACGGGGTGAAAGATCTCCAACGACCAGAATACCAGCAGGTGCGGTTTCAGGAGCACCAAAGAATCGCCGGAGCTTATTGAATCGTCCTGTCGACCACGTCGATAGTTCATTGTCCGATGTTGGAAACAGACTTGTTTCGGCGTCGGCCATGGGCTCGTCGGCCAACATCATGACCCATTTGCCCGTGAAGTCAATATCGGCCTCCGTCATGGCCTTGAAATCGTCGTATACGAGGGCATCATCCCCGATTCCATATCCAGCAAATACGATGGATCCTGCTGACTCTCCCGCACCGCCAAACATGGTTACGAATCCGCCATCCGTATCGCTTCCACCAAAAACGGAAACGGGTTCTGTGGATTCCCCGATGAATAATTCTGCCTTGTCGAATCGCGACTCGTACAAGGGGAAAGGCTGCA
>CALIKL010000071.1 GCA_938018055.1 uncultured bacterium
GATGAGCTGTTTGAATCCTTTCGACAAGCAGACAATTCGATTCGACGTCGATATGGAGGCACGGGATTGGGTCTCTCCATTACACGTAGTCTGGTTCACATGATGGGAGGGACCATCACGGTTACCAGTACACCCGGAGAAGGATCAACGTTTGTCATCACGCTTCCGCTTCCTGCGGTTACCTCTTCAAGCGAGTATTTGCCCGAGGTTCCAGCAAAACCATCTGAAGTCGGTACGCAAGCTGCAAAATTGAACATCCTATGCGTCGACGATAATCCGGTTAATCTGGAGGTGGCCTGCGTAGTTCTCGAAGAGGCAGGTCATTCGTGTGTTCCCGCCTCGTCCGGAAGAGAGGGGATCCTTCACCTTTCTCAGCAGGGTTTCGACGTCGTTCTCATGGAATGTCACATGGATGGGTTGGATGGATTCGAGACCGCCCGGCGCATGCTGGAAAGCCATCCCAATCTACCCATCGTCGCACTTACTGCTGATGCAACGACCAGCGCGGTCCAAGCCAGTCAGAAGGCTGGTATGTGTGAGGTGCTGACGAAGCCGTTCAAGCCCGATGTGTTGATCGAACTGATAGAGCGTCTCGGAAAGAAGCGGGCCGTTAAAACCCGTGAGGAATCGACACGCCGTCAATCCATGTTCATGGAGATGTGACCGCTTCCGGCGTTTGCAGCAGCTCTGCATAACTTCGGTCAATCGAGGGATTGATCGGCTGGGTAAGTTGCATGAGGAAATCATCACGCTGAACGTTGAAATCCGTCAGGTACTGCGAAGGAATCGGACCCACTGATGGAATCTTTTCTCGTCGATGGTCGACTTGTGAACCGTTTTTCCAGAATCGATAGCAAACATGAGGTCCCGATGCCAGTCCTGTCGATCCTACGAATCCAATCACGTCTCCCTGCTTGACGCGGACACCCGGGCGAATACCGGACTTAATCTTCGACATGTGCAGGTACTGCGTCGTATACGTTCCGTTGTGACGGATTTTCACGTAGTTGCCATTGTACTGCCCGTAACGGGCTTCCGTTACCACCCCGTCGCCCGTGGCATTGATGGGCGTACCGGGGTCTGCAGCGTAGTCCGTCCCAAGGTGGGCCTTGTATCGCTTCTGCACAGGGTGAAATCGGCGGCGCGTGAACCCGGAGGAAATCCTTTTATACTCCACAGGAGCAATCAGGAATGCTTTGCGAAGGCTTTTGCCGTTCTCGTCATAATGCTCATCGACTTCGTCATTCTGATAATGGAATGCAAAATGGTCTTCCTCGGAGTGGACGAAGCGCGCAGCGAGCACGTCACCAATATCGAAAAGATGATCTCCGACATACTGCTCTTCAAACAAGATGCGGAATGAATCTCCTTTTTGGAGCCTTGAAAAGTCAATTTGCCAGGCAAATACATCAGCCATGCGATTGGCTACCGTCGGATGGATATCCTGGTCTATGAGGGTCATGTAGAGAGATTCCTCGATGACACCTTCAATGGCGCGCTTGCGCACCACCACGTCTCGTTCCTCGAGCCGAATGGAAGGATCATCGCCCAGGTCGAATACGACATAGGAAGCCAGATTTGGCTGATACACCATGAAGCGACCCGTTCCACTCGAATCCGTATAAATCCGGTACGGGCGACCAAATTTGAGACGTCGCACATCAAACACATCGCGCCCCTGGCGGGCAAGTGTTACAATGCGCTCATAAGCCACCCCGTAGGGATTGAGAAGATCCGAAAACGTCTCATTACGACGGACGGTGGACTCGATCACTGACAGCTCAGAAATCGGCATACCAAATTCGTCCGTGGCCAGAGAAACCGTCTGGACAGGAGCAGCATCCTCGGGGACTACGTCTGGCGACTGAAAAGAATACAGTAGCAGGGACGTGCCGACCGCGATGAGGACAGCAATGACAAGTAAGGGGCGATCTCGCATGGTGATGTCGAAAAACATTCAGACGGGTTGCGGGCCGTCAAGATTCATCGCACGCGTGACCTGGGCGCTTCAATATACCAAAATAGATCCGGATGAGGTTCCGGGCACACCGGATTGCCTGAATTCTCCCCGGATTCCAACCACTCGTTCAGGTATCGACCGCAAGCAAATCATACTTCAGAATGCAATGCTCCTCCCATTCAGAGGCATGGAAGGATGCATCCTGTGACGTCGGCTTGTGTTATCTGTTTGTGCTTGAAATCCAGGTGTGATCAAGGATTCCGAGACGGTGGTTCGCAAGTCGAGCCGCGACAAAGAGTGCGTCAGAGAGCCGATTCAGATATACGGCGCAGCTCATATTGATGTCATCCCGCTTGGCTAGAGAAATCACACGACGTTCAGCGCGGCGACATACCGTACGAGCAGTGTGAAGTTGGGCGGCTACGTCGCAGCCGCCGGGTAGGATGAATGCTTTCAAAGGAGCCAGGTTTTCATCAAATCGGTCGATATCGGCTTCCATGTCATCGATCCAATCCTGGGTAATCCGGAACACGTTCGCTTTGGAGTCGAGCGGTGTCGCGAGGTCAGCACCAAGATCGAACAACTCATTCTGGATACGTTCAATCCACGCGTCAAGGCGAGGTGCCCAATCGCTCGCAGAGGGTGCTTGGACTGCTGCCTCTTGTGTCCTTTCTGGTTGGTCAAACGGGTTGGGGCGGTAGGATGCCAAGGAGGCCCGGGCAACACCCAAGACCGAATTCAGCTCATCTGTTGTTCCGTACGCTTCAATGCGAAGATCGTCCTTGGAGACGCGCGGTCCACCAAAAAGGCCCGTGAGTCCGTCGTCACCAGTACGTGTATAAATCTTCATTTTCGGAGATGGAAGCGGGGAAGGAAGGTGCGCTGCTTGGATGTAGGATAAGACGAAATATTACAGGTCGGGAAAACGCGGCCTATCTGAATGGGTTCAGGCCGCACGCAAATTCCATATAGAAATAGACGGTTCCGTTACGACACAGGCTTGCGTCACGGCAACGTGCGCGAGTACGCAATCCGGAGTGGTTTCTCCGGGTCGTTTGTAACATGCGCAGCCATGCGGAAAACGTCTGCCAGCAAAGATGGGGTAAGCACGTCAGCTGGACTTCCTTTCGCACTCAGATGTCCGTTTTGAAGGACCTGGACGTGATCGGCAAACCGCGCGGCCATCTCAAGATCGTGGACTGCTCCGATAACGGTTTTGCCTTCTTGCACCAGCGATTGGACATACTCCATGAATTCGAACTGGTGGTGCACATCCAGATAGGTCGTCGGCTCGTCAAGAATGAGCAAGTCGGCTTCCTGTACCAATGCCTGTGCGAGAAAAACCCGTTGCTGCTCTCCACCACTGAGCGAGTGGAAGGAACGGTCCTCAAAACCATTCAAATCAAGTTGAGTCAGCGCTCGACGGGCGCGATCAGCATCGTCATCGGAGTAAACGGATAGCAGCGACTTGTGCGGTGCTCTTCCGAGCAGAACGAGGTCCAAAACGCGGAAGTCGAACGAAATAGCATGTGTCTGACGGACGAATGCAACACGCTTAGCCATTTCTTTGCGGGGCCACTCGGCTGTACTCCGACCATCCAGGATCAGCGTTCCTTCATAGGGAATCAAGCCGGCGATGGTGCGCAGCAACGTCGTTTTGCCACTCCCATTTGGTCCCAGGAGACCATTCCACTTCCCACGTTCCAATTCGAAAGTGAGGCCATTCAGAATGGGTTTTCCCGACAGGGCGACACGCAAGTCTTTAGCTTCTATCAGGGCCATTTATTGGCGAGGGTGGCAGCCGGGAACGGGACAGGGAAGCAGTGGTACGCGAAGGGTTGTTGATCGTTCTGTCAGTCGCTGGGCAATCGAACTGCTCAGTGCAACAGGGCACCCGCACCCTCAACACTACAAAGTCACTGCTATGCTCCTGTCTCGTTTTCACATTCTGCCCGTGCTGCTACTGATCGTAGGATTCGGTACGATGACCGGGTGTGACTCTCAGGAGCAGCAGGATGAGTTTGTTCAGGATGCCGGGGCCACTCCCGAAGGATTCGCTCGGACCGACCAAACAGGACTCATCCTTGACGATGACCAGAATGATTGGCGTGTTGCTCCCGTTTATGGCGGAAAGGTGCGTTTCGATCCTGCGTATCCGAATCCGGTAGCTGCCAGCTTCGTGACGATTCCGGTGACGATTCTGGAGTTCAATTCCATCCAGGGAGGATTGACCCTTCGGGCCCGTGACGCATCGGGCAGTCTGCGCACGTTGGATGATATTCTGGATACGAGTGATCCGGGAGCTTACATCTTCCGATTCAGTCCAGCGCTGCTGAACCGGACGGGTCTGGTACGGATCTTCATCTTCGATCGCCTGGGGGAGTTGGTCTCCTACGGTGATTTGATGATCGAATAGCTGGCGTAGCCCGAATCATTCCCACGCCGTCCGCTTCCCGGGTTGTGATTCTTTGTCAGCTCTAGAAGCCTCTTTTGGCCAGGTCGATTACCAAGGACTCCAGAAAGGCCTTCGAAGAGAAAGAGGAGCCCGCCAGCACATCGACTCCAACTTGCTGAAGGTGGTCAGCTTCGATTTCGCCACGGTAGTCTCCCCACTGTGCGGAAGAGACTGAAACGAAGCCATCGTTTATACCCTCACGGCCGTACAACCAGGAATTGAATGGTCGAAAGACGGGATTGATTGAATTCATGGCTCCCTTTCCGGCACTGCCAGCCCATGACGCATAATAGACACCTTCGACATCCGGGACATCGCGATTGAAGTCATTCGTCACAGCTCGGGGAGTCAGGCTTTCTACTGCAGCGTGAAAATCAGCCTCCATTTCGACAACGTTTTCGCCCACCCAATTAGCGGCGGTACGCACCAATTCTCTGAGATTCTCGGGTTGCTTGAGTGCCATGAGCGCCAGTGAAGAGCCCCGATGAGGTGAGGAGATGGTCGTCAGGCTGGCCACCTGTTCGGCCATGTCCAGATTGGAAATCAGAAATCGGGCATCCAGACCGCCCATCGAGTGTGCAATCAGGTTCACTTTTTCAGCCCCTGTCTGCGCAAGAATTACTTCGATGCGCTCCTTCCACATGGCGGCACGTTGCGGAATGACGTGATAGGGCGTCACGTTCGGAGCAAAGGCCGCAACACCCCGAAGCCGGAGGTGCATGGCCTCCTCATGCAAATGGCCCCCTCGTGCCAGGAATGCGAGCAGGCCGAATCCGTGCATCAAGATCACGGGATGCCGGATCCTGAGGAATTCGGGCTGCGGAAAGGCCTCCAGGCCTGCAATCCGTTTAAGTGCTGTTGCCGTCAGTTTGGCCATATGCTCATCATACCCACGAGCACGAGGGCGGCTCCCAGCGGTGCCGCCACATTGTCGTTGATGGGGAGCGGGGACGCCTCCAGAATGGTAGCCACGAAACAGGCGGCCCACACAGCGGGTACGGAAATGGCCAACTCGGGCCACGGAAGAAGCCCGCTGACCAGTACCCATCCTGTTGCGCCACTCACCACCAGGAATGCCATTGAGCCTTCAATAGTGGCACTTTTCCGAAGCCACCGCCGCCGACCGAATCGGCGTCCGATCAGTGCAGCCGCCGCATCGCCCGCCATGAACGTGACGAAGGCAACAACTGCGACATCTGTCGGAAAGAGCAGCACGAGGAGTGTGGCGGATACCGTCACCCACGTCGCGCCATTGAAGGTCGGATCCTTTTCCAGGACGTCTCGCTCTTTTCTGCGCATCATGAAGCCGAAATAGCGCTCAAAAAATGCGTGTGTGCCGGCGTGTCGTGAACGAATCAGGTCAAGGGACAGGGCAGTGATGCTCAAGCCGATCAGGGCCAGCAATCCCCAGGGTTCTGGCAACAAAAGGTAGCCGGCCGGATATCCTACGGCCAGCACGTGAAGCAACTTGCGGTATATTTCTCCGCCATAGCCCAGTTGGGCTGCTTCCTGATGCATCACGGGGTCGGGGAGTAAGGTGGGGGAGATGACGGTTGGAAAACGAGCATGCTTGAGCGAATCTACACATACTGCATGGCAAAAAAGGCCGTGACCGAGGGATTTCCGTTTGGAGAAAGCGTTCTGGTATTCAAGGTCGCGGGTAAGATGTTTGCTCTCGTTGCCATCGAAGAGATTCCGCTTCGCGTAAATCTGAAATGTGACCCGGAAAAAGCTGTAGAATTGCGCGAACAGTATGCTTCTGTGATCCCTGGGTATCATATGAACAAGCAGCAGTGGAATACCGTGATCATGGAAGGCGAAGTGCCCGACCGTGAGTTCTTCTCCTGGATTGACGACAGCTATGATCTGATTGTGGCTTCGTTGACCAAGAAAAAACGGATTGAATTCGGTTTCGACGCATGATTCCCATCCGATATGTAGACAATCACCTGCTGATCGTGGAGAAGCCCGCTGGTATGCTCTCGCAGGCCGACCGAACCGGTGACGAGGATATCCTGACGTTGATGAAAGCGTGGGTAGGAGAGCAGTTCAACAAGCCGGGAAACGTTTACCTCGGCTTGGTCCACCGCTTGGATCGGCCGGCCTCTGGTTTGATGGCCCTTGCGCGCACATCAAAGGCAGCCGCTCGGTTAACCGACCAGTTCAAAAAGCGAACGGTTGAGAAACGATACCTGGCTTGGATTGAAGGCCAAACCCCAGACGAAGCGACGTGGCAGGATCATCTGGTCAAGCGCGATCAAACGGTGCAAATTGTGGATTCATCGACCACCCAGGGCAAACCGGCCAGCTTGGACCTGCGTACCATCGCATCAGAAGCAGGTCGCTCGCTTGTTGTAGTTCGGCTTCACACGGGTCGTCCTCATCAGATTCGGGTCCAGTTTGCTTCGCGCGGATATCCCTTGGTGGGGGACCTGCGCTACGGGGCACGTTCCGAATTGGATGGCAGAAACCTGGCGTTGCATGCAGCAGCGTTAGCTCTCGACCATCCCACGCGTAGTGACAGGCTCGGATGGACAGCATCGCCTCCGAACTCGTGGCCGAATCGATTACGTGCCCAGTCCGCAAAATGGCTGGATCAGTGGCAATCAGCAAACGCTTACCCGGACTCGTTACCGCCACTCTAACGTCAATAATGGGCCTGTGAAGTCCGGCTGGAGGCTGCTGATGTGAATTGCTCTAGCGATTCCAATGAAGCATTTACGAATAGCCGCCGGCTTCACACTCCCTGAAAAAAGGCAGGGATCCACGGTTTCTCCTTTCGATTGGAAGGTATAGTCCATCTCGATTTGACCGTCAAGGCTGCCCCGACACCGTCGTGCGGGTCATCTGGTCCAATGGAGAGTGGGACCTGTATTCGATTCATTTCGTCCGTCAAGAACCGCAAAACGACCATGTCGCCTCGCGATCTGGCCCGAGCATATGCCAGCGACGAACGCCTCTTCAGTGGGCGTTTTTTTTCGCAGGAGCCGGTACATCCGGCCCCAGGCGATCGGGTGGGCGTCGTTTTGCTCGTTCCGGGTGCACCGGAGAATCGAGAGGATGTCTTCGGTTATTTGTATCACCGTTTGATGTTGCCGCCGGGCGCTCGGTCAGGTCTGGGTTTGTGGTGGCGCCACATTCAGTCGCGGCTTTCTGCCCGGTTGTTGTCACGCCAGGTTATTTCCGAGTACTCGTCCATTGGTGGGGGTTCGTCCATCAATCGGCTGAATCGCGAACAGTGCCAGGAGCTTGGTGGGCGCCTGAAGGGAATGGCCAACATTCCTGAAAAGGTGCGCTTCTTCACGTACCTGGCTTCCCCGTTTGGTACACCCGACATGCGGGCGGCGGCAAAAGCGATGGAAGAGGATGGTGTGACGCATGTCGTTTTACTGCCCATGTTTCCGCAGTATGCCACGGAAACATCCGGTCGTGCCCTGGCTACTTGGGAAGCCTTGATCAAAACAGGGCATATTGCGACACGCCCAACCATTGCGGTTGGTTCATTCGCGACTCGAGAGAAATATCTGCGTTCGTTGAATGAACGCATTGAGCAGGCATTGCAGCGTTTCCCGAAGCATATGCGGTCGGATGTGGAGCTGTTGTTCGCTGCCCATGGTATTTCAGCAAGTCATGACCCGACGAACAAGGATCCGTATTGCTGCCTCGTCCACAATACAGTAGATGCCATCATGTCGATGCGCGGTCGTGATCGGGCTTTTTCCCTCTCATTTGTGCGCTCCGGAAGTTGGGGGGACAAGGTCAGCCACGATCTTCAGGACCGATTGCGTCGCATGGCCCGTGCAGGCACGCGTGCCGTCCTCGTCGTTCCCGTTGATCATGTAACGGAGCAGTTTGACACCGCATTTTTGTTGGATGTCCGGATGCGCGAGGTTGCCGAGCAAGCGGGTATTCCGCATTACCAGGTTGTTTCGGGTTTGAATTGCCACCCGCTCTTCATGGAGTGTCTTGCAGATCTGGTGCAGGAAGCCGTCACGGACAGTCTGACTGCTTCGTCCGGCGTTCCATCGGGCGATGGCGTGCAGCGAGCACCATCATCCATTGTTGCGCCAACGCCTACGTGTCCTCGCGCCACCTGGGATATCGCCGATCAGCATGCAGATCTGCGTACCGAGTCGAAATGTCATGCGTGCCCGATGGCTGGTTTGCCCTCAGGTCGCTGACGAAGGGCCTTCTTCTGAGAACCAGGAGTTCAGTTCTTCAAGCGTCTTTTCACTTGTCTCCAGGTCTCGCCTGCGGACAGGCAAATGCAGATAAGGCACGATCTTCATCCGCGGTGTCTTTTGAAACAGGAAACGGATGAAAAAGAGGCTGATGAAGGCCGCTAGAAGCGATTGGTTGACGATTTCAACCGGTGTCTGCTCCGGCCATAATTCAACCGAGAATCGATCGAAAAAGAAACCCAGAGTCAAGAGGATGAAGGCCGAATACACCAGCATGACTCCCAGGACAATCCGCATGAACCACCCCTGTTGGCTTCTCATGCGCCGCAAAGAGATACGGACCTGATTGCGCGCAAGGAGGGGATATGTCCGGCTGGATGACAGCATGGCTGCTGATTGGTGAGAGGTGACTTACCGGGTTTCGACGGATAGGCGGGCAACATTAAGGGTGTTGACTGGCAAAATGCCCAGTTGGTACCACGCCTCGATTCAAACGAACTCGAAGTCGATTTCCCGTTTTTCCACGCTGGCAGACACAATCAGCACCCTGACGACATCTCCGGGACGGTATCGACGTCCGGATCGTCGGCCCACAAGGCTGAAGGTCTGCTCGTCGTACTCGTAATAGTCACCTTCCATGTCG
>CALIKL010000072.1 GCA_938018055.1 uncultured bacterium
GAATGCGGCCTCGGCGAAGGCATCATCCACCGAATAGAAGCCGATAGGTCCCAAGAATCCCGCCATAGAATCAGGCTCTGAGAGCCCGTACACGTACTGAGCTTCTTCCAGGAAAGGCACGCCACTTTGAAGGCGCGCGTACGACTCCTCAACCTGCTGGCTTGACGTGAAATACAGATGCCTTACAACACGCTTCGATTGAGCCCGGATATAGGCCTGTCGAAGCTGAACGTCTGTTGGGGCTGTCATGGTATCCAGAAAGGCCGTCTCGAAGAACCGAGAACCCAACTCCTCTGCTTCAATGCGACGGACTTCTTCTCGGAATGCCCGGGTCGTGTCTCGGTCCAGGGTCGAATAATGGCGCGATAACAGCAGAGCGTCAATCAACTGCTCAAGGTGAGCGGTACGAGCGACTTCTGAGTCGTTTGAGCCAGACCGAACGAGGAAGTCGATATAGGTCTGCTCGAACCACGACACAGACACATCGAACCCATCCACCGCAGCAAGCGTCCGCGGGTCCCGATCGGGACCGGGGCCGGGATCAGCACCACAGCCTGCAACGAACAGGAACAGCAACGCCAGACACCCATAGAGTGTCCGGCGCTGTCTGAAAGGTTGCTTTTGCGGATACCGTTTCGTCACATCAGAAGAAGATGCGGAAGTCAATCGTCTGGGAACGATCAAGGAGATCAAACGGAACATAAGCGTAATCGAATCCGAAACGGACACCTGAAAGCTGCAGGTCAAGACCGGCACCGTAAGCAATGTGGGAGTCCACATTGTCGATGAACGCGTCCTTATACCCTGCGCGAGCGTTGAAGCTCAGCATACGCGTCATGTATGAGAACTGTGCCCCAAGATCCGCATTCAGGTTGTTGTCGTTCGTCTGGTTGGCATCGGCCAGCACAACCAATTCGGTTGCTCCGGTCTTGATGACCGGAAGCGAGATACCAAACTTGAATGACATGGGAAGGTCCCAAGCATCCATTTTGATACGCGCTGGAATACTCTCGGAGGAGCCATCGTGCTGGGAATCCAAATCAACCTGGATTTCGGAGTTGATGCCACGCATGGTCATCTTGCCACCGAAGTTCATGATGGATGCGGCAACCTTCAGACCATTGAAGTAGTCCGTCAGGAGAACGAAGCCCACGTCAATGGCCATGGTGCGCGCTCGCATATCACGAATGGACTGGCGTACCAGTTTGGAGGTACCTCCGAAGTAGAAATTCGGCGTCAGAGGCATCGCGTAGGTAAGGCCTACACTCAAGTCCGAGGCACTGAACGTCTCCCCCGTGCCTTCCGGCCGGGCAATCGTACGCACCTTCATGGAACCGTAATCCACGGAAGCGATGCTCAAACCAACCACGCCAGAACCACCAGCAGGTAACGTGAGACCAGCCGTGTTGTACGTGATGCCGGCAATCCATTCGTTGTTCGAGAACATCAAACCGCCCTTCTGTCCCGAACGGTGGGCAATGGCTGCGCCACCCGGATTCCAGAAGAGTGCATCAGCACCTGTTGCAGTAGCGGTGTAGGCGTGCCCCAGCGAGGCACCAGGCGCACCAGCACCCAGCGTCAGGAAGGTTGCTGCCGTCGTACCAACACGACTCTGATCATCAGACTGCGCATCCTGTGCCTGAACGGTCACTGCCAGCGCAAAAAGTGTCAGGAAAGAGATTATACGTCGCATGATCAGCCTCCCTATTTGACGACGGCAAACTTGCCGACGTGCTCACCGATACCGGGAGCCTCCACGTGATAGATGTACACTCCGTAAGCAATGTCCTGGCCACCGCGGGTCTGAAGATCCCAGAAGACCGAACCATTGTCCGAGGTTGAAAAGTGCTCGATTTCGTCGACCAGCTCGCCACGCAGGTTGAAGATGGTAATCGTTGCCTCCTGCGGAAGATTGATGAACTGCAGGCGGCGTTCACCGCGGCCGGAGATCTGGCTTCGCTGCTCGAAGCCAGAGCCACCAACATATGGGTTGGGCACAACGCCAATATCATCGAGCTCCTGTTCTGCCAGCTGGGCGTCCACGAACGGCTCGCGCAGCGTGAACTGGAAGTAGTCGCCCGTATGGAATTCCTTTTTCGGCGTGATGCGGAAGACCGTACCCGCGTCCGGTGCCGACGACGTTGCACCATCCGGAATCGAGAAGGAAATACGGAACCGGAATTTGCGCTGGAATCCGTCACGATCCACCGCAATCACATCATCCTCTTCGTCGAATTCGCGGTTGTTGTTCTGGTCCTGAATCAACAAATCCACAACCTGATTGGTCGTCGTATTCTTGACAAAGATGGGCACAGAGCCTGTCAGGAAGCCGATGCCGAACCGAGGTAACCGATAGGTGGAATCAGCCGGATTCACCCAGTGCACCTCGTAGTCGAACGTTGTCGGAATGTGCAGGGTCGTTGAGTCAGCCCGTACATATGCCTTCCAGTTGGTCGAGACCCCGTCCAGCCCGGATGGGTCGATGTCGACCAGCTCGGATGCCGTTCCGGGGCTGCCAACCCACCCCGTCTGGTTCTCATCAAACTCGATGGCTCCAGAGGCCACTTGGTAGTTATCAACCTCGACGATAAAGCCGTCTACCATGGGAGGTTCGTCGACCAAAGCGTTGTTTCGCACCTTGACCTCACTGGTTGCCATGTCGACGATGTCGAACGACGTGGTCACCTGAATATCCGCGTTCGGATTGTCGTCTTCCTCGCTTCGGAAGACAACGCGATATGGATTGTCTGACCTGATGTCCGCTCCATTGATGATGCGAACGCTCATGCTTCCCGCACCCACACCATCAGTGACGGATGAGAGATCCTCGTTGACGTTACCGTCAACAAATCCAGCTGGCTTGCTCCGCGGGATGACGATCGCGGCGTTCTGGGATACACCCAGAACATTTCCTGCGAGGTCCACAGAGATATTGAAGATGTTCTCCTGTGGATCAATGATGGTCTCTCCGTTCTCCCTGATTCCGCGATCGTATGCAACCAGCGCGTAGTAGTAGGTCATCCCGTTGCTGACATCCTCGTCAACATAGAAGAATGAAAGACCCGAGTTGTCCCCCAGATCATACACCGCTTCATTTTCGAGGACTGTGACAGGTCCGGAGATATCATTCACGAGGTCCCACTGACCGATGGGCTCCATGAATGTCGGCGTGCCATCCACGTTCGTAATGGTACGCGCATCCGTCAGAAGCGGGTTGGTACCCTTGTACAGACGGTATCCCTCGAAGTCGAACTCCTGACTGAAGCGGTCGAAACTGGCTACCGACGTGGTATCCCAGGTCAGGACAACGCGACCGTCACCCGGGATCGCCGTCAAGGTTGGCAGGAATGGAGCCTGCGCAAAGTTGTAGTCCGCATCGTAGATACTCTGTACCGTCCGACGGTTCTTGAAGAAGTCCTGCTCGTCTTCCCCGAATACCCATGCGGTAGAGAAGAAGTCCACCCTTTCGCGGAAGAGGTTTACCGGACCCGATACGAACAGCAGGAACGGTTCAATATCAGCTTCAAAAGCGTCTGAGGGCGTTCCGAGCGGGAACTGAGCGAAATTCAGGATGCGATCAAACATCCAGGTGTCTTCTCTCAGGTTGTCGCCATTCTCGTAGAAGGGACGGGACGAAAGATCGAATCCGGTCAGACCGATCATGTCAGACTCGGCAACATCAAGCTCATCGAAGTTCGGTTCACCGGCGTCTGGTCGACCATTGGCTTCCCCTTCGTCAGGTCCGGGATATCCAAGGTCGAAAGGACCTTTTCCATCCAGACCGACATCGTTGTTCGCCGATTCACCGGAATCCATTACGCCGTTGCCATTGACATCGTCAAATCCGAGCCAATCGAGGTTTTCATCGCCGGTCCACCATCGACCGGCTTTGAAAGCACGCGTCTCTTCGACTGGACCGTTGGCCAGTTCAAAGTTGATCAAGTCATAGTTATTGGACACGTAGAGTCGAATGGCATCCTGCCCTTCGATCAATTGACCAGGACCACCAAAACGCTGCTCGTCAATGATTCCGTCCTCATCGTTGTCCAGGCCATCTTCGGCACGTGTCGGACTTTCCAGGAAGGCGAATCCGGTATATCCGAGATCGTAGAGCGTTCCATCCTGACGCTGACCGATTCCGTCCTGATCCCATCCAAAGGTCACGTCTTCACGGGCGTTGAAGGCTGCGTTTTCGTCTCCTTCTTCGTTCCCCAGACCGTAGTCCATGATCTGGGTGAAAAACATGCCTTCCGAACCCTCCAGGTTGTAGCGGTAGTCTGTTTCGGAAGTGTTAGAAATACGGTACAGAATGAACATTACATCCTCGGCAAGGATGTTGGCCCACTGAAAAATGCGCACCTGCGTTTGAAGGCCCATTCCTCCGATTGTGGAATCGGACGGCGAGGGGTAGAAAACACCGTACTGCGAGTTCGGCTGCCCTGTCACACTAGACACGTGGTACTCCCTGTCGGAGTAGTCGTCCATGACGTAGAAGCTCTCCAGGTCGGCATTGAAGACACCGCGACCGAAAAAGCCGTTCCAATTTCCACCCCAACCCGGATCATTCGGGTTGTCGAGGCGGTCGGGCCAAAATGCAGGCCATGAGCTTGGATCGTCCGAAAGTGCTGGGACGGGCTCTAAAAGACCCAGCGCGTTGATCCGGCGTGTATTGTGAAAGCCGTCCAGCGGCAACCATCCCCACAGTTCGCCTCCGGGACCCAGCCGCTTGCCGGCCTCACGGTAGGTCAAGATGACCGGGTTTACCAGCGTATCGGCAGCTCCGTTATAGAAAGGCCACTTTTCCCGCTCGGCGCGAACACGGCCAGCGGCCATGATACCCACACCGTCAATATGACGACCGCCAATACCTCGAGGCCAGACGCCCCATGGGAGGTCATTCCAACGGGCCAACTCACCGTGATTACGGAAGTTGGTTTCAATCAGGTTTCCATCCAGGATTCCGCGAGCAATCATTTCCTCGCTTCCCCTGTACTCACTCGGAATCTGAGTCTGAGCCTGTACAGCCGGAGTAGCCATTGCCAATACCAGCAATGCCACCAGGAACGTGGATAGAGCGATAGGACGGCTGTTATCCGTCATAGTGCGCAACGTACGTTTCATGAAGTTTGACATGCTCAGAATGAATATTGGAGTCCAAGACTGACTTGACGAGGACCGGATACCCAGTCCGGACGAGCGTAATACTCATCCAACGAATTGAGACCACCCACAGCGGCACCTGTCGCGCGGAACTGTTCAAGTTCCAACGACTCATCCCAGCTTCCCGTCGTCGCCCAAACCGCATACTGGTTGGCACGATCCCACAGGTTCTGCACCTGAAGGAACAGCTGCACATCCTGCTCGATGAACGGTGGCGCGTAATAGGCCCGAAGATCCGTCCAGAACTGCACGGGGCGGTTGGCATTGTTTGGTCGCGTAGACCGTACAAAACCACGAACCGTGGTGTACGGTTCGCCTGAACGCAGGCGGTTCACCATGGTCACCGAAAGCCCTTCAATAGGCTCAATGGTAACGGTGCTATTGAAGACGTGGCGACGGTCCCAGTTCAGACGAACCAGCGAAAGAATAGGTTCAAGGCCTGACTGGGCGCGGCCGAATGCTTCACCCGGGTCCGAAGAGGTACCCTCAGCGAACTGTAATGTGTAGTCGAATGTCCAGGAGACCTTACCGCCTGGGCGGTCGAACATCGAGAAGGTGAAGCCCCGGATCGTACCGAAATCACGGTTGATCCACTGCACGACCTGATCCCCTGTCGGGGTACGATCAATCTCTTGACCCGTCAGGTTTCGAACATCCTTGGAGAAAATGGTCAATTCCAGACCGATGTTGTCCGACAGCCCCTGCTGCAGTCCCACTTCGAACGCCAGGGTGCGCTCGGGCTCCAATGCAGCGTTTCCAAACTGGACACTGCTTGACTGTGGGTTGACCTCGTACTCCGGATTCGTATAAAGAAGCGCGAGAGCTGGAATTTGGAAAAAGAGCCCGGCCGAGAAGCGCATTACGCCCGTGGAGGAAATCGGGAAGGCAATCCCGATGCGAGGGCTGAGCTGCATGTCGGCATCCGCGGCGATCCGGTTTGAAATCGAGTCCTGGGATGCCGGGTCAAAGATGCGTTCTTCCTCTGCCTGGCGCCATTCAGCAGGCACATCAAAGTTGGAATTGAAGTAGTCGAAGCGAAGACCGGCATTCACGATCAGACCCGTGAATTCCATCTTGTCCTGGATGTACGCAGCGAACTCCGTCGGGCTGACGTCGAGTCGATTATCTGCGAATTTATCAGGCGACACTGCCGGCAAGTTCCCCGTCCGTGCTGACCGTTCGATCCCAAAAGAACGGTTACTGAGATTGTGCAAGCGCGTCATGAGACCGGCTTTGACCAGGTGACGTTTATTGACCTGGCTCGTAAAGTCAGACAGGATGGTATGCGTAACCGTCAGCTGATCGTCCGTGGACAAATCGTTTCCACCCACGTCAAAGGCGTTCTGTCCGTCCAGATTACGCTTTTGCGGCCACTGGTATCTAGGATCAGTGGGGTCTTCGAAAAGATAGTTGTCCCATTTGTCCCTGAGCAGGCTGTAGGACAACTGACCGAATGACTTCGTACCAATCGTGTACCGCAAGGCGGCAATGTGCGTCTGGCTTCCGTAGTAGCCAGTATTCAGACCGCCGGGCACGTATTTGGCATCGTGGCTATACGGGCTCGTCTTGCCATCTTGCCAAAACAAGTTGTATTCGAAACGGGTGTTTCCTGAGAGACGGGCCGTCAAACCCGTATTGATGGACAGGCGTTGATTCGTCCCCATCGAAACAAACTCACCATCTCCATTGGACTCAATGTTCCACTCAGAAGGATCGCGTCCTGTGTTTAAACCGACCGAAGAATCAGCTGGAGAAAAGAGGCGTCGTCCGTACTGATTACCGTTGTCCTCCAGCCATCGCGTGGTAACCTGAAGACCGACCTTTTCATTCAGGAGAGGCCCACCGAAAGAGAACTGAACGTCCGTCAGATTCCGGATGGGGGCCAACTCATTGTAACTGTATGTCTCTGAAGTGAAGTCTGACGCCAGCAGGTTGTCGCCGGGGCCCACAGTGCGATTCATGAACTCAAGCTGGCGATCCGAAATCAGTGTCCCTGCATACGCAAGAACGTTTCCGGACCACGAATCGGGAATGTCTTTCGTGACGATATTCACGACACCGGACTGAGCTTGCCCGTATTCGGCGTTGAAGACACCGCTGATGACCTGCAAGTTCGAGACCATGTTCTGCTCAATCTCGAAGGAGGCCTGGTTGTTGAAGGCGTTGTTGATCGGAATCCCGTTGATCAAGTACGCAACCTCTCCTGAGCGCCCACCGCGGAATCGTCCATCCACAACCCCGGCCTGCAGGTTGATAGCATCATTGATTCCGAGGACAGGTAGCGCTTCCAATTGTTCTTCACCGACGACTGCCGTCGTTGTGGTCCGATCGACTTGAACGATGGGACGCTCAGCCGTGACGATAATCTCCTCCCCTTCCAAGACCTCTTCACCGAGACGGAAATCGACGCGAGTGGTTTGGTCGATGATCACCTCGATATTCTCGATTATCTGGGTCTGAAACCCCAGGAATTGAGCGCGAACCGCGTATCTGCCGGGTCGGACGCGAATGATCACGTATTCGCCCTCCATATCGGTAGCGGTTCCTTGCGTTGTGCCCTCTATGATGACATTGACGCCCGGAAGTGGATCCCCGGTAGCCGCATCCACGACGCGACCTGCGATTTTACCATAAATAGCCGCTTCGTCTTCTGAAGGGCCGGCCATGGAGGTGAGACAAGTACCAAGCCAAATAACCAGCAGGGCACTGAGAAAGGCTGACTTTGAAACCATGGGATCCAGGGATTCCGATTGTTGGAAAAGCATCAACGAGGTGGGGCCTGCCTGACGGCAGG
>CALIKL010000073.1 GCA_938018055.1 uncultured bacterium
TGGATTCTGCTTCTCGACGCCCTTGCCATCGTTCCCTACGCAGATTTACGCCTCAGGAATCGAGCGTGGACATTTGCAGGAGTCAGAATGGCAAACGTGGCGGTTAATGTGGGCTTGAACCTGTGGTTCATCCTGGGCCTGGAGTGGGGCGTTCGCGGCGTACTGATGGCCAATCTGATCGCGTCCCTGGTAGCGTTTGTACTGCTTCTCCCATCGCTTGCAACACGCATGGGCAAGCCGGATGGCTCGCTCTGGGGCAAATTATTGCGCTTCGGTCTGCCGTTCGTGCCCGGAGGGATCGGATACGCCATAACGGAGCGCATAAATCTGTTCTTCCTGGATACCATGGAGCCCATGCGGGCCGTATCCCTTTACGAGCTTACACCTGAATCCTACCCGGAATTGCACGCGCGAGCTGCCGAATTCGGCGAGCAAATATTCACCGAGCATGTCGTTGGGGTATTCGGTGGCATCATCAAGCTGGCCGTATTGATGGCCCTGTTTGTCCAGATGTTTCGCTACGCTTGGCAGCCATTCTTTCTTCAGCATCAGGAAGATGAGGATGCGCCCGCGCTATTCGGCCGGGTCTTTGCCCTACTGACACTGGTCCTGCTGACGGCCTTCCTGGGGATCTCGTTCTTTGCCGACGAGCTCGTTGCCTTGCCTTTGCCCGGCAGTCGTACCCTGATCGCCGAGACATACTGGATGGGGCTGTCCATCATTCCAATCGCACTTGTCGGATATGTTTTCCAAGGGTGGTATTACCATTTCTCGGCAGGTGCCTACATACGTGGCGTGTCCAAGTACTTCCTGCACGCCACACTTGCCGGCAGTACCGTGGCCCTCGTGCTGAATGCCACATTGGTCCCAACGCACGGAATGTGGGCGGCGGCCCTGGCTACTTCGGCAGCCTATGCCGTCATGGCCATGACGCTGCTCGGATTGATCCGATCCGATTACCCGGTTCCCTACGCCTGGTCTCGCATCGTGTTGGCGGTCGCGCTCGCAGGTAGTCTTTTTGGTGCCTGGCTCCGGATACCCATGATGCAGCACTGGCTCATCGAGTTCATTCTGATCGGGGTATTCTCCCTGGCCGGAGCGCGAATCCTGGACGTATCCCCAGAATCATTGGATGATTCAGGTCATACCGCATCGCCCAGCCCTTGAGGAGTCCAGTCCAAAACACCGGAATCGGCAATCGCAAACCATTTCAGACCTGAAACTGACCCCGGTTTGGCGATGCTGGTCCACTTGGAAGCCTTCATGCCGACGAACAACTGGGCCTTAACACGTTACGTGACTCTTCCTTATTCGACACGGAAGAGATAACTCAGCTTCAGGAAGAAACCGTCATTCAGCCGACGTAACTCCTCGAAGCGTTTCTGCCCGGCATCTTCCATAGTCGAGCCATAGCCGAGGTAAAGCAGCGTGCCCGGGCTCGGACGATAACTGAATAACCAATCCGTACGGAGGCTGTTGGACTTGGAATCTGACGTCAGATCCCCATTGATGCGTATCAGATTGCCGTTGCGGTCTTTGAGCGACGAGCGCTCTCGGGCGGCGTACTGACCGATCACCCGGAAGAAAATGTCTTTCGTGAGTTGATATTCCACCTTCAGACGCGGGATGATTTCCCGAGAGAACTGCGACCCATCCAGATCACGCTCCAGCGTATAGTGCTGCATCTGGAACGACGCCCGAATGGCAGATGTTGGTCTTGCGTCCAGTACAATTCGGTAGCTACGACTCTTCCCGGGAGCAGCCTCTGCAAAAATGGGCGTCTGGCCACGTGATGCCGACAAGGAGAGGGTAAACAACCGAAATGTTGGCGTGGTTACCCCCAGTGAGCCGCTGAATTGATTGGTCTCCTGCTCGGGCAAATCAAACGCCTGCGAGAAAGGTGCGTCAGGCGCACTGATGACATCGTAGGCGACATAGTCAGCCGGCAAATAGGTATAGAAGTTTCGATTCAGGGATGCATTTACATTCCAGCCGCCACGAAGCGTTGCACTGGGAAACATCGACTCACCACCTTCGATCGGGCCGGCCTCCGAATTGGAATAATCCCAGATTCGGTTGACGCCGGTGAATCCGCCGATCGTCTCGAGAAACGCCCCCTCTTCACCGTAAAACGAGAGACGGTTGTAAACATGTGCGTCCACCACATCTGTTCGGTTCACGAAGCCCGCAGCGGCCCGGAATTCCGGCGAAACAGCCATTACCGCGTAATTGAATCCCCAGCGACGGCCGGTGCGATCCCAAGAGAGATTGGAAAAACTTCCCGATACCGAACCGCCACCCGAATCAGTCCAGGAATTAACGTGCTGGGCCTCGACATAATACTTGCCGCCATGGTAGATGCGGGTATCTGCACCGGCAAGCCTCGAAAACTGGGATCCGTCCTCTCGCGACGTGAGGACGACACCTGCCGTGTTGTTGCCACTCAAATCCCGTCGCAATCGGACGACACTGAAAAGCGGGTTATCTGATCCCGAGGCAGAAAAGTCCTGATCGTCCGCCGCCAGGATCGTGGCCACATTCAATTTGCCAACCTTTCCGGTCATCTTCGCACCGGCGATGGGTGCAACAATGCGCCGCGTGTAGATCATCTGACCCGGTGTATCGAACAGTTCCATTCCCTCAAGGAAGAACGGACGTTTGTCTGGAAAGAAGAGGGCGAATCGCTCATTCAGGACAACCTGCCCCACGTCGGCCTCTACCTGCGAAAAGTCAGGATTGACCGTTCCGTTCAGGACCAGGTTCTGGCGGATGCCCCATTTGACATCTGCTCCAAACTGCGTGTCATCCGAGTACGCCCAGTCGCCATCCAGATTTTCTGACCCAGCAAGGGCGCTCGTGACGGTTGGCGCGACGTCCAATACAAGCCCGCGGTTCATATCCCGCAACCCGGTAAGCTTTCCAGACTGTCCGAGGAAGGAAGCGTTGGCTCGGACAGCAGGCGCCCACGTATCCTGGAAACCGGAATGCTGGACCCGGCGCAGAACGTGAATGCCCCACTCCTGCACATCAGCGTCCTGATAGCGCAAGCTCTTGAACGGTATCCGAATCTCTACTTCGTATCCGGTATCGGTAAGCCGCCCTGCGGATTCGAACGTGTAATCCGGGTTCAAGTCTACGCTGCCATCAAGCGGATTGATGTTGCTGGACCCGCCTCCGGTCGCGGACCGCCCTCCTGCTCCACCACCAAACTGGTCGGATCGCGTGCCGTCCTGCTGCACACCGAGCGGATTCACCCCGAACAGGTAGCCAATCTGATTGTCATTTTGCGTGTCGAGAAGAATCTGGACATGGTCTTCCGAGGCAATGTTATCACGGTTGGCCTGCGTTGCTCGCACGACATCACCGTGCAATTCAGTCGCCTTCACACCGAAAAAGATCGCCTCCGCCGAATACCACACGTAAACTTCGGTCGGATCAGCTGCGGGTCGTCCGTCAACGGGCTGATACTGGGAGAAGTCTGCCAAGCGAGCCGCTCGAGACCATACCTCGTCGGTCATTGCACCATCGATGACAGCAAATTCTGCCTCCAAGCGGGGGATCGACACGTTGGTATCGCTTGAGATCCCGCTGTAACGCTGCGCAAAGGCATCCGGGACAGTGGCAAAAACTACAAGCAGGACAACGCCCAAACAGTATCGAAGAGACATGAGAAGTCGGCGGGTAGATTGGCGAGAGACGCGCCATACTACGGACACTGTCGAGGTTCGATCCTGAAGTGAGTATCCATCAATAATCTTCGAGTGACCTTGCCGCAACCGGACCGGTCAGAACCATGGCGGCGCGATCCAGACCACGGCGCATGGCCCAGGCCCGGTCATCCGTGCTATGCAGACGAGAGGACTCCCGCATCGCATTGGTCAGTGCCATGCGTGCCTCGCGCGGCAGCTCGTCCTCGTACATCAGAACGGCACTTGCTGCCACTTCGTAGACCGCAACACAAGCGGATACCTGACCTGCGTTGTAGAGCGGTGCACCGCGTTGGATGGCCCCCTCGATCATACGCATGGCGCGGGCGGATGCGTCACCTGCCGCTGCCGGCAACAAGACGCGGTCGATGACATGGATAATGCCATTACTGGCTTCGATATCTGTAGACACGACATTTGCTTCCCCGATGCGCAATCCCACAGGTACTCGCTGACCGTTAACCGTTTCGGCCGCTGTGGTGCTGAGCAGGTCGGCAGCAGCAATGCGACCAGGCACTACATGATAGGTCAGAATGGAGACCAGCTGATTCCGGTTTTCCGGCTTGAGTAGTTCTGCTACGGTTCCTGCCGGTAGCGCCGCGAACGCGTCGTTCGTAGGGGCAAAGACCGTGAAGGGTCCGTCCCCATTCAGGGTGTCAACGAGCCCGGCAGCCTGGAGGGCAGCCACCAGGGTACTGAACTGGTCAGCGCCGGCGGCAATGTCGACTATGGTGTTGTGGCTTTGACGTGCGTCGGCCTGCGGTACAAAACCGGATGCGAGAAGAAGGAAAGCGAATAAAGGACCACTTTTCGTAGCGAAGGTATTCATGGATTCTGGGTCGTGATGGGAAGGAAAAAAGAGCGGCGTCAGGCCTCAGAAGCGCCTCTTTCCCATTTGTTACCTCGACCCCTACGTTCCTGCGGTCAGCGGAGCGTGCACGCGATGGAAGGCATTCAGTCCTCATTCGACGTACCGATCGTCTCGTCCCGGTAGGCCAATACTTTGTCAATCCTGTTGCCATCGAGATCGACGACCTCCAGTACCCATCCTTGCCACTCGGTCATGTCGCCCGTCTCAGGCACCCGACCGAACATCCACATGATCATGCCGCTCAGCGTGTGGTACTGTGCCCGTTCCTCATCGGGCACCCCGGTCAGGCCAAGCGTGTCCTGAAGTTCCAACACCGGCATCAGCCCATCCAGCAGCCAGGAACCGTCGTCCCGCTGAACAGCCCACACATCAGATGGATCGGCAGGTTTGAATTCACCTGCCAGCGCCTGCAGAAGGTCTTGCAAGGTGATCAAGCCAACCACGTCACCGTATTCGTCCACAACGAATACCATCTGCATACCGGATTCCCGGAATTGCTCTAAAAGCTTCATACCCGTCAGCGATTCGGGTACATAAACCGCGGGCAACAGATAGGGGGTAATGTCCTGCCCCGCATGACCCTCCAGATGCTGACGGAAGAGCCTTTTCGCTGTAATCACCCCTCGAATGTCATGGAGTCCTCCGCGACATACCGGATAGCGAGTATGATCCGATGCAATCAACTGGTGGAGGCTGGCCTCCAGAGACTCGTCCAAATCCAGATAGGTGATCTCGCTTCGAGGCGTCATCAAGGATGCAATCTGTCGATCATCCAGTCGAAAAACGTTGCGGACCATGTCGTGCTCCTGCTGCTCGATCGCACCAGAGCGAGACCCTTCGAATAAAACGGCATGGATATCCTCTTCTGTCACGTTTGCACTGGACAATTCCCCCTTGCCCAACATCTTGAGCACGCCATCGGTCGAGGTTGAGAGAATCCAGACAAAAGGACTGGAGAATTTGGCGAGGGCGGCCAGCGGCTTCGCCATGACGCGAGCAACTCCCTCGGCGTTGAACTGGGCAATACGTTTGGGGACCAATTCTCCGAAGACGATGGTCAGGTAGGTAATACTTATTACCACAATGGCGGTGGCCCCTACGCTGGAGACTCCTGCTCCCAAACCAATCATCTGCAACAGCTCGGAAAGCGGCTCGGCGAATACGGCCTCCCCAACAATACCATTCAGAATCCCAATCGCTGTGATACCGATCTGTACCGTAGAGAGAAACTTGGTTGGATCATCCCGCAAGCGCAGCGCGGCTTTGGCCGATTCGTCTCCGCCTTCCGCTAAAAGCTTGAGACGAACTGTTCGAGAAGCGACGAGACCAATTTCTGCCATGGCGAATATGCCATTGACAAGAATCAGGAGAAACAGGAGAATGAATTCCAAGGAGAGGCGCGAGTAAGCTCTGTCGACCGTGAAGCTCAGATTGCCGCCTGAGGACTCAGGATACGACGATACCATGCTCTTGGTTCATATGCCATGCTCTTGGCTCATATGAATGAGTACGGGCCGCCTCCGGTATCGGGGGCGGCCCGTATCAAAGGATCTCGAATAGATCCTGAAGTGGAGATGCTGGGAGTCGAACCCAGGTCCGAATGACAGTCCAGTCAGACGTCTACGTGTGTAGTTGGCTTACTCAATGCTCATGCAGTTCCGTGGCCAGCCATCTAGGGCCAGACCTGCACAAAGGCTGATCGAATTTCGGTGCCGCTTACTCAGCCGGCGTGGCGTCACCTATTCCATAAGAGTCGATGCCCAGTCAGCTGTCTATGGACAGACATGCTGGTGGACAGATAGCAAGGCTAAGGTTCCTAAAGGACCTTAAGCGGCCATCGCGAATGCGTAATCGTTGGCATTTGTCGGTTTTCCAAGAGGGATTTACGAGCACCCTTGGAAGGCTCGACACGCAGTCTGCTTTACTCATCACCCGTCGAAGCCGTGACATCCCCATACTTGTAAAGAACACGCCTTGGCACTCTGATGCGCCATTCAGCACGCATGCGTGCCAGGCCGAGCGTATACACCGTGATACGTGGTGGATACCTACCTGTTACGGGTTATGGGCCCCGATTTGTTTCCAGCTGAATGTGCTGCCTGGCCGCTACCTGGCGACTAGGATGCAAAAAAGGGCTGACAGGCAGCGCGATCGCCTGTCAGCCCCGTTGACATCAATCGGGCAAAACTCAAAGAAACACCCGAAATTCAATGTCAACCCGATGAGAATCGCACAACACCCCCCCACAGGTAATGTTGGCTTTCCTCATCGGGTATGACGCTCTGGAGTTGCTGCTCGATCGACAAGCTCGCGACGAGGCCCCCTGCGCAGAGGGTCAACTCTCCGAAAGCGCACCCCGTTATCCTGACTATCCGCTCTCACTGCGGAAAATTGGATGTAACCTTTTTTACATCCGGCCGAAGTCCTACCGCCCCGTCGGCTCGTTCACTTCGACGCGGGGGGTCGCGTTCTTGACCCAGGTGTCCAGCCACGTGTGTGTCTCCCACAGCACGTGCAGCACCGATTCGCGGGCGCGGTAGCCGTGTGATTCATGTGGCAACATGACCAGGCGGGCCGTAGCGCCGTTGCCTTTCAGGCCGTGGTAGAAGCGTTCACTCTGGACCGGGAAGGTGCCTGAGTTGTTGTCCGCCATCCCGTGGATGAGCAGGATGGGCTCGTTGACCTTGTGCGCATGCATGAAGGGACTCATGGCAAAGTAGATCTCCGGAGCCTCCCAGAACGTTCGCGGCTCGGCCTGAAAGCCGAAGGGCGTAAGCGAACGGTTGTAGGCGCCGCTGCGAGCAATGCCGGCGCGGAAAAGATCGGAATGTGCCAGCAGATTGGCCGTCATGAAGGCGCCGTACGAATGCCCGGCGATGGCCACGCGATCGGGGTCCACCACGCCGCGGCGCACGCCCTCATCGATAACGGCCTCGGCGCTCGTCACGAGCTGCTCGACAAAGGAGTCGTTGGGCTGCTCATCCCCTTCCCCGATGATGGGCATGGCCGCGTTGTTCATCACGGCATAGCCCTGTGTGACATACGGCAGCGCACCGGAGTAGGACATGCGCTTGAATGCGTAAGGCGTCGAAGAAACTTGCCCGGCAGCGGCGGCCGATTTGAACTCGCGCGGATAGGCCCAGACAAGTGTAGGTAGCGGGCCATCACGCGATGCATCGTAGCCCGCCGGCAGATACAAATCGGCCGTCAACGGCACGCCATCTTCGCGGGTGTAGGAAATGGTCTCCTTGGAAATGCCTTCCAGCTCGGGATACGGGTGCGGGAAGTTGGTAACGGCCGTGATCTCGTCCGAACCCACCGACCGCTGGAAATAGTTCGGCGGTTCGTTGACCGACTCTCGCATGGTCAGAAACGTGCCGGCATTTTCATCCAGCCACCCGGCAAAGCGCTCGTAATACGGCGCCTCGGAGCGAAATAGCTCTTCCGTTTCACCAGAACGCATGTCATAGCGACGCAAGAATGGACGATTGCCTTCTGGAGACGCGCCCGTTCCGGTCAAATAAATCGACCCGTCGTCCGATGTCATCAACAGGTTGCGTCCCGTTTCGTCCGTGTCCATCATGGGAGAACCCGGATTGGCGTAGCGATCCTCGTAGGAATAATCGAATACGGTCTGGATGGCGATGCGGGTACCGTTGGTGGGCACCTTGTACATGCGGAACGCGCGCGTGGATGTCCAGCGCTCTGCGGCCAGCATGTACCCGTCACTGCTCCACATCATGCCGGCGCTGCGCAGCGGCAATTCGATGAGCGTCATGGGCTCTTCCGTGAACGGATGCGGCAGCTGCTTGACGGCATCGCGTACATCGGCCTCGGTGTTGCCATCCCCTCCATCGAGCGCCTCGACCCACGCCAGCGTGGCATCGGCGTCCTGACGCCAGCCAATGGAGCGAATACCCGTCGTAGTTGAACCGAAACCAGTCGGCACATTTTCCCTGAGAGGCTGCTCCTCGATCAGTTCAACCAATCCACCATCGGTGTCAATGACTTCGATGCGGTTCGGGAAGCGGTAATAAGGCACCAAGTAAGAAAACGGACGATGCATCGTTTCCAGCAGGATGAATCGGCCATCAGGTGACGGATCCATGGACGTGATCATGCCACTTCGATCCAGATCGGTCACCGTGCCATCGCCCGACACCCGCAGCAGATCACTGCTCATGAACCACTCAAAAACATCCTCATCGTAGGGCGACTCAAGTAGATCCTGGTAGGTGCGGGCCGGCGCGGCGGCGCCGGTGTTTTCCTGAACGACTGGGGTGGACGGGACCTCAGGTGCCATGGGAATGGCGCCGCGATCAGCCGCGACGGCCCGCACCAGCAGCGTCTCACTATCCGGCATCCAGGTGAACATGCCGCCACCCACACCATTGAGCGGCTGCTCAATCAAACGGGAGGCCGAAGCTGAGGCCAGGTCGATTTCCCACAATTCGATTCGGTCCTTCAGCGTAACCGGGAATACATATCGAGCGCCATCCGGGGCCCACGAGCCGAACCCGATACTCCCATCAGAGGGAATGCCTGAAACAGTCCGTTCGCCGGCGCCATCGACGGTCGTCAGGGTCATCGACACAAAGCCCGTCAATCGGCTGGGACCATTCGTGCGGGGATTGATGCGCGTTCCAGCCAATCGCAATTCGGGCTGAGACAGGTTGGCGATGGTCGGCAACGCCTGCCGCTCCATCAAGAGCATGGTGTTTTTGTCCGGGCTCAGAGACATCGAAGGCGCGACCGGCGCATCGACCAGCGCTTTCAGCGCATCGGTGGGTTCTTGATATCCATCCTGGGCGAAGGCGGGAAAGGCCAGGAAAAGAGCGAATACAAGGACAGTAAGGCGTTTCATGGATTCGGGAGCTGGTGGGTTGATTTCAGCACGCCACCTATATACTTCCCGTTGCATATCCCGGCAAGGGGTAGAATCCCAACATCGACACTCAACTCAGAACAATCAGATCAATCACCAAGCAGCGCACGACGGTCCCGTGTCTGAGCCGTTCCGATATGCTCAAGTCCCTGTTCCGCAAACGCCTCGTGCAGATCCTTCAAGACAGACCGCGCCAGACTGCCACGCAGATAAGGGATCTTCCGCTTCGAACCTGTGAAATAGATGCGATAGGGATGTACGAACAGCCGAACGTAATTCCCCCCTACCGGCGCCACCTCCAGATCTACCTCGATCGAATAGATGCCCCACTCCCGAAATTTTCGAGATGCTACGGCAATCACATTTGGCGTTACTGCCTCGGAGACCTGCCATCCCGCCGCCTCGAGTGCAGCCCGAATCCGGACCATGACTTCGGCATGGTCATCGGGGATGATGGCAGCATCCGTCTCGCTCTGGGTTTCGCCTGCCGTCACTTCATAATCGCGATACAGGGGCGACAGCCTGGGGCTGCATCCGCTGATCAGGATCAGTAAGGCCATCACGGAAAGGAGCCGCATCATTCGCCGTAATCCAACACGATACTCTTGGAAGCGGATTCGATCGGATAAACGGTCAATCTGAATCGATCTCCGAACTCATCTATCAACGTTGATATATCCAGTTCCACCGTCTCATTCGGATAGGCCTCACACAGATCGTCATTCCCATCGTGCACGACAAAGACGGTTATCTGAGGTGGATAGATCAGGATATTCACATTGGGAGTAAAGCCAGCAAAGTCATGTTGGGCACACCCGCCTGAATAGGCGACATCGATGACCAGACGGTTCGAATTGATTGCCGCGCCCCGTAATTCGAACGGGTCTCCATCCAGGTTATCCTCCATGTACGGGCCAATCACGACCGTTCCATCTTCCATCTGACGACGGTTATCCATCAGACTCTCGCTGTCACATCCCATCAGAAGACAGGAAAGGGTCAAGAAGAGAATAACGTGTTTCATTCCATCTGCTGATTCTTGCCATCACACGATTCGTGGGAGCATGAACATAACTCACCGGTTGCCTGGGAGTACGCGCGAATGCTCGGACGGTCGTATGAGCATGGTGAGTGGTGACCACCCCGCGGGTGGTCGGCTCGGGAGTAGATCAGCCAGCTACCACCCGGGTCGGCTCGCCCACGACCCGACTCAGGAAGTCCAGGTAAATGCGATTGAACTCGGCCGGCTGTTCCTGCATGGGCACGTGACCACATTCATCAATCCAGTGCAGCTCGCTGCTCGGGACGCCTGCATGGAACGTCTCGGCGACGTCGGGTGGCGTGATCTGGTCCTGCTTTCCCCAGATCAACAATGTCGGCGCCTTGATCTGATCAAGCTCATCCTTGATCGACGTTTTTTCCACCGCACGAGCAAACTTGATCAGGCGGATGGCCTTTTCTCGATCGGTGATGATGTCGATGACATCGTCGAGTAATTCATCCGTCACATGCTTCGGATCATAGAACGTTTTCTCGACCCGCGGACGCAGGTAGTTCTTGTCGTTGCGACGCATGACCGAGGAAGACATCTCCACTTCGTAGATACCGGAAGCTCCCGAAAGCACGACACCTGCTACCCGCTCTGGAAACTGCATGGCGTACATGGCTGCGACGTGGCCGCCGAAGGAGTTACCCGTTACTACCGCCTTCTCCATGCCAGCCAGGTCGGTGAATCGGCGAACGAAATCGACGATACCCTGAAGATGAGCCTGGCGGAGCTTTATGGTGTACATGGGAAGGACGGGACACACAATGCGATACCCCGCGTCGGCCACGGCCGGAATCAGGTTATCCCAATTGTCGATCGTTCCCATCATGCCGTGCAAAAGCAGCACAGGGGTCGCCTTGGAGTCTGCACCGGCTTCCGCATACTGGATGCCGTCAACCTCCTTGATTTCGTACGATAAGCCAGCCATAGGCGTTTAGATTAGTTCCAATCGAGCTGGAACCGGATAATGTGCGTTCCGATGGTCGAAAATACGATGTCTCCTTGCAATAAACTGTTTCCAAGGCTGTTTCAGGCGATTTCCCAGCCGCCAGGCATGAAATGAACCCTTTCTTCAAGGAAACCACGCAGAACCATGAGCCGGATTTCTTGCTCCAAGCAACCGATAGGCGTATTTTAGGTGTTCTGACCGGTTTGCAGATACCTATCCCGCAAACCTGCTCTGATTAACGAACCGAGCGGAAATGTCCGCTATCCATACAGCCAACGGTAAAGCTCATGCCTTGCGGTCGCAAACGTAAACGTCATAAGATTGCCACGCACAAGCGTAAGAAGCGCCTGCGTAAGAATCGGCACAAGAAGAAAGGGAAGTAGGCTGACGTTTTTTGCGGCCGGTCTCACCACGTGGTGAGACCGGCTAACAGCCCCTTTCAAAATCCCCGATTTCGACCTTCGGTCCGAAACCGCATCGGATTGCCTACGGTACAACTATCGTGGGCTTTTTTGTCGATAGCAGCCACGTGATCCACCGGCGCCCACGGCCATTGGGGGTCCTGGCAATGAACAGAACAGGGATCATCTCATGAAGGACAACTCACTAGGCAAAGCAGTCAGAACCGGTACTTGGGGTCTGTTGATCGGCGCAGCCGCAGGCTTCGCAATGGGTGTCCTGTTCGCTCCTGAAGAAGGCAAACGCCTTCGTCGCAAGCTCGCTTACCAGTTGGATAAGCTGGGTGACTCTGTGGCCGATGCCATCGAACAGGCTGTCTCGGAGAACGAGGAGTCGGGCGAAGCCCGCCGGGAAGCTGATGCGCTCGTAAAAGACGCCAAGGAGAAAGCGAGCGAGATTCGTAACGACATCGACGCGTTGCTGGACGAAATGAGACAGCAACCGTCAGAGGGATAAGTCTACCGGACGGAGCGTCCTTCATCTGGCCCCATCACCATGCCCAACTTTTCGATTCTTCTCCCTCCATCGGAGGGCAAACAGGAAGGCGGAAATCCGTTCGCTCCCGACATGTTCGACTACCGCACGTCGAACACTTTCAACTATTTCCATCAGCTGAATCCGCAGCGACGTCAGCTGATCGATCATCTCCACAAAGTGATCAAGAGTGGAGATCATGACCTGGAAGCACTGTTCGGCGTGAAGGGCGTCAACCTGGAGGCCGCCGTCAATGCAAATCTTGAGATCTACAAAGCGCCTCTGATCTCAGCGTTGGACCGCTATTCGCCAGGGGTCATGTACCAAGCGATGGATTTCCCGGGCCTGCCCACCGGAGCGCAGCGACGCCTCCTGGAAGAAGGCATCATTTTCTCTGGGATGTTTGGACTCCTTCGCCCGGATGATCTTATTCCGATGTACAAGCTCAAGATGGACGCGGTCCTCCCTGAACTCGGAAAGATGAATGCCTTTTGGAAGGACAACCTGAGTGAACAGCTCAATAAAACCATCGAAGGCCGCTTCGTCTGGAATTTCCTCCCCGGCGTGCATGCCGAAGCATGGAACAATGAGGTAACCTACGGCGCCATGGTGTCCGTCAAGTTCTTCCGAAAGAACAGAAAAACGGGTGAAATGAAGCCGGTCACCCATGGGGTGAAGCCGCTTCGAGGCAAACTGGTCAACTTCATCGTGAAAGAAACCGTTGAAGATCTCGAGCCTTTCCTGGAATGGAAGCACCCGGACGGTTATCGGTGGGACGAGTCCCTATCTTCCTACGACGAAGACAGTCGCACCCACGAACTGGTGATGGTCAAGCGCGGATAGTATCTGCCTCCTGATCTGACCAGGAAGCACTCATGACGCGTCCCGTTATCATCGGACTGGCCGGTGGATCCGGCTCTGGCAAAAGCACCATCCTGCGCCGCCTCTTGGACGAGTTGGGGCCCGAGCATGTCTCCGTTCTGGAGCATGACGCGTACTACAAGGATTTGGGAGGAATCCCGTTCGAAGATCGACTGCGGGTGAATTACGATCACCCAGATTCGCTGGAGACACCTCTGCTGGTTTCGCACATCGAACAGTTGCTGGCTGGTCAAGCCGTAAACAAGCCGGTCTACGATTTTGCCAACCATACCAGAGCAGGCGAAACCCAACGGATCGAGCCTACGCCCATCATCATTGTCGAAGGCATCCTGGTGCTGGCAGAGCCCGAGCTGACGAAGCAGATGGACATCAGGCTGTTCGTGGACACAGACGATGATATTCGTCTCATCCGTCGTATTCGGAGAGATATGGTTGAGCGCGGACGCTCGTTGGAGTCCATACTGGAGCAATACGAGTCGACTGTCAGGCCCATGCACATCGAATTTGTGGAGCCTTCCAAGCGTCAGGCCGATGTCATCATCCCCCGAGGGGGACACAATGCGGTGGCGTTCGATCTGGTGCTCGCTCGCATCCGGTATCTGTCTCACGAGCATCGTCTCGAAAATCTGATCGACTCGGACGAAAGCGCCTGACCCTCAGAGCGCCGATCTCAGTCAAACAAGCGCATCAGTCTGCCAAGCGCATCAAGTCGGATACTCCTTTGAGCACCAGATTGCGATCGTACACCCAGTCGACGCGCAGCTGCTCGATCATCCACGTCCCCCATCCCCCCGTGACAACAACCTGGAAGGGTCCCTCCTCTGCTTCCATGATGCGTCTCACCAACCCACTCGCCGCGTCGAGCATTGGGTAGAGAATGCCTGACTGCAACGCTTCCGTCGTCGATGCACCCACAGGGGACGATGGCAACGAGAGTGAGGCAAGAGGAAGCTGAGCAGTGGAGAAACCCAGCGCATCTCGTACCATGGCCGGCCCCGCGGCGATGACGCCTCCGGGATACGTACCATCCGGCCGCACCACCTCCACATTCAGGGCTGTCCCTGCATCCATCACCAGCACCCCTTTCTCTCCGGGTACTCCATGCCGCATCCATGCGCCAACGGCTACCGCTATGCGATCATGCCCCAACGTATCGGGAGTTTCATATGTCAGCTGGATCGGCATGGCGGAATGCTGATCGTGAAACCCGAGTGATACGCTACAAACCCGACGTACAGCCTCGGCCCAGATCTCCCGCTGTTGAGGTACAACGGTAACTGCGGCGGCTCGGGAAACATTCACGGATCCGACAAACGCTTTCAGTGCCTGATCATGGGACGGTCCGTGGTCAAACCGCTCCGTTCGAACGACTTCACCGGAGACACGCTCTACGCCGGACGTGGGGTCGAACAACCCGACCTTGGACGCACTATTTCCGATATCGATGAGGAGCCACATGCCTTGGCGTTCACTTTCAAGAGTGTCGGGCCGCATCCCGGCCGCCGGGAGGACGCAAAGAAACATCGCCCGAATGTACCACAATTGTGCCGATATCGGTTTGAACGATCAGTCCTCCTGATTGATCGACCCCTTCAAGAATACCGGAACGACCATCCTGCAAACGAACCGGCTCTAATCGCCCTTCCAGATGCTCTCGATAGGTATCGAGCAACGAGCCATTGGCAAGCCTGACGAGGGCTTCATCCAGTGCCGTCATCAACCGATCAAAGACCTCCGCCCGATCCATGCGCTGACCGGTTTCAAGCAAGAGCGAGGTAGGGATCCCATCAGAAAAAGCACCGAAGCTGTCCTGGTTCACATTCAAACCGATTCCAGCCAGAAAAACTCCCCGGTCAGGCGATTCAACAAGTATACCCGCGATCTTGCGACGATCAATGCGTACATCGTTGGGCCACTTAACCTGGACGGTCGATCCGGGCAGAAAGGAGGCGACACTTTTCCGAACGGCCCAACCGATGGCCAGGGGAAGCAGCGCGGGGCGCGGCAGGGAGTGCCGTACAATCACGGTCAGCAGCAGGTTTTGGCCGGGCGCCGATTCCCAGGTCCGCGCAAAGCGGCCGCGCCCCGCAGTCTGATGATCCGCAACGACAACGGCGCCATGTGGCGCGTCCTCGGAAACCCATGACCGCGCATCAGTATTCGTTGACGTGGTTTCTGCCACATGACGAATGATCCGACCGCAACCAGAGGATCGTTCAATGAATATGCTACTACCTGACATGTCGGCAAATCTAGACACCAAGGCCCATCAATGCCGCGCAATAGACGCATACCTTCCACTGCAAGCCATCTTTTCAGACAGATATTGCGCCCGTAGAGTCAGGGGAATGATAGTTGCTATCTTCAGTGCGACATGCGACGTCTCCTTTTCATAGCACTCCTTGTTGTTGCAGCCCTCTTGGTTTCTGCGAACGCCCCCAGCGCCCACGCGCAGGACTTTCGATCTCCTGAGCTCAATGTCCAGTTTCACAGGGCTCATACCGCTTGGTCAACCGGTAACAGCTTGCTCGAAGCCAAGGCTCGGATTGATCGGGTTTTGAATGATCGTCCCAACGACGTGGAGGCCTTGAAATTGCGGGCCGCCATCCTGATGGATATGCAGCGGCCCGAAGAGGCTTTTCAGGATGCCCATCGGGCAACACGCCTTACGCCCGAAGATGGAGAAGCCCACCTGCTCCGATGTGAATCGGCTGCCCAGATCGGCCAGGAAGACGCTGCGAGTGAAGCATTGGAACAGGCATCCAACCTGTTCCTGGAACGCATCGACCACTACGTACGCCTGTCCAGCTGCGCACTGGAAATCGGAGCTGGAACGCGCGCCGAATCACTCGCCCGAGTGGCCGTCGCTCAGGACAATACAGACCCTCGTGGGCACGTACAGCTGGCCCGTGTTTTCCTGGCATCCGACGAGCCGGACGAGGCGCGTGCAATCGTGAACAGACTCATTGAGGCGAATAGCCTTTCCCGGTTGGCTGTGATGGCAGACTCGCAGCTGGCCAGTCTGTACCTGGACGTGCCCTTGGATCAGGAGTAATCCAAGGCGCTTGAATCCGGCCATTTCAAAGAGCCGATCAGTCCAGACGCGGGGCAAGATCAGGGCCGCACCAGCTCATGATCCGTGTACGTCGAAACCGTACGGATACGATACGACCCTTTGAAGGGTGTACTGATTTGCGTCTGGAAACGTGTATTGTAAGGCACGTAGACTGCCGAGTCGTCCAAACCGGAAACGGTCGATCCTGGCGCAGGACGGACGTGCATATAAAAAGTGCTTTCTTCCCTGAACAACAGTCCCAGGTCGATTCGCTCCAGATACATGGCGACGAGCTGGTTGGATGACTCATCGACGTAGTAGCGAACGCGCCGAATGTTTTCACCGTCTGCAAGATCAGCTTTGGCGCGCACCTCCACAATGAGCGCCGAGCGGTCCCACATCAAGGTGTCACCGGCCATTCGGAAAGCATATTTATCCAGGTTTCGCGGGCTCAGGTACGCTGGATCTTCCTCAATCAGAAACGGAACCAGGTCCACAGGATCCGGACCTTCTACATTTTCGGAGACAAACTGGTTGAAGAACCCGAAGTCGAAGGCGCCACCAGAATCTGCCCGCGTGACACGCATGGCACGCGCTGCTGAATCCCCCTCCACCTCAATCAGGTGCTCCGTGAATGCGAGCAGAAAATCGTCTCCGTCGAACTGCTCAGTCCTCAAGTAGCGTCGGTACTCATAATCCTGCAGATTCGTGAACGCGCCATGCATCGCATCTTGTCCGACCTGATTCAGGAACACCAAGATCGAATCCCGCTCAGCTGCCTCGATCGACCCCACCCTTTCCATCGAACCGTTATTACAGCCCGAACCGAATATCAGCGCGGCAGCAAACAGAATGACGATGAAAAAGGAGCGCATGGCGTTCAGCGGTGAACCCGGGCCAGAAAACGTGGTTGATGGCATACGAATGATACGACACGATCGCCCCGCCGATCCGACCATTTCCCCAACCCTATGACTTCCTCCCCTGACTTGTTGGAATTAGCCGCTGCGACTGCTGTCAAAGCCGCACGGGATGCGGCCGCGTTCATCCAGTCGCAATCCGGCCGGGTTCAGGAGGCCGATGTAAGAGACAAGGGTGTGAATGATTTCGCATCCTATGTCGACGAAGGTGCCCAGCAGATCATTTTGGAAGCCATAGAGGCCGCTTTTCCGGATCATCACATCCTGGCGGAAGAAGGGTTCGTAGAAAGCGGTCAATCACTCTACGACATCCCGGGCTACCTGTGGATCGTGGATCCGCTCGATGGCACAACCAATTTCATGCACGGCATCCCACAATACGGCGTGTCGATCGGTCTTCAGCTTGACGGCCAGGCGGTTATGGGCGTCATCCAGGATGTGAATCGAAAGGAAACCTTCCATGCGATAAAGGGGAAAGGTGCTTTCCTTAACGGGGAAGCTTGTCAGGTAAGCTCAAGCGCCCGACTCGCTGATTCAGTCATCACCACAGGCTTCCCTTACAAGCAATTTGATTTCATGGACGGCTACACGGAGGTGATTCGCTCATTCTGGCAGGACTCGCGAGGCGTACGCAGACCGGGGTCTGCTTCGCTCGATCTGGCCTGGGTAGCCTGCGGCCGGTTCGGCGGATTTTTTGAGCAAGGCATTGAAGCCTGGGACGTAGCTGCAGGCGTGCTGATGGTTACCGAGGCCGGAGGCCGATTCTCCGATTTTTCGGGCCGCCCTCCTTCAGATCCAGACGCTATGCCGCTCGGCTCTGAAATCGTCGCTTCAAACGGATTGATTCACGATGAAATGATTGCTCGCATGGGTCCGTTGCGCTCGCCAGATAACGCGTGATTGGTGAGTCTTTTCTACCTTTGGCCGCATCCAGGTCTTCTTCCTGAGTAAACCCATTCCTGAATATCCCAGCATCATGAGCGGAAACGGACTCCTCGCCGGAAAGAAAGGCGTCGTATTTGGCGCACTCAACGACAGCAGTATCGCGTGGAAAATCGCCGAGGCGATCCACCGCGAAGGTGGTCAATTCATCCTTTCGAATGCCCCGGTGGCCAAGCGCCTCGGCGGACTCGATGAGCTGGCGGAGAAAACTGATGCGGAAATCATCTGGGCCGATGCAACCAACGCTGACGACCTGGATGCGCTGTTTGAACGGGCGAAGGAGCTTTATGGCGGCGTGGACTTCGTTGTACACTCGATCGGTATGGGCCTCAACGTGCGCAAAAACCGCCCGTATGAAGACCTCAACTACGAGTGGTACAAGAAGTCGCTGGACATCTCCGCTATGAGCTTGCACCGGGCCGTGCACTCCGCGGACGGAACGGGAGCCCTGAAAGATGGCGCTTCTATCGTGGCACTGACCTACATCGGTGCCCAGCGCACGTTTTCGAAGTACTCGGAAATGGGGGATGCCAAAGCCCTGCTCGAGAGCATTGTACGCTCCTACGGTTACCGCCTCGGTAAACGTGGCATTCGCATCAACTCGATTTCGCAAAGCCCGACCATCACCACGGCAGGCTCCGGCATTGCAGGGTTCGATGCCATGTTCCAGTTCGCCGAACGCATCGCTCCAATGGGAAATGCCGACGCCGAATCCTGTGCGGACTACACCGTTGCCATGCTCAGCGACCTCACGCGCATGGTGACGATGCAGAATCTGTTCCATGACGGTGGCTTCTCCACCATGGGCATCTCGGACGAGCTCATCGCCGACCTCGCCGAAGTGTACAGCAAGGGCGATTAGTGCCTCCCCTGGGCCAGGCCCCTTCGCAAAACCACCAGATCGGATGATCAAGCTCTTCGTGTCCGACATCGACGGATGTCTGGCCATGCCTTACGAGTCGTTCCGCATGGATCGCATCCGCGAGCTCATGGATCGGATCCAGGAGCCTGGACGCCCCGTGTTCTCGTTGTGCTCGGGCCGTGCGTATGCCTACGTAGAGGCGATGACCCAGCTGCTCGGAATCCGTGTCCCCACGCTGTTCGAATCCGGTGCCGGCATGTTCGATGTCACAACCGGGACATCGAAATTCCACCCCTCTTTCACCCCTGCGATTCGACGTGACGTGAAAGACATCCAAGCCTTTATGGAGCAGGTCATCGACCGCTACCCTGCCCTGTCCATGGATCATGCCAAGCTGACCCAGGGAGCTGCCGCTGGACGCGAGGAATACGGACTCTACGACGCCCTCGCAGAGATCAAGGAATTCGTGGACCGCGAATTCCCACACTTCAACACGTTCCACACCCACATCTCAATCGACGTGGTGCCCGAGGGGTTGACCAAAGCTGAAGGCATCTCATGGCTCGCGGAAGAAATGGGACTGTCGATGGAGGAAGTTGCATTCATTGGTGATACGAATGGCGATCTTCCTGCACTGAAGATAGTCGGGAGCTCTTTCTGCCCAGCAAATGGGCAGGATGCGCTCAAGGCCCAGGTGGATCACGCGTCTGCTTTGTGCGATATTGACGCCGTGATCGAGGCCTTCGATCAGGTGTAATGCTCTGCTACGACTTGCTGGCGAGAGATAGATACCTACGGAGATAGCAGCTTTCCCACTCTGATGGCTGCTCGTGCGCTGCCCACTTTTTCACCCCAGATAGAACGGTTCATTATAATAGGACGTGCATTTTTTCTCATCGCTATCTGCTTTGGGTTGACTGAAACGACTCTGGCCCAAGACGTCCCCCTGAAGAAATACACTCTGCTCCCCGAGGAGTACGTTGAGTCCGAAGTCCGTCCCACCTCACGTGTCAATCTGAGGACCGAGCTTCCACTCGTCCTGTATTCGGTCGATTATCAGGCCAACGGCACACCCGAAGAAATCGCCCGCTCCTACTTCCGCGATCGCGGCACCGATCTGGGCATGGCCACAGGCGGGGACGACATGGTCCTTCATGCGGTTCGCACCACGCCTGGCGGCACACGTGTTCGATTCAACCAGATCTACAATGGCATTCCGGTGTACCGCTCCGACGTCGCTATCATCCTGGATCGCGAAGGAGCGGTCCGCTATGTGACCAATGGGTACAAGGCCAACTTGAGCGTGGACGTCTCCGCATCAAAAATGGGAAGCGATGAGGCCGTATCGATTGCCCAGGACTTCCTGGAAACCAATCAGGTGCAACGCGCTGAAGGCCAGCTCATGATCTACGCTCCAAACGGTCCGGGTCGTCTGGTGCATCATGTCGACATGGTGACCTACCACGGTGCATGGGACATTCTGGTCGATGCCCTATCGGGCGATGTCTTTCGCTCGGAGCCAACCACGCACCTTCGGGATCCTCTCGCCACACACTCCCCCGATGCTGTATTGCCAGCAACGCAGCCAATCGAGGAAGCACCTGCAAATGCCAGGCGCGTTGACGGATCTGGCTGGGTATTCGATCCGGATCCGATGTCAACGGCAGGCGCCCAGTATGGTGACATCGACGGGTTCTTGGACAATGAAAATACCGATTCACCGGAATTGACAGCTCAGCTCAAGGAACGCACATTGCGCGATCTGTCTTTTGACGGGGCCACCTATTCCCTGACCGGTCCCTGGGCTGACTATCGGGATGTAGAAACGCCGCAGCGTGGCTCGTTCGAGCAGGATAGCAGTACGTTCCACTTTACACGTAGCCAACCTGCATTCGAGGGGGTGAACACGTACTACCACCTTGATCGCTCGATGCGATACATCAATGAGACTCTGGGATTCTCGCTCAAGCCCATCTACTACGACGGCGGCGTTCAATTCGACCCGCATTGGGGGGATAATGTGGTCAATGCGCAATACCTCGGTGGTGCCGGTCGCTTGCGGTTCGGCGAAGGAGGGGTTGATGCCGCAGAGGATGCTGACATCGTCTTGCACGAGCTGGGGCACGGCCTGCATGATTGGGTGACCGATGGCAACCTCAGCGCCACGCAAGGACTCAGTGAAGGAAGTTCGGATTATTGGGCAGCCTCGTACACCCGGAGTCTGGGACTGATGACAGAAACCGATCCAGGCTATCACAGCATGGCACGTTGGGGTCTTCGCCCTGGATTTGGAGGCCGCACGGTCGACTACAGTGGCATTTACCCTTTCGATTTGACCGGTGCTATTCACACGGATGGACAAATCTGGTCATCAGCCGTGATGGCAGTCTGGGATGCACTGGGACAGCAAACCACGGATCTGCTTTTCCTGGAGGCCCTCTCCATGATGGGCTCAGGAAGTAATACCGAAGATGCAGCACGCGCCATCGTGCTGGCTGACACGTTGTTGAACGGAGCCGCCAATGCAAGCGTAGTCCTGGAGAAAATGACCGAACGCGGCTTCGTCTTCCGGGCTGCACTGGCAGCCATTGGTCGCTCAGGCCCTCCTCCGCGCGCTGTGACGTTCTTCGATCTTTCCACATTCGGAGCGGGATCTGCCAATGCCTGGCAGTGGGACTATGAAAGCGACGGTACGGTCGACAACACCTCCTCGTTTGCCAGCCATACGTATACGCTGCCCGGTCTTCACTCTGTCACACTCACCGCCACGGGTGCTGGTCAAACGTACTCCACTACGCTGACGGACTACGTTTCGGTTAATTCGGGTGTTTATGTATGGGAAGGAATCGGGGAAACGAGCGCTCGAAGCGGCCGGTTCATCGCAGACTTGCTCGCACAAGCGGGCGTGGAAACGCATTATGCGCGCACTGCAGCCATCCATCCAGATCTGTCCGGGTATGATGCCGTCTTCCTCTCGTTTGGCCCTTACTCTCCGCAAAGTCCGCCTGTCCCGCTTGAACAGATTCCAGCACGAACCCTGCGGGATTATCTGGAGGCCGGGGGAAGCGTGTATCTCGAAGGCGGTGATGCCCTTGGGTTCCATCAGGCAGGCAATGGCGATTTGCTCTCACTCTTCGGAATTGCCTCGGCCAACGATGGCGGAGGCTCGCAACCGGTCGCAGATCTCCGTGGCCAGGATGGCTCCATTTCGGCCGGAGCACGCTTCAGCCGATCCGATCAGATTGCGGTCACGTCCGTGGATCGGTTTACGCCGAATGGGCGAGGCCAACCTTGGTTCGTGGAAGAAGGCTATGGTACCGTAGGCATGCAGGCTCAGTCACCCGGAGGAGGGCGAGCCGTTGCCTTGTCGTACACACTTTCGGATCTCGTAGATGGCGAAAGCAGCCGTGCCGACATCCTGCAGGATATTGTGGACTACTTTGGCCTCGATGCAGTCATCACGGACACCGAGCAGGTTGAGCTGCCTGAGTCCATTTCCGTCTCGCCTGTTTATCCGAATCCCTTCGATCAGACGGCTACCCTGTCCTTCGACCTGCCACATACATCATCGGTACGCGTGGAATTGTACAACACGTTGGGTCAGCGCGCCGCCGTTCTCATAAATGGAACGACCCTCTCCGCTGGATCACACGAAATCAATCTTGACGGGAGTCGCCTTCCGAGTGGGATGTACTTCGTAAGCGTCCAGGCGGACGGTCAGGTAAAACGGATGCCCGTCGTTATTGTCCGGTAGGACAACGATTGGGAGCCCTGCACAGCACCCGACAGGATCCATCCCCGGGAAGGTCCGTACAGAGCTCGTCACCAGATGAGACCCCTGTGCGCGCGATTCTCGTAGCTCTCGCTTGTTTGATGTGTTCCGGTATTTCTGAGGCGCTTGCTCAAGCGGCTCCAGAAATGATGGTAACGGCTGTTCCTGAACCGAAAGTACCTGCCGAATCAACCGGACTGTACTACACGATCCCGGTTCGCGCCACGCTCTACTTCCCAACGGACACGACCCGGGCCTACATGAATCTGACCCGGCGCGAACCGGTCGAATTCTTGCAGTCTGAAGATCCGGGATGGGAAGGTTGGAAACGCGTGCGCACCCTGGACGGCGCCAATGGCTTGGTCCGAACCGAAGAGGTCACCAATGTCTGGCTGCGCATTTCCAAGGCAAGCCAGACCCTGTTCGTCTATCGAGGAGAACATTTGGTGGATCGCATACCCACCGACCTGGGCTACAACTTTTTCTCGGACAAAGAGCGTCGCGGCAGCAGCGGCGACCCGGATCACTGGCGAACACCGGAGGGAGAGTTCTTCGTCGCCAACAAGAATGCCTACAGCCAGTTCTATAAGGCGTTCGTACTGAATTATCCCAACGCAGAGGATGCGGCGCGCGGCTTAGAAGATGGCCTGATCACTGAGGAGCAGTACGAACAAATCGTCCATGCAGAGAATCGATTCCAGATGCCACCCATGGACACAGAGCTCGGCGGCTGGATTGAGATCCACGGCGACGGCACTGGGGAGCGTCAGAACTGGACGCAAGGCTGCGTAGCCATTCAGAATGTCCAGATGGATCGCCTCTGGGACATGATCGAAGTCGGTACGCCGGTGTTGATCACGCGTTGAGGAAGTGGATCGGTTTGACGCTTTGGATGGCTTCCGCGGTTGCTCCGGTAACGGCTGTTCAACCCGGGAAACCCATTAGCACAGCGTCCACATCTAGCTTGATCCGGGCGCCGTAATCGAAACACCCACCCTTGCCATCACGGAACGGAAGGAGTCCATGACAGCGCCTGAAGCTCAGACCATTCTTGTTACCGGAGCTACCGGCTACGTGGGCGGCCGGCTTATTCCGAGGTTGCTGTCCAGCGGATATCGCGTTCGCTGTCTGGTGCGGAATCGTGATCGGGTACCGGACAAATCCTGGCGATCCGATGTGGAGATTGTCGAGGGAAATGTATTTGATCCCCCGTCGCTGAATAGAGCCTTGAAAGGGGTCAATATCGCCTACTATCTCATTCACTCGCTCGGCAATTCTCGTGGCAATCTTGTTGACACTGAGCAGGAGGCGGCCAGCAACTTCGCAGAGGCCGCCAGAATATGCGGAGTTGACCGAATCATCTATCTGGGAGGCATCAAGCCAACCTCTGAAGTCATTTCGACCCATCTTGATAGCCGCATCAAAACCGGAGATGCCCTTCGGTCACGTGGCGTAAGCGTTACCGAGTTCCGTGCCGGCGTCATTGTCGGTTCGGGTAGCCTGTCGTTCGAGCTGGTACGCTACCTGACAGAGCGCGTCCCGGTCCTCATTACCCCGCGCTGGGTACGCACTCGTACGCAGCCAATCGCCATCCGTGATGTCCTCTCCTATCTGCTTCAAGCGCTCGACATCCCGGCAAGTCGCGACAAGATCATCGAAATCGGTGGTGCGGACATTTTAACCTATGCTGAAATGTTTGCGCGTTACGCCACGTTGCGGGGATTGAACCGACCTATCATCAAGGTCCCCGTGCTTACACCCCGGCTTTCTTCGTTATGGGTGGGTCTGGTTACCCCCATCAATACCCACATTGCTCGACAGCTCATTGATGGACTGGACAACGAAGTCGTGGTTCACGACGACATAGCGACGCGTCTCTTCGACATCGAGCCCATCAGCTATGAAACGGCCAGCGAGCGGGCACTGAAGCGGTTCGAGTCGGATACTGTGGACACCTACTGGAGTGGCTCGGTTTCGTCGGGCGTATCTGATGGAAAGGTCTTTTCTTCGATGGCCGAATCAGAGAACCTGATTCAGGAGCGAAATGTGCTGACCTTGCCGTGTTCGCACGAAAATGCTTTTGGCGTCATTCGAGGTCTCGGTGGCGATACCGGATGGTTGTATGCCGATATCCTGTGGCGCATCCGTGGGCTGATTGATCTGCTCGTCGGCGGAATCGGGATGCGCAAAAGCCGTCGAAGCCGATCGGCGATCCAACCGGGCGACACCATTGATTTCTGGCGGGTCGAGAAGGTAGAATCGCCGAATTACATGCTCCTTCGGGCAGAGATGAAACTGCCTGGATTTGCCTGGCTGGAGTTCAAGATCAGGGAATCTTCGCCAGGAATGACGACCATCACGCAGACGGCGTACTACGAGCCAAGGGGCCTGGTCGGCCTGATGTACTGGTGGGTTTTTGCCATTCCGCACCAGTTCATATTCCCGGGAATGCTCCGAATTATCGGTCGCAGGGCCGTCGCAGCATCCAGAACGGAATCAGACCACCCTGCTATGGTGAGTACCTGAAAATCTGCGTATTGTGTGGCTTCACGTAGCCTGAAGTAGTGTCAATACGCCATGCCGCGATCAAATTACCCTCCTCACGGGTCGCTTTCACGACGCGACGCCATGAAACTGACGGCGCTGGGACTCGCCGGACTCAGCATACCAGGCTGCTCGACGGACGATGCGCAACGCGTCATCCCCTTTTCTGCGCAAGGATTGGAGGCCGACTCCCCACGTTGGAACGATCTGCGATCGCACTTCGGTCTTCTTGACGGCGTGTCCTACTTGAACAATGCCAGTATCGGCCTGCCACCAAGGGTGGTTTCGCAGTCGGTAGCGGATGGATATCGAGCCCAGTCGGAGGATCCGATCCATGCGAAGCACGACCTCCAGGACAGGATCCGCGAGTCCACGCTGCCGTTACTCGCTCGGTTCTTCGGGGTACAGCCCGAGGAATTGACCCTGACCCCCAATGCTTCCGTCGCGCTGCACCTTCAAGCCGTAGGGCTGAACTTGCGCGCCGGCGATCACGTGATCATAACGACGCAAGAGCACCCAGCGGGTCGAAAGCCGTGGAAGTATCGGGAGGCCAGAAATGGGATCGAAGTGACAGAGGTGTTCATTCCGAGCCCACTTCCGTCTACGGAGGACATCATTCGCCGATTTGACGATGCTATAGGTCCTCGTACGCGGGCAATATCCTTCTGTCATGTGACTCGCGGTGGCCACCTGTATCCGGTCACCGACTTGTGTGAATGGGCCCGCGCACGTGGACTTACGACCTTGGTCGATGGTGCCCAAGCCGTCGGTCAGTTTGGCATCGATCTTCGGGACATGGGGTGTGACGCCTACTCGGCCAGTCTGCACAAGTGGACGTTGGGGCCCTGCGGAACGGGATTCCTGTTTGTCAGTCGGGACGCAAGTGAGCGCTTCTCTTCCTCTTTCGAACCGGACCCGGCTTCGACTTCCTATGGCGCACCGGGGACAGCAGATTTTGCCATCCGAGCGTCGGTAGGGACCGCAATTGAATTCGTGGAGTCCATTGGAATGGGTCAGGTAGAGGCACGATGCAGATACCTGTCAGATTATCTCAAGTCCGCATTGGAGAGCCAGTCCGGAGTACGGTTGCTTTCGGGAGAAAGGGACCGTTCAGCCCCGGGAAGTACCATATTCGAGATCGACGGCGTGGATGCGATCGAAGCCGTGGATCGACTTGCAGCGCTGAACATTCATATTGATGAGCACCAGCGGGATGGCCACAATGCCATTCGGATCTCGACGCACATCTACAACGCTGCGAATGAGATAGATAACGCCGTGCGATCACTCATGGAATTGAGCGTATGACGTAATTCGCAGCCTGCCTAGGATCCCCGAACAACTAATCGGGTAGCAAAAATCCTCGTTCACCTTATTCCGGACCGCCGTGCATCGAATCATTGCTCTGTTTATCGCCGCCGCTCTAGTGATTCCTGTATCCGTACGAGCCCAGGAGGCTGTCCCGGAAGGAGAAGAGCAGGTCGCAGATCGCTCCCCACTTGCCTTCGAGCAAGCCATTGAAGGCCAGGCTTTCATCATTCCGGTCAAAGGAATGATCGATGGCCCGCTCGCGGCTTACATCGATCGCGCCCTGCGGGACGCTTCCGATGCCGGAGCAGGTCTCGTGGTCTTTCACGTTGATACCTTCGGCGGGCTTGTAGACGCTGCCGACGAGATCCGGAAGACGATCCTGAATGCTGAGGTCCCGACTGTGGCGTTGATCGACAAGAACGCGGCTTCGGCCGGCGCGCTCATTTCGTATGCAGCTGACAAGATCGCCATGGTCCCTGGCGCCTCGGTCGGAGCAGCAACGGTGGTCGAAGGCACGTCGGGCGAAGCCGCGCCTGACAAGTACCAGAGCTACATGCGTGGCCTGATGCGGGCAACGGCTGAAGCCAATGGGCGCGATCCAGCCATCGCAGAGGCCATGGTGGACGAGTCCATCTATCTGGAGGGTATCAGTGAAGAAGGCGAAGTATTGACGCTTTCAACGAGTGAGGCGGTCAAGCTTGATGTGGCCGATGCCGAAGTAGGTTCACTCAAATACCTGCTGGCCATCTACGAGGTGGAGGAAGCCGACACTGTCGAACATCAATTGACACGTGCCGAAGGGCTGCTTCGCTTCTTTTCCTCGCCCGTTGTGCAGTCCATCCTGATGCTGATGATGATGGGCGGCCTGTATTTCGAATTGCAGTCGCCCGGCGTCGGATTCCCGGGTATGATCGCTGCCGTGGGTGCTGCTGCCTTTTTTGGTCCCCACTACCTGCTGGGCCTTGTCGAAAGCTGGGAGATCCTCCTGTTTGCCCTGGGCGTGATACTGTTGTTGGTTGAGATCTTTGTCATTCCAGGGTTTGGCTTCGCTGGTATCGGTGGTCTGGCTGCTGTCCTGTTCGCTCTCGGGTTCTCGCTCATCGGCAACATCGGCTTCTCGTTTCCGTCGGGCGAAGCCATCAGTTCGGCTGTACTGACTCTGGCGACCAGCCTGGTGATGATGATTATCGCCATGTTCTCCCTTGGTCGCTTCCTGCCCAGGTCAAACCGCTTTGGCCAGCTGGTCCTGGCACCGGAGTTGACGGCAGAAACAGGCTATACCAGTGCAGACTCCCATACCGAGTGGCTGGGACGAACCGGTACGGCGCTGACTGATCTGCGCCCCTCCGGTACGGCTGAGATCGACGAGGACCGGATCGATGTGGTTACGTCCGGCGAGTATATCGGCAAAGGCACGGCCGTCGAGGTGGTCGAAGTAAAAGGGTCGCGAGTCCGGGTGCGAGAGGTCCGGAGGCTGACCTGATACCCGATGGGTCTTGAAGGGAAGCTGGATTTCCTTTCAGCTGCCCTGAAGGGGCGACCGTGGGGCGTTTGCAACAATGGCGTATCTTTGCGTAGACCCGCGTATAGCCCCTTTCAACTTCAAGGCCGACACGTGCTCATTCCCATTGCCATGATCATCTTGGGCGTTCTGCTCATCGTGGCAGAGGTTTACCTGATCCCGGGATTCAATGTGGTCGGTATTCTGGGGGCGCTTATGATGCTGGCGGCCGTGGCCATGTCCTTCATGCAGGCTGGTGTGATTGGCGGGATCGTCGCCACGCTTTCGGCGAGTACCCTGACGGGCGGGTCGCTGTACTGGATGTGGAAATCCGGAGCTTGGGATCGATTCGTGTTGTCGTCCAACCTGAAAACGGACGAGGGCCTCGTTGCCCGTGAAGGCGAACAGCGGGCTCGTTACCTCGGCAAGGTTGGCGTGGCAGTGACCCCGCTTCGGCCTACCGGCGTTGCAGAAATTGATGGCGAACGTATTGAGGTTGTCACCGAAGGCGACTTCATCTCTGCGGGCAGCCAGGTCAAAGTGGTTGCTATGGATAGGCGGAAATACTTCGTCCGATTGACCACCGGGTCAGAACCTTCTGCCTGAACCGGCGTGGTTGGAGACATGCGAGCCGCTTGCCGGTGTTTCTATCGTCGTCTTTTCTTGTTGCCCATTCCCCCGTGTCCCGATTTCCGTCCATACTGCTAGCTGCCATCTTCACACTTCTGGCGATTGCCAGCACCGGTTGCAGCGGTTCCGATGAGCATATTCCGCTCGAAACGCCGAAGGGATGGGCTGGAAACACAACCTATTGGTGGCAGGTGGCTGCAGACACCACAGGCGCATTCAGAGACCTTGAGTCTCTCGAATCCATGGATATAGCCGGTAGCGATTTACTCTCCATGCGCATCGACGGCGCATCGGTTCAAGAGATGCAGTTCGCTCAGGGCAAGTTCAATCTGTATGTCAAAGAGAGTCTGATTGAACTCCTTCGGAATGAGCCTGAAATCGTTGACTCGCTATTCGAACGCTACGTGGTGCCGCGTATCCAGATGGACGACCTCAGCGGTGACGTACAGCCATTGATCAAAGAGCAGCAACGACGTGGCTATCAGATTCTTTCTCGCCATTTCCGCTATCCCCGAACCCTTACCCGACTGGGTACGGACATCCCCGTCCCCGTACCGGACAGCCTTCGCGACAATGAACTTTCGGGTGCGGTTTTTATACAGATCGCACTCAACAAAGAGGGCGTTCCCATTGCGCTGACGAAACTGCAGGGCGTTCATCCTGTGCTCGACCGGATTGCCATGCGCGCCATGACCGAGATGCGTTGGCAGCCCG